>CAYNKW010000508.1:0-2723 GCA_964397845.1 uncultured Anaerolineae bacterium
ATCCACCTCAAAGGGCTTCCTCCCGCGCTCTATCGCGGCCGCAACCTCGGGATACTGGGCTGCCAGTTCGGCGAACACTTCTTCCTGCGTGCGGACTTTGGCGTCGCCAGCCACCCAGATGGCGACGGGCAACAAGTCGTCATCGCCCACCTTCTGCAAGCGCTCATACAAAGAGGGGTGAAACTTGCCGTATCTGGCCTGGTAGGCGGCCTCCTCAGCTGCCTCTACACCGGCCGGAAGGTGCGCCCGATGAGCGGGAAGGCCCGCTCGTAGTCGTTGATGATCAACAGTCCATCAACGAAGACGCCCTCTCGCTCGGAGACGTATCGGAGCGCTTTCTGGGCTTCAGTGGAGGGCGGTGGCGGGGTTGGTGTTGGTGAGGCCGGTGGGATGGGAATAGGAGAATCGAACGCCGTGCTATTTTGAGCGATGCCAATCCCGCCCTGAAACAGCAACGGCGTCAGGGCGACTGTCACTACGGCTAAGAGAATCAACAGCTTGTGTCTCATGGCAATACCTCCTTTGCTTCAAGTGTCGTGATTTGAACGATCAAGGGATGAAATGGGACAGCGATGTGGCGGCTGTCCCGTCCAAGTAAAGCGTGAAACGAATGTTTCGGTTCCAGTCTCCCTCCTTTCGTACTTTCACCAGGTGGTAGGGGGAGGTTACCTCGCTTGTCCACCCTGGCTTGCCCACTCGGACATGCACAGCAACACCTTCTCCCCGGCGGGCGACTTGTTCGATCCATATCCCCTCGTGGCCGCTACCTTGCCATCCCAGGAAGGCAGCAACGGCGAAGTAGACGTTAAAGTCCACTTCGCACAATTGTGCTTGAGCGTCCTCGGTAAAGAGGTCATCTATCTGAGCCAGATCTTCCGAGGTGGCTATAACCATCAAGCCGGGTTCTCTTGCCTCCCACTCTCTTCCACTACCGGGCCAGTCGCGTCGCTCGACAGCCTCGAACGACAGCTCGTTTTCCCGGGGTTGGCAGGCGGCCAGGTAGAGCAGGGGCAGTGTGAGCACCATCGCCGTGACAAGGACAACCCACAGCAGCTTTTTCCCTATCGGCCTGTCTGCTCGCCACAAGAGATAGACCAGTGGCAGCGCAAGCCCCCACAGCACCGCAGCAGCGACAAGCCCACCCCATCCGCTGAAGGTTCGCTCCCAGCCAGCGAGCGCCCGGTCGGTGGGGACAGCCGTGTCCGTAGAAAATGAGACCTGCTCTTCGATCAGGTAGATGAGTCCCACATCATCCCGCTCGGCCAGTTCTTCGATCACCTTCTTAGGCAGGACAGCGGTGACCGAGGGCATCGCCCCGTATGTCCTGACCTCAAAACCATGCTGGCTGAGATGGTCCATCAGCGATCCCACTCGAACCGCCGTGTCCTCGGCCAGCATGCGCCGGTATTCCCCGCGGATCTCCTGGGCCAGGGCGGGGTCATCCACCTCAAAGGGCTTCCTCCCGTGTTCCATCGCGGTCGCGACCTCGGGGTACCGGGCCGCCAGCTCGGCGAACACTTCTTCCCGCGTGCGGACTTTGGCGTCGCCAGCCACCCAGATGGCGACGGGCAACAAGTCGTCATCGCCCACCTTCTGCAAGCGCTCATACAAAGAGGGGTGAAACTTGCCGTATCTGGCCTGGTAGGCGGCCTCCTCGGCCGCTTCCACACCGTTCACGTCCTCCTCAATGCGACCGTTGGTCAGGTCTACCAACACACTGTACGCCTGACCCTCGGTCGTGCGGATGTCCAGGATAGTGACGGCGCGGAAGGCGCACCCGATGAGGGGGAAGGCCCGCTCGTAGTCATTGATGATCAGTAGTCCCTCAGTGGGGATGCCTTCCCTCTCGGAAACGTACAGGAGCGCTTTCTGAGCTTCGGCGGAGGGCGGAAGTGGGGTTGGCGTCGGCGGAACCGGTGGGGTAGGAACAGGGGAATCAAACGTCGTATCGCTTCGAGCAGTGCTGGATATGCCTTGAAACAGCAACGGTGCCAGAGCGACCGTCACCACAGCCAACAGAATCAACGGTTTGCGTTTCATCGAAATACCTCCTTTGCTTCGTGAGAGTTCTCGGAAAGTCTGTTTTGCTCCCACAAACACGACAACGAATTGAGAAAGAAGCGAATTGCGCCCCACTCGACCATTCGTTTCATTTCAGATTCGTTGTTGTGTTCTCCACAGCAACCACTTTCCGAGAACTCTCTCGTGGGTCGTGATTTGAACGATCAAGGGATAAAATGGGTCAGCGACGTGGCGGCTGTCCCGTCCAAGTACAGTGTGAAACGAATCGTTCGGCCCCAGCTCCCCTCCTTTCGTACTTCCACCAGATGATAAGGTGAAGTTACTACGCTTGTTCCCCCTGGTCTGCCAACTCGGACATGTACAGCAATCTGATCCCCGCGACGAACAACTTGCTCAATCCATATCCCCTCGTGGCCGCTACCTTGCCAACCCAGAAAGGCAGCAACGGCGAAGTGGATATCAGAATCCATTTCACGCAACTGTGCTTGAGCATCTTTGGTGAAAAGATCGTCTATCTGAGCCAGATCTTCCAAGGTGGCTATGACCATCAGTCCAGGTTCCCTAGCCTCCCATATTTCGCCGGTTACAGATGTGTCAAGTCGCTCAATGGTCTCGAAGGGTAACTCAATCTCTTTGGGCTTGCAGGCTGTTAGCACCACCGCCAGCCCGGCCAGCAGTAGCACACCTGCTACACCTTTCAA
>CAYNKW010000509.1:0-2717 GCA_964397845.1 uncultured Anaerolineae bacterium
GTTGAGTGTCTCGTCCACCCAGCCGCTGAAAAAGAGGTCGGTCATGCGGCTGAGGGTGGCCAGGCGGGAGAGGCTCTTGACCTCACCGATGCCTTTGTGAAAGAGCGAGCCCAGGTTATCCACGTCGGCGCGCAGCACGCCCAGCAACTGAGCGCCGTGGAACGCCTCCCCGTCCGGCTTGGCCTGCTCCGCCGCGGCTGCCGAGAGGCAGCCGAAGGTCTGCAGGATGGGAAAGTGATCTGCCTGGACGTAAGAGCCATCGGGCCGCACCCGGATGCCGCAGGTATCATCATCGGTGTAGCGGCCATAGGCGCAGCTCCTCTCATCGGTGCAGAAAGCTGTCAGGTCTTGAAGAGAATCGAAGCGCGGCACGTGGTTGGCAAAGTGGCGCACCAGCGCCGGCCCTTTGGGCGTGGGCCGCTCGTAGCCAAAGCCGTCGAGCTGGTAGGGTCGAGGTTCGATCCGCTCCAGATCGGCCAGGTCGCGCAGGAGCACCGCGTGGCGGGCGGCCTCGCCGTCAAAGAGGGTCAGCGTGCGGTTCTTGAGCCAATCGGTGTCTCTTGGGCCTGCCGTCTGCGGCACCGGGCCTCGGAAGTAGGCGATGTAACGCGCGCTCACGATCCGCTCGGAGAGCACGCGATCTTGATGGCAGCGCGGGCAGAGGCGGTCGTCTACCTCGGCGCCTTCCTCGGCTCGGGCCGGCAGCCGCTCGCAACTGGGGCAGTCGCCGTTGGGGTACGCCTTGGCCTCCCACTTGAAGGCGTCCTCGATCCACCCGTCCTCATCCTGGAGCAGATCGCCCAGCCGGCGTTGCTTGGCTGCCTCGACGAGACCCTTCACCGTATCCAGCGCCTCGCAGATGTTGCCTTCTTCGATCAGAAGGTCATCTTGCGTGAGGGAAAGATACTCCGCCACCAACGCCAGGTCACCCTGGAACTCGTCCCACAGCCACCGGTTGACCTCGTGCCGGATCTCGTCCAGGTTCTCTCGCACCGGTGAAAGATCGGGTGCCAGCAGCACGAATTGCCCGCCGCCACCGAAAATCTGAGCCGCGATGGGCAAGGGATAGCCGGGCACGAGTTCGTCGCGTAGACGATGGGCGACTATTTCGGTCAAGGCGGTGATAAAGAATGACCGCGCTCGCAGCCGCTTGGCCACACCTCCAGGGCCGACGTTAGTCACGGTATAGATGTAGTCCTGCACGCCAGAGATGTCGCCCTGGATGAGCAGAAACGTAGAACGCGGAGGCTTGATGCCGGCAAACTCGGGCTGATCGCGAATACACAAGGCAGCCGCGATGGCGCAACTGGTGCGGGCGTGATCGAAGAGAGAGACCTCGGGCTGCTTGCGACGCACATCGCTTGGCACTGCCCAAGTATAGCGCTCAAGCAACGAGTAGATCCACGCTTCTAGCTCCGCCCAGTTCTGCGCTCTCTGAAGCGCGTACTCAAATCCCGTTTTGAAACCCCGGATCACGTCCTCGTAGTCTGCTTGCTCCAGCGGTTCCACGTCCGATTGGGGGAAAGCCACCTTGGGATGCAGCGGGGCCGGGCGATATGCAGGTCGCTCATCGTCCAGAGGCCGTCCCAGTTCCAGCGAGGCAAAGAGCGTATCAAGGGCCCGAGCACTGGCTTCTCTCCACTCCCCTCGTGGGATTTTTTCCCACGATCGCTCACCAGAGGAGAGTGTGTCAGCACGCGAAAGGCGCCCCTGCAAAGATTCGTATACCTCGGGTGCTGGGGGCGCTCCCTCGTAGGGTGCATGCCACCTTACGAGGTGGCAAAGCAGTTGGAAGTCGAGATCCTCAACGAACTTTTGCTCCTGAAGCAGATCTGCGTAGGGAGGGCGCCGAAGAAAAGCCTCTCCAATCTCCTCGTGCGGTCCACCTCCAGGCTTGTTAAGCAGCTTGCCGACGTCATGCAGCAAGCCGGCGAGGATCAGGGTGCGGTATTCGCGTTGGTTCATAGACAACTCCTTTTCGGAGGATGGAGGCGCACCGGCCTCTGCTCAACAGGCTGCTTCATGCCCCTATTGGCAGCCATCCCTTTTTCACCGGGGCCTGGGTGGCGAGAGTAACGCATTATGGCAAAAGTGACACGTCGCCAGTCAGTTGGCAGCGCTCTGTCATTCTGAGGAGCGGAGCGACCCTGTACCCTGTACCCTTTGTCCCTGGGCCAAAGGACCAGGGGCCTGTCGGTCCAGGACAGGTGCTGACCGCCCTGGGTCCTTTGGCCTGCTAAGTGCAATTAAGTCCTACCCCCAAAGTGCAACAAAGTCGTGCCGCCCTCCAGGCATCCTGGGAATCATCGGTCAGCTTGCCCACGAGTCAGGGGGTGAGTTTGGGGACGTGGAAAAAATAAATTGTCCCAACAGTTACCATAAAAGAGCAAAAACGCTCTAAAATCACGCCTTTATGTCAAGGACTGGGATGGTTATTTTTTTCTGAGCCCCTTGCTACCCTAAAGACCGCAAGCATAGGTTAGAGATGTGTTCAAGAGAGCGAAAAAGCGGCAAATCTGACATTTACGGACGTTATGGGCAACAGGCGGGCAACTTCTTGGACCCTCCGGCGAAGTGTCCGTGATGAAGATCCATGCTCTTCAGTCCAAGGGGCGGTATGACTTTATTGCACATTAGGGGTAGGACTAAAGTGCACTTTGCAGGCCCCAGGACAAAGGGTCCAGGACAGTGCAAACAGGGAACCAGTCATGCGAGGA
>CAYNKW010000510.1:0-2715 GCA_964397845.1 uncultured Anaerolineae bacterium
CCGGGCCTTTGGCGCAACCGGCGGGCACTCCCACGCCCCGGCGGGGGTCTGGCTGCGGAGGCCGGCAAAGGTGGTCAGGATGCCGCAGGCATAGCAGTTGCCCCGGCAGTCCTCGCGAGTCTGCTCCGCCAGGCTCATCTGGTAATCCCGCGCCAGGTAGCCCTTTTTCACCCCCACGCTGATGTGATCCCACGGCAGCACCTCGTCCAACGAGCGGCGGCGGTGAGTGTAAAAACTCATCTCCAGGCCGGCGTCGGCAAAGGCCTGCTGCCAGGCATCCCAGCGGAAATGCTCGTTCCAGGCGTCGAACCTGGCCCCCAACTGCCAGGCCCGGTGGATGACCGCACCCAGCCGCCGGTCGCCCCGGGCCAGGGCCGCTTCCAGGAACGTCTCCTGCGGCGCGTTCCAGCGCAAGTTGAGATTCTTGCCGCGCAGCCCGCGCTTGAGGACGTCCTGCTTCTCCCGAATGTGCTCCTCGGTGTCCACCGGCAGCCACTGGAACGACGTGTGCGGCTTGGGCACAAAGGTCGAGACGCTGACGTTGATCGTTGCTCTCCCGCCGTGGTGCTTGCGCCCCACCCGCAGCACCTCCCAGACCAGGTCCACGATGGCCTGCACGTCCTCCAGCGTCTCTTCCGGGTGACCGATCATAAAGTAGAGCTTGACCGTGCGCCAGCCGCGAGAATAGACCTCGTTGGCCGTGGCCAGCAACTGCTCGTCGGGGATGAACTTGTTGATGATGCGGCGCATCCGCTCGGTGGCCGCCTCGGGTGCGAAGGTGAATCCGGAACGGCGGCTCTTCGCCAGCAAGTCGACCAGTTCCACCGAGAACGAATCAATGCGCAGGCTAGGCAGGGAGAAAGAAAGGTAGCGGCCTTTGTAGCGCTCCGACAGCGCCTGCACCAACTCACCGATGTGAGAATAGTCGCTGCTGGAGAGGGAAAGCAGACCGATCTCCCCAAAACCGGTCTGCTCCACTACGCGGTCCACTGCTTCCAGTATCTCCTCCAGCGGCCGCTCGCGCACCGGCCGGAAGGTCATGCCGGCGTGGCAGAAACGACACCCTCGCGTACATCCCCGCTGAATCTCGATCGTGGCGCGATTGTGAGTCACGTCTACGTAGGGCACGATGAAGCGGTTGGGCGGGGGCGGCAGTTGGGCCACAATGCGCTTGACCACCGGGAACTGCGCTTCCGGCACCGACGGCGTGACCCCGGCCACGGTGCCGTCATCGTGGTAGCGCACGTCGTAGAAACGAGGCACGTACACGCCTTCTATCTGAGCCAGCTGCCGCAACTGTTGCTCGCGGGGCTGGCCGCGCACCTCGGCGTAGGCGCGGGCTATCTCCAGAATAGCTTCTTCCCCCTCACCAACGAAGGCCAGGTCCAGAAAATCGGCCATCGGTTCCGGGTTGGTGCAACCGCTGCCGCCAGCGATGACCAGCGGCCATCGCTCGTCATTCGACTGAGGTTCACGGACGTCCCGGTCGGCGGCGCGCACCGGCATCCCTGCCAGGTCGAGCATATTCAATAGATTAGTGTACAGTTGCTCGTAGGGCAGGGTGAAACCAATGATGTCAAAGGCGGTCAGGGGGCGGCGCGTCTCCAGGCTGAAAAGGGGCAAGTCGGCCCCCCGCAAGGCTGCCTCCATGTCCATCCACGGCGCAAAGACCCGCTCGGCCAAGAGGTCCGGCTGCTGGTTCACAATGTCGTACAGCAACATCAATCCCAGGTTGGACGCGCCCAGGTCGTACACCTCGGGGAAGACCAGGGCTATCTTGACGTCAACGTTCGACCAATCCTTGACCACGCTGTTCCACTCGCCGCCGGTGTAGCGGGCGGGTTTGGAGACGGTGGGCAGGATGCGATCGAGCAATTGAGAATCAATGGGTTGAGACACGATATTTTCTTTCAGTTGGAAGGTTAAAAGTTTGAAGGTCGAAGGTTACTCGCCAACGACGCTCACCAGCACCCGCCGCCGGCGCGGGCCGTCGAATTCGGCCAGGTAGATGCCCTGCCACGTGCCCAGGGCCAACCGTCCGTTCTCCACCAGCAGGGTGTGCGAGGAGCCCATGAGACTGGCCTTGACGTGCGCCGCCGAGTTCCCCTCGCTGTGTTGATAGTCGTCGTCCCAGGGCACCAACTTTTCCAGCGCCATAAGCATATCGCGGCGGACGGCCGGGTCCCAGTTTTCGTTGAAGGTGAGACCAGCGGTGGTGTGCGGCACAAAGATGTGGCAAAGGCCGGTTTCGACACCGCTCCGCCTCACCACTTGCTGCACCTGGTCGCTGATGTCCACCAACTCGTCGTGGGACCGGGTACGCACCTCAATTTGTTGCGCCATCGCTTGCCCTTTCGCAGAACAAGTGTCGAAACAACTCGCCCCAATTTGACACGGGAAGCGTTTTGTGAGATAATACGGCTGCTATTATAAAATAAGAACAAGTGTCGAAACAACTCGCCCCAATTTGACACGGGGAGCATTTTGTGAGATAATACGGCTGCTATTATAAAATAAGGAGGTGATGCTAATGGAAAATGACAGTAGTACTATTGGCGCCGTAGCATCGCCTCCGGTTACGCGATAGCTACGGCGCGCACAGCAAAGGGCCTTTTCCTCGAGTAGGAAAGGCCCTTTGTCTTTTTGTCGCCCCAGTTCAAGGATCAGCACTGCGGTGTCACCACGTGCTTCAGGCCTTTGGTGCGCCCGTCTGTA
>CAYNKW010000511.1:0-2704 GCA_964397845.1 uncultured Anaerolineae bacterium
GCTGAAACGTAACCAGTCCATTCATTGGTCGAACCCTCTATAAGGGGATTGAAACCCGAAGACAGGCCGCTAATACGACAGAAAGAAATCAAGTCACAAACATTGCCCCGCTTGATAGGGGATTGAAACTAGCTTCAGATCTTTCAGCTGCAGCCCTTTCTGTATTGTCACAAACATTGCCCCGCTTGATAGGGGATTGAAACCCCGCACTCCGGCAGGGACGAGAATAATATTCGGCAGTCACAAACATTGCCCCGCTTGATAGGGGATTGAAACTTTGGGCATTACTGCCCACTAACGGGTTGACTCCTCAGTCACAAACATTGCCCCGCTTGATAGGGGATAGAGAAACAGAAAAGGGCTAGCAGATTTGAACTGCTAGCCCTTGTTTTATTGTCTTGCGGATGGTCGGCTTCGCGCTCTACGTGCTGGCTTGTGTTCCAACCGTTGCCAGTCTCGGGCGGCCCGCTTGCCCCTGGTGGGCTTTGGGAGTACAATACGGGCGGTTAAGGCAAACCCATTTTGTGTACTGTGTCTAGCAATACCATGACCTCCATACTCTCCCTCATGCAATTCACCCCCACCCAAACCCAGGCCGTGACCACGACCGAGGCCCACGTGGTCATCACCGCTGGGGCGGGCTCCGGCAAGACGCGCACGCTGGTGGGCCGCTACCTGCGCCTGCTGGAAGCAGGCCTGCCGCTGCGTTCGCTGGTGGCCATCACTTTCACCGAAAAGGCCGCCCGCGAGATGCGCACGCGCATCCGCGAAACGATCCAGGAATGGCTGGCCAAGCAGAACGTGCCCCACCACGATGCCTGGCAAGAAACCTTTGCCCACCTCGACGCGGCGCGCATTGGCACGATCCACAGCCTGTGCGCCGAAATCCTCCGCGCCCACCCTGCCGAGGCTGGCCTGGACCCCGCTTTCGACGTGTTGGACGAGAACGCCGCCGCCCTCCTCCGCGCCCGCGCCGCCGAATCGGCCCTGGCCTGGGCCGCCGCCGACCCCGGCGCAGCCCGCCTTTTTGGCCCTCTGACCGAGCACCAGCTTCGCAACGCGGTGAGCAACCTGTTGGCCCACCGGCTGGACGCCACCGTCGCCTTTGCCGCCCTGGACGACGACCCTCTGGTGGTCTGGGAGCAGGCCGTCGCCGAGGCCGTCGCCGCCTACGCCGACGCCCCGGACGTGCAAGCGGCCATCGCCGACCTGACTACGCTGCGCCAAAGCGGTCACCTGCTCCGTGACGCCGGTGATAGGCTGGCTCCGCAGGTCAAAGAACTCCTGGCCGCCTGGTCCGAGATCGAGACTGCCCGTGCTGCCGCTGACTGGGAGACGACACTCTCCAGCCTCTTTGCCCTGCGCCGCAGCCACTTGAAAGGCAGGGCCGGCAAGCGGGGTCGCGCCAAAGACGCCGTGACAGCCCTCCGCGAGGCCTACGATGCGACGCTCCAACCCTGGCTGGGAGGCCAAAAAAGCAACGACAAACCCGCCGACTGGGCATTAGACCGCCAGACCGCCGAACTGTTGCCCCACCTGCGCCGCCTTTTTGACCGCGCCGCGCAAGAGTACACCCGCCTCAAAGACGACCTGGAGGCCCTGGACTTTGACGACCTGGAATCTCGCGCCGCCGGCCTGCTCACGAGGGACCCGGCCGTCCGCGCCCGCTGGCAGCGAGAGGTGAGGGCCATTCTGGTGGACGAGTTCCAGGACACCAACGAGCGGCAGCGGCAGATCGTCTACTCCCTCTCCGCCTTCTCGCCCCCTCTCCCCGTTGGAGAGATAGGGGTGGAGAGCGAGGGGAACACCCTCTTTGTCGTCGGCGACGCCAAGCAGTCGATCTATCGCTTCCGCGGCGCCGACGTCGCCGTCTTCCGCCGCGTCCATAGCGACGTGACCGCCGCCGGCGGTCGCCACTTTGACCTCGACCTCACCTTTCGCGCCCATCAGCGGCTGGTGGCAGCCACCAACGCCCTGTTGGCCCCGATCCTGGGCCAAAGCGAGGACCCGGCACGGCCCTACGAGGTGCCCTTTGCGCCCCTGCGCGCCCACCGCCAGGCCCCGCGCGACGGCATCGTCCCCTCCTTCATCGAGTTCCACCTGGGGATAGCCGCCACGGCCGGCGAGGGCCGCCGGGCTGCCGCCGGCGCGCTGGCCGCCCGCCTGCGGGAACTGCGCCAGACCGAAGGCCTGGCCTGGAGCGACGTGGCCCTCCTCTTTCGCGCCTCCACCGCCTTTCCCGTCTACGAAGACGCGCTGGAGCAAGCCGGTATTCCCTTCGTTACCGTCGCCGGGCGCGGCTTCTACGCCCGGCCTGAAGTGCGAGACCTGCTTAACGCCCTGGCCGCGGTCGCCGATCCGACCGACGACCTGGCCCTGACCGGCCTCCTCCGCTCGCCGGCCTTCGGTCTGACCGACGCCGCCCTTTACCTGCTGCGCTGGGGCGATGGGCAGGAGCGGCAAGCCGTGTGGGACGCCCTCAACGCCGATGTCTCACATCTGGACGAAACAGACGTAGCGCGGGCCTCCTTTGCCCGCCAGACCATCGCCCGGCTGCACGGCCTGGTAGGCCGGGTGCCGGTGGCCCAGGTGCTCAAAGAACTGCTCGACGCAACGCACTACCGCGCCGCGCTGCGCCTGGTGTCCGGCGGCGACCGCCTTCGCCGCAACGTGGACAAGCTCCTGGCCGACGCCCACCGCAGCG
>CAYNKW010000512.1:0-2690 GCA_964397845.1 uncultured Anaerolineae bacterium
GCCACGCCGTCCACGACCTGGCCGGGTCGCCAGAGCTGCGCGAGCGGGTGAACGGCATCCTGATAGAAACAGGCCACACCTACCGGGGCACGGCGCAGGTCAAGCACTTTCTGCCCTGGTTGGCCCAGGACGTGGGCCTGGAGACCATCCGCCGCGCCGTCCGGCGTCCGCTCACCGGGCTGCGGGTGGCCACCCACACCGGCTGTCACCTGCTCAGCCCCCAATACCTGCATGGCTTTGACGACCCCGAAGAGCCGGTCGTCTTTGACGGGCTGGTCGAAGCCGTGGGCGCAACAGCGGTGGACTATGAGACCAAGACTATGTGCTGTGGCATCGGCTTTGCCGTCACCGGCCAGCCCGACCCCAGCAGCAAGGTTTTGAGCGTCAAACTAACCGACATCCACGACGCCGGCGCCGACTGCATCGCCGTGGGCTGTCCCTTCTGCTACCAGCAGTTCGACATGGGGCAGTTGGCAGCGGCCCGCAGGTTCGGACTGGATTTCAAAGTGCCGGTGCTCAACTATTTGCAACTGCTGGGGCTGGCGCTGGGCTTTAGCGCGGAGGAGATGCAACTGCGCGCCCACAAGGTAAAAAGTAAGACATTGATGGAAAAGCTGGCCCGGTAAGAGTTCGCGCCGGAGCACGAAAGCGATAAATTCATGACAACCAGGAAAGTACTCACCACCTGTCCCTACTGCGGCACCGGCTGCACAATGTATCTCAAGGTGCGCCATGGTCAAGTCGTCGGCGTGCTGCCGGATGCGGACGGCGTCGGTCAGGGCAAACTGTGCATCAAAGGCTGGAGCGCGCACCAGTTCATCCACCACCCCGACCGCCTGACAAAGCCGCTGATCCGCGTGCCGGGCACGCCGCGAAGCCAGCCCGCCTTCCGGGAAGCCTCCTGGGACGAGGCGTTGGGCCTGGTAGTCGAACGCCTGCTCGCCATCCGCCAGGTGCACGGTCCTGATGCGCTGGGTTTTTTCGCCTCGGCCAAGTGCACCAACGAGGAGAACTATTTGCTGCAAAAACTGGCCCGCGCTGCGGTTGGCACGCACAACGTGGACCACTGCGCCCGCCTTTGACACAGCCCCACGGTGACCGGTCTGGTCGCCACGATGGGCAGCGGCGCGATGACCAACGCCATTGACGAGATTTATGGCGCGGACGTCATTTTCATCATCGGCTCCAACACGCACGAGCAGCACCCGCTCGTCGCCCGGCGGGTCGTCAAGGCGGTGCGAGAGCGCGGTGCGCGGCTCATCGTCGCCGATCCGCGCGCCATCGGTCTCTCTGGCTTGGCCGGGGTCTTTATCCGGCAGCGACCCGGCACCGACGTGGCTCTGCTCAACGGCATGATGCACGTCATCATCCACGAGGGCCTGGCTGACGAGGCTTTCATCGCGCGGCGAGTCGAGCCGGAGGGCTACGAGGCGCTCAAGGCCGTCGTCGCTGGCTATCCGCCGCAGCGCGCGGCCGAGATCACCGGCCTGCCGGCCGGGGACATCCGCCGCGCGGCACGGATCTACGGACAGGCAGACAAGGCGGCGATCCTCTACGCCATGGGCATCACCCAGCACACCACCGGCACCGACAACGTGACGGCACTGGCTAACCTGGCCATGCTCACCGGCAACGTGGGCCGCGAGAGCACCGGTGTCAACCCACTGCGCGGCCAGAACAACGTGCAAGGCGCTTGTGACCTGGGTGGCCTGCCCGACGTCTACCCCGGCTACCAGCCTGTCTCCGATCCGGCAATCCGCGAAAAGTTTGCTCGCGCCTGGGGTGGAAAAGTGAGCACCGGGAATGAGAATTGGAAATTGGGAATTGAACCGGGTCTGACCGTCACCGAGATGGTGGACGCCGCCGGCGACGACATTCGCGGCCTGTACATCATGGCCGAAAACTCGCTCCTCTCCGACCCCGACATCAATCACGTGCAGGCGGCCTTTGAGCAGTTGGACTTTGTGGCCGTGCAGGACATCTTTGTCACCGAGACGGCGCGGATGGCCGACGTGGTGCTGCCCGGCGCCAGCTTTGCCGAAAAAGACGGCACCTTCACCAACACCGAGCGCCGCGTGCAGCGGGTGCGAAAGGCGGTGCAGCCGCCCGGAGAGGCACGGGCGGATTGGGAGATCATCTGTGAGGTGGGAAAAAAGTTGGAAGGTTGGAAGGTTGGCAAGTTGGAAAGTTGGGACTATGGCTCGCCAGCGAAGGTTATGGAGGAAATTGCTGCTCTCACGCCCATCTATGGCGGTATAGCCTACGAGCGGCTGGAGAACGAGGGACTGCAGTGGCCCTGCCCTACCGACCAGCACCCCGGCACGCCGTATCTGCACAAGGACAAGTTCGCACGCGGCAAGGGTCGCTTTGTGCCGGCCGAGTATCGCCCGCCGGCCGAGCAGCCCGACGACGACTATCCGCTGATACTGACGACGGGCCGGCTGCTGTTCCACTACCACACCGGCACCATGACCCGCCGTTCGCCGACCCTCACCGAGCAAGTGAACGAGGCCTTTGTCGACATCCACCCCGGCGACGCAGCGCGGCTAGAGGTGGCCCCCGGCGACCGGGTGCGCGTCCGCAGCCGCCGGGGCGAGATCGAGCTGGCTGCCCGCGTGACAGAGATGGTGCCGCCGGGCGTGGTGTTCATTCCTTTCCACTTTGCCGAGGCGCCGGCCAATGCCCTGACC
>CAYNKW010000513.1:0-2672 GCA_964397845.1 uncultured Anaerolineae bacterium
CTGTTCGCTGGGGCCTTGCTATCCCACTGTGGCTTTTGCTTGCCAGGCCGGATTTTCTGGCAGCTTGGGCCGAGCTTTCGGGGCCGGCAATGGAGGCCGGTGTTTGGGCTGGGCGGCTTTTTGCTGGCCTTCTCAAGACCGGTGTGATCCTATGGGCTGCACACACCATTGCTTGCATGTTCTACATCCTTCCCCAGTGGGAGCGACTGGTCCTCCTGCGCCTTGGCAGGTCCGTTGGTGCTAGAGGTCCGGGGTTCTTTGTCGTGCCGCCGTTCCTCTATTCTGTTGCTCGCATCGTAGATGTCCGTATCACCACCTACGAGGTGAAAGCAACCAAGACGCTCACCAGGGACAACATTCCCATAGATGTTACCGCGGCTGTCGAGCTGGAGGTGGAGGATCCCGAAAAGGCTGTCATTGCCGTTCAGGACTACTGGAAGACGACAGAGTGGGCCTCTATGGAAGCATTAAAGAGTACCATCGGCGGCAACGACCTGAGACCCCTGCTAAGCGAAACCGATAGAGTCGCGACGGCGCTGAAGGCAGAGATTGACTCGGCGGCTAAAGACTACGGTGTAAACGTGCGGGCGGTGCGAATCACGGATGTCGGTACACCCCCGTTGCTGATTGAGGAGTTGGCTGTGATAGCACGAGCCGAACGCTCGGCCAAGGCTAAACAGATCCAGGCCGACGCTGAGATGGCTGTAGCGACCGCGCTCGCCGAAGCGACCCGTACTTTGGCAGCCCAACCGGGCGCCATGGATCTACGACAGATCCAAGCTCTCCTGGACATTTCCAAGGAGGAGAGCGCGATGGTCATTGTATATCCCATGACCAGCTTCATGGGCCAACAAATCGCCGCTGCTGCCGCTGGAGCTCAGGCGGGTAAGAAGCGGGGCTTGCTCAAGCAAAACCTGGCTGAATACTAGAAACTAGATGCTGAATACTGGTTCACAGGGGGAGGTGATATAGCAAATCATCTACCTGAGCCACTCGAACCTGATCCGGCCGGACGAGACCGTGCTCACCCGGGCTCAAATCCTCAAGCTCGGCGACGCCCTCGACGCGATCCACGAGTTCTTTGCCGAGGTGCACTATACCGGCGACCCTGACGACTTTTACGCCATGGACGTAGAGTTCAAGTTCGACGACGACTGGGGCGGCGACGGGGAGCAGCTCTGGATCAAGCAAGCCCGGCCTTATCCCGGATGGGGAAACTAGCCGGGAAAACCCCGTCCGATGGAAGAAATGAGGCTGAGCCCATTCAACCTCCCGGAGACCGCAGCGAGTGAATTGCGTGCCTCCGGGAGGTTGATGATTCCTGGTGGTGAATTACAAAGGGGGCTCTTGGTCTAACGGACTGCGAACGGCCAGGGGGCCTTTGTTGAGGACGTGGGTGCCCTTCGTCCTTAGGCCGAAGGACTAAGGGTAGATCATTGTTGTTTTCACGTCCCTTCGACAGACTCAGGACAGGCCTTGTGGCCGAGGACGCGATGTATCTCTTCTTTGGTCAGGACGGAGGGCAGGTGTTCCGGTTTTTTGGCGCGCATAGCATCAATTGGCCCCAGGTCCCGGTGAAGTATCTCTTTGTAGAGAAAGAGTAACGCGCTGAGAGCCCTTGGTCCTCAGGCACTTAGTCCTGTACGGTCTAAGTACAGGGCCCAAGGACTGAGGGCCTGGTTCTGGGTTGAAGCGGCGACATTTTCCTCCACAGCCAAGTGGGTGAGAAAGGCCTGAACTTGTGGCGCGCCCATCTCGGCAGGATGGCGCACGTTATGGAAGTAGATGTAGCGTTTGATCCAGTTGACGTAGGCCTGCTCGGTACGGATGGAGCGGTTAGTCCTGTGGCGCTTAGTCCTGGGCGGCCTAAGCACAGGGCCTGACCACAGGGTAGTGTTTGAGACGGATGGCGTCGCGAACACTTCGACAAAGCTCAGGGCAGGCTCTTCGACGGGGCCCTTCGTCAAGCTCAGGGGGGACCTCAGGACAAGGCTCAGGACGCCGCATTGAGCCGGGCGACATCTTTATCACCAATGACCCGTACACCGGCGGCGTGACGCACCTGAACGACGTCGTGCTGACCATGCCGGTCTTTGCGGGCGATGACATCGTTGCCTGGACCGCCAATATCGCCCACTGGAACGATGTGGGCGGCATGGTGCCCGGCAGCATGTCAACCGACGCGACCGAGATCTTTCAGGAGGGAATGATCCTGGCTGCCGTCAAGCTCTTTTCCCGCGGCGAGCCCATCCGGTCCGTGTTTGACATCCTCACCGCGAACTGCCGCATGCCCGATTTCCTGATGGGCGATCTGTGGGCTGGCGTGGCTTCGGTCCGGGTCGGCGAACGCCGCGTCCTGGAAATTGTGAACAAGTATGGGAAGGACGTTTTCCTTCATGCTGTTAAAGAGTACCTGGACTATGGCGAGCGGGTCACCCTGGCCGCGCTGAGACGCCTGCCCAAGGGCAAGTACTCCCTGGTCGAACCGCAAGATGTCGGACCCGACTACAAAGTCACCGTTGAGATTAGTGACGACGAGTTTGTCGTCGATCTGCGGGATAATCCCGATCAGGACAAGGGACCCTTCAACATGAGCCGCGACGAAGCGACTGTGGCCTGCCAGATCGCCTTCAAGGGCATCGTCTCGCCAGAAAGACTGAGCAACGGCGGCA
>CAYNKW010000514.1:0-2651 GCA_964397845.1 uncultured Anaerolineae bacterium
ATGTTGTCAACTTCTGACGCGATCCGTGACCGTTCAAAGTTTGCAGTTTTTACCTACGATCTGATCTTGCTCGACCTGATGCTGCCCGGACTGGATGGCTTCGAGGTCCTCAATCGGCTGCGGGCCGATCCTCAGACAGCCGGCATGCCGGTGGTGATCGTTTCGGCCAAGTCGCAGCATGACGACAAGCAGATGGCAGCCAGGATCGGCGCCAATGCCTACTTGACCAAGCCGTACGACCGGGACGAGTTGGTGGCCCTGGTCCGCTCGCTGGTGGGCGAAAGGCAAGAGCAGGCGGCCCCGCGCAGCACCTGCGCGCTCCTGGTAGCGCCGCACGGCGGGGAGGCGGCATCTGTGGCGCTGTACGTCGGACTGGCGCTGGTTGGCAAGGGCAACACGGCCACGGTGGTGGATTTCTGCCCCTTCTCGATCGCACACTGCCTGTTGCTGGGCCTGCCGCCCCGCCCAGACCCGGCCTCGTTATCCAATACGGAGACGGCGAGCCAACTGGCCAGCCTGACGGTGCAATATACCAGTGGTTGTGCCTGCTGAACAACCTGGAGGGGAGTGGGGAGGCGGGACAGTTCACCGCTGAGAATGTGCAGGCGGTGCTCAACACGCTGTTGGGCAAAGAGGGCTTTGTCCTGGCCGACGCCCCCCTTGGCCCTCGGCGACGGGGCGGAAAGCTTCAAACGGCTGTTGAGGGGTCGATTCTGGGATGATTTACGATAAATTCACGTTGAATTTACCTTTTCTTTACACAAGAAACTAGCCTCCTGTGTTATACTATTTTTGACTCATCTCCCTTGGGGACACTACACAGGCCAATGTCGACACTCCCCCTCGGCACGCCTTTCGCAGTTGCCCTACGTGAGGCGGGTCGTCCTACCGCAGGGCCTGTACAGCCGCACAGTGCGCGTGCGGTTGGTGCTCTGGCACGCCGTCGCAGAGGTGGTGACAACCTGGCCCGAGGTGGGGCTATTGCCGGATCGGCTGCACGGCCTGCGCCCCCTGGTGGGGTACGGCCCGGATACCGCGGCCGTCGTCTACACCGCCGCCTATCCCCCCGAACTGGCGCATATTGAGGACCCCAGCGCCATCTGGGACCGCGCCCATAACGAGACACTCGATCTCCTGGCTCCTGGCGATGCAGGGTTGGTTGGGACTGGCCGCCACTCTCGTGCTGGGGGTGGCCTGCACACGGCGATCGTTTTCTACCACCAAGCCTTTCGCCTGGCTCCCAGCCGGGCCGAACTGCGGACCGACCTGGGGCACGTCTATCACAACCACGGCCGCTACGCGGAGGCACTGGCCCAATACCGCGCTGCGCTGGAGATTGATCCGCAGTTCGCCGCCGCTCACTACGACTCAGGACTCGCCTGGTTGGCGCTGCGACGGCAGGACCTGGCGCGGGAGGCCTTCCAAGCTGCGCTGGGATTGGACCCCGGCTGTGCTGCGTGCCAGGATGCGCTGCAGGCATTGCAAGAGTAGCCCTGGGGGCTTCTTACCGAATTGTTACTTTTTCTCAATCGTTCCTTAACACCCAGATTGGCAAAATTATGTTATGCTAATAGCAGTAACCATCAGCGCTTTGGGGCAGAGGGGCACGTGCTTGCGTGCTTTCTCGTAAGACGGAGGGCAGGAGTAATCGCATGTCTGAGCAATTCCTGGTACGCTTCTGGGGCGTCCGAGGCAGTTACCCCGTGCCAGGCCACCTGACGGCCAACGTGGGAGGCAACACCTCCTGCGTTGAAGTGCGGGCGAACGGACACCTGATCATCCTCGACGCAGGAACTGGTGTTATCAATTTGGGTCAGGCGTTGGGGCGAGAGTACGAGGCCAGCGACGAGTTGCTGGTGGCCACGATCCTGTTTACCCACACGCACCACGATCACACGCAGGGGTTTCCCTTTTTCGAACCGGCCTATAGGGGCCGGAGCGTGCTTTACATGTTTGGCCCGCGGACGTTTTATGAGGATATCGAGGAAGCGCTGCGTCGTTCCATGCTGGCGCCAGCCTTCCCGGTGGCGTTGGAGGAGCTTAAATCCCTCAAGATCATTAGCAACATCGAAGAGTCGGAGGCCATCATTCTGGAAAAAGGCCGCGAGCCAAGGTTGCGCAACCTGTACCGGGATGAAATCAACACCACGGGGGATGCAGTCAAGATCACGGTGCTGCGGAGCTACGCTCATCCCAAGGAAGGGGTTCACATTTATAGAATCGAGTGGCAGGGGAAGAGCCTGATCCATGCCACCGACACGGAGAGCTTTGTCGGCGGTGACACGCGCTTGATTCGCTTCGCGCAGGGGGTCGATTTGCTGATCCACGACGCGCAATACACCAACAAAGAGTACACAGGCGGCAAGGTGCCCAGGCAAGGATGGGGACACTCTACGCCAGAGATGGCGGCGGGAATTGCCAAGATGTCGGGTGTGGGGCAATTGGTGCTCTTTCACCACGACCCGACCCACGGCGATGAAGTGCTGGCCGAGATGGAAGCCAGCGCCAGAGAGATATTCCCCAATAGCCTCCTGGCGCGGGAGGGGTTGATTCTGACTCTGTAGCGGTGATAGATCGGTGGCTCGGACGCAAGGCGGTGCGTTGCCATACGCGCCGCCTTTTTCGTTTGAGTCTGGCTAAAATGGCTTGGA
>CAYNKW010000515.1:0-2639 GCA_964397845.1 uncultured Anaerolineae bacterium
CGGCCTTTGTGACGTTGGAGGCGTTGCCGCTGACGCCCAACGGCAAGGTGGATCGCCGCGCCCTGCCCGCGCCGGAGAGGGCTGGCTTCGATCTGACGGAGACGCTGGTCCCACCACGGGATACCCTGGAGCTTCGGTTGCTTCAAATCTGGGAGGACGTGTTGGGCGTTCAGCCCATTGGAGTGACCCATAACTTTTTCGACCTGGGTGGGCATTCGCTGTTGGCCGTCCATTTGCTGGCCCGCGTCCAGCAGGAACTTGGACAGCGATTGCCGCTGGCGACGCTGTTCCAGGATGCGACAGTTGGACACCTGGCCACTGTGCTGCGTCAGCACCAGGGGGCAGTCACTCCCTCCTCTTCGCTGGTACCGATTCAGGCAGGCAACTCGAACAAGCGGCCATTGTTCTTTGTCCACCCGGTAGGCGGCAACGTGTTCTGCTACGCCGATCTGATCCGCCATCTCGGGCCTGATCGACCGTTCTATGGGCTGCAAGCGCAGGGTCTGGACGGAGAGAAGAAGCCGCACACGCGAGTGGAATCAATGGCCAGTCACTACATCGAATTACTCCAAACCGTGCAAACTCAGGGACCCTACCTGCTTGGCGGCTGGTCGCTGGGCGGCGTGGTGGCCTTTGAGATGGCGCAACAGCTCCAGGCGCAGGGACAGGAGGTGGCGCTGCTGGCCTTGATAGACAGCTATGCACTAACAGGTGATCAGGAGCCTGAACCAGACGATGTCACCCTTCTGGGAGACCTGGCGCTGGACCTGGGTCTGCCATTGAATCAAATCGCTTTCGAGCGAGAGCGCTTCGAGCAGCTCGAGCCAGATGAACGACTGGCGTACGTGCTGGAGGAGGCGAAGCGGGCCGGTGTCGTGCCCTCTGACATAGAGCTGATCCAGGTTCGTCACCTATTCCATGTGTTCAAGAGCAACGTTCAGGCAATGAGGCGTTACGTTCCGCACGCTTATCCAGGGCCGCTCACGTTATTCAAAGCCAGCGAGCAGTTCGACGGACAAGTGTTCGCCGAGGACTTGGGTTGGGGTACACTAGCCGCCGGGGGGGTAACCGTGCACGTGGTTCCGGGTAATCACTATACGGTGGTTCGTGAGCCCAACGTCGAAGCCCTGGCCGGGCAACTCGAGCATCACTTGCGGATAGCAGGAGCAAAGGGGAAATGACAACGACAAAACGACTTGCCATAACTCACCCATTGCGCGTCTTTGGCCTTATCTGGTTTGGGCAACTGGTTTCCCTCGTCGGCTCTGGCGTGACAGGATTTGCGTTGGGCGTTTGGGTCTACCAGCGCACAGGGTCGGTTACTCAGTACACACTCATCGCGTTGTTCACAACCCTACCGGGTATTGTGATCTCTCCCTTAACCGGCGCGTTGGTAGACCGTTGGAAATCGATTTCTTCACCTTCCTGAGCCTGTTCAGGTAGCACGAGGTCATGGAGTCGGTCTACACCGGCAGCGTTTCCTCTGATCTGCTAAAGCCGATGAGCTATCTCGCCTTCTGGCTGGCGCAAGACCTGGGGCGGGCAATAGCGGCCCTGTTGATGCGCGGCCTGCCGATGATGGCCGCCTACGCGCTGCTGTTTGGCATCACCCTACCCCGCAGCGGGGGGCAGTGGCTGGCCCTGGTCGTCGCTCTGACGTTGAGCTGGCAGGTGAGTTTTTGGTGGCGCTTCCTGGTCAACCTGGCGGCTTTCTGGACGCCCAATGCCCTCGGTGCGGGTCGCCTGGCTTTTACCCTCTCCTGGTTCCTGTCGGGCTTTTTGATGCCGCTCCCTTTAACCTCCCGCTCTTTGTGCCCTTTCTTGCACCCGTCGTCGGGCCGGGCGTGCTGGCGGTGGCGCTGATCTTTTGGCGCTTTGGCATCCGATACTATCAAAGCACCGGTTCTTAGGTTATGTCGAGTATCATCACGGTTACAAATTTGAGGAAACGCAGTAGCGCAAAACTAACCCTGTGGGTTTTAAGAACCGGAGCATTGTCTGAATGAACCCAGCTATGTCCCACTCACATTGCCGAATTGGCAGCAGGTTGCAACCTCGTTCCCACAGGAAGGCCAAATAGAACCTTTTTGAGACCACTCTGCTCCACCCAGATTGAGTACGGGAAGCCCTCTCTGTCACAGGGTTACTTTTGCGGTACTGCGAGGAAACACTTTAAGGTCTACAAGCACCATCGGGGCTTTTGGGGGGCGCTGCGTAACCTGGCCAGCGGAGAATACAAACTGGTGCGCGCCGTAGATGGCATCAGCTTTGAGATCCAGCGGGGCGAGTTGGTTTGCGTGTGATCTATCACTTTGAGCGCGGTGCGGCCGCCGCTTCCGAGTTGATCGGTCACCTGTCTGCCCGCTATCGGATTCGCGACCTGTCGGTGCGTGAGCCCGACATCGAGGCCACCGTGCGGCGCATTTACGAAGAACGGCTGCTGGAGGCTTGACTGGGCGGCTTTCGTGTAGCCTTTTGGCAAGTTCTGGAAAAAGAGCAAAATGGACTTGTGGGTAGCTTGCATGACTATGCGAAAACTAACTGCCCCCCTGCCCTGTCACTGCGGGATGGCGAAGACGGCAGGATTGACAAGAACTTGATCCCTGGATACAATGCCCCCGCAAAGACCGGCACATTTT
>CAYNKW010000516.1:0-2639 GCA_964397845.1 uncultured Anaerolineae bacterium
TCCACCAGCACGCCATAGCGGGTCTCACAAACCTCCACGGGGATGATAAAGGTCTCGCCGTCGCCCACGCTAACCAGACCGCTCTCACCGTCCTTGTCGTGCCCGCCCCCCCAGCCTCCGGCCTGGGGTTCAACCAGTAGGAACAGGTCGCCAGTGTCGGGATGGTTGCCGGACAGCACGACGCCGCATACACTCAAGAAGTGACCAGCCGGCAGCCGGTCGGGTACGATGGGAGCCATGGCCTTCCACACCAGGTCGGAGACGTAGAGCACGGTCTCCCAGTAGGTGGAGGTAGCGGCTGGCCTCTCGCAGGTAAAGATCGTCCGGTCGGGGCAGATGATCTTCAAGGGACGGAAACATCCCTCGTTGGCCGGGATAGCCGGATCGGTCAGCGCCTTAAAGATAGTGCGCACCCCCGTATAGAGACCGCTGCGACTGCAGTTGATCGGGCCGGGCACCTGGGGATGGGTGCCGGTAAAGTCGCACAAGAACTCGTCCTCGGTGATGGTGACCTTGACACACACCTTGAATGGTCCGTTGCCCACCCCGTCGTCGTCAATGTAGTCCACCGCTTCGTAGGCGCCCTTGGGCAGCCTGGCCAACTCCTTGCGGGTCATCTCCTCGCCGTAGTCCAGAAGGGCCTCGATACCAGCCTGAACCAACTCCAGCCCATAGCGGTCGCACATCTCCTGGAAACGCTTGGCCCCCAGACGTAGGGAGGCGGCCTGGGCGTACATATCGCCCAGAGTCATCTCTGGCGTGCGCACGTTGGCGGCGATGAGGTCTACCAGGCTTTGGTCAATTTCCCCCGCTTTGTACAGCTTGATGCAGGGAAACTGCAAACCTTCCTGATATATCTCTGTGGCATCGGTCGTCCAGGAACCGGCGGCCATGCCGCCCACTTCGGTCCAGTGGCCTTTGTTGGCCGAGAAAGCCACTACCCGGCCGTCGTAGAATATGGGCATGAACTGACCTACATCGGAGAGATGGGTGCCCCCGCCGGTGTAGGGAACGTTTTGCAGGATGATGTCACCGGCTTCCAGACCGTCGAGGCCGAACTTGTCCAGGACCGCTTGCACGCCAGAGGTCAGGGTACCCAGGAACAAGGTCACGCCGTTCCCCTGGGTGATGAGCTGGGCCTTGTGGTCGATCAGGCCGCAGGCATAGTCGAGCACCTCGTAGATGATGGTGCTCATGCTGGTGCGCTGCGTGGCGACAAACATCTCGTCGCCGATGGCGACCAGCGCGTCCTTGATGATCTCCATAGTGAAGGGATCAACTTTTGGTTTTGCCATCTTCTATTCCTCCTCGATGTGCAGGAAGCCGTATTCGTCCACACTCAGCCTCTGGCCGGGAAAGACTACAGTCGTGGCGGCTGGCTCTTCGACGATCAGCGGCCCGGAGAGCGTCGCCCCGACGGGCAACAGATCGCGCTCGTAAGTCGGTGTTGCCAGGAAGCCCTCATCGAATATGACCTGGCGCTCCCCTTTATGGGCCTCCTCTACGCTGCGGGCCGCATCTTTGTTTAGACGGGTGATCTTTGGCTTTTCCACCTGGCCCAGGGCCGTCAGGTGAAAGTTGACCAGCTCAACGGACGATTTCAGACGGAAGGTGTAGGCCTGATCGTGCAGTTGGTGAAAGCGTTCGTTGATCTCTGCCACGTCCTTCTTTGTCAACTTGCCGCCGGGAATCGGCACCTTGACCGTGTGCTCCTGGCCCAGGTAGCGCATGTCGGCGAAGCGCTGGAAGATCATCTGATCTTTCTTCACCTTCTCGGCCGCCAACTCTTCAGCCGCTTCCTTCTCCATCTTGGCAAAGATACCGCTCAACTCGGCCGGTTTGATGTGATCGGTGCCGACCACCATAGTGCGGATGTAGTCGTTGCGCAGGTCGGCCATCAACATGCCCCAGGCGGAAAAGACGGCCGGGGCGGTGGGCACCAGGATCCTCTTGACCCGCAACTCGCGAGCCAGAGCCGCCGCGTGCATCGAGCCGCCGCCGCCAAAGGCCACCAGCGTGAACTCGCGGGGGTCGTAACCGCGCCGCACCGAGACCAACTTCAGAGCGTTGACCATGTTGGCATCGGCCAGCCGGATGACACCCATGGCCGCACCTTCGATGCTCATGCCGAAAAAGTCGGCGATCCCTTGCATGGACTGGCGGGCCTTGTCCATCGAGACTTTGATCTCGCCTCCCAGAAAGTAATCGGGATTGATGCGCCCGACCACCAGGTTGGCATCGGTGACGGTTGGCTTCTCGCCGCCGGCATCGTAACAGGCCGGGCCAGGCACCGCGCCGGCGCTGACCGGGCCCACGCGCAACGAGCCCGCTTTGTCTATCCAGGCGATGGAGCCGCCGCCGGCGCCGATCTCCACGATGTCCACCGTAGGCACCTTGACGGGATAGCCTTCCCAATCGCGCCGGTATTCGATCTTGTAGTCGGTGGTGATCCTGGGTACGCCGTTCTCTACCAGCGAGCTCTTGACCGTGGTGCCGCCGATGTCCAGGGAGATGACGTTGGGCTCGTCCAACAGATCGCCGATGACCGCCGCGCCGATGACGCCGGCCACCGGGCCGGACTCGCAGGTTTTGATGGGTGCCTGGCGGGCCATCTCAAAGGTGGCAATACCACCGTTGGA
>CAYNKW010000517.1:0-2625 GCA_964397845.1 uncultured Anaerolineae bacterium
CCTCGTCGCACCATTATCGAAGAATGGCGATCCGCATGTTAAATGACCCACTAGTACACCAGAATTGTACGACCATGAGGGCAATGCACAATGCACCGACCAGCCCTATGCCAATCGGACCGGTAGTGACGGATTGATCCAGCCCCGCAACTACTCGAAGGACCTCCACGGTAATTGGCTCATGCAGTCCGAGAAACCCTATCAGCAGCGCTTCTGCACCAGTTACCAAGGCGGTAAAGATGCTTACATTCCTAGCAGCTTTTGTAACCGTGTCCCCGCTTCCCCCGGCGTGGTATTGCTGCCGACCAACATAAAGCCCCGCAAGCGTTCCCAAGGCGATATTGCCGAACGGCAACCCCATAAAGAAAGCGAGTGCGATAGCCGGCCAGAACAGATAAGTCAGCACCATCAACTTTACGTCTGCATTGTAGAACCTGGTAATCCAGTTCTTCAAGCGAAAGAAGTCAAGGACAATTCCAATGCCCAAACCTGCGAACGCCGCGGCGACTATGCCGCCTTCCTGGATGGGCAACACGTGATAAATAGCAAGTGCCGCAGCAGTCCACCACCAGAGAACGAACAGCGATAGGGGGCACATGATTCCCAGGACAAAGCCGACTACAATTGATTCCGCTCTACTCATAGTTTCCTCATCAATGGTTCATAGGCAGGAATGTCACCTGACTATTGATTGCATCTTGTCTTCAAGCGGTCGCTCCTGTGATACGCCACGGTCAGAGTCACCCCCAGCGCGCTGGTGCGCACCTCGGTGCCGCCGAGGGTGGTGGCCCGCATTAACGGCCGTTGCCCAGGCGCAAGATGACCAGCCCATCGGCTCCATCAGCGACGTAAGCATAGTCTCCTGCCACTGCGACGTCATTGGCAAACTCTAGCGCGTCGTAGGAGATGATCTCCTTCGGGGCCGCCGGATCGGAGACATCCACGATGCGCAGGCCGCCCCTTTCGATTGGGTTGTCGTCTTCCGAGAATGTCTCGGCAATGTAGGCGATGCTTCCCACCACTGCGACGTCAAGGGCCGCGTCAGGTGTGCCGTAAAAGCCGATGCTGGTCGGGGCGATGGGATTCGAGATATCCAGGATGTGCAAGCCATCCCCGGCGGCAACGTAGGCGGTGTTCTCTGCCGCCGCTATACTCCAGGCTGACCCTGGCGTCGCGTAGAAACCGACCTCGGTCGGGGCAGCGGGGTCTGAGATGTCTATCACGCGCAGGCCGCCCTCTCCGGCAGCGACGTAAGCGTGATCCCCGGCCACGGCCAGGCTTTCAAAGCCGGGCAGGGGAGGCGACTGACCGGCGACGGCGGGGTGGGCCGAGCCGGCAATGTCCAGGATGACCAGGCGTGGTCCTACGTTGAGGTAGGCATAGTGGCCCTGTACCGCCACGGCCTTGGATGCGCCGCCGATTTGACCGATGTGTTCCAGGGTCAGGGCAGTGGGTGTAGGAGTGGGGGAGAACGGCATTGTGGTTGGCGGCGGGGGCGTTGGAGTGGCCGTGCCCGTGTTAGTGGGTATGGGCGTAGCTGTTTCAGTGAGGGTGGCAGTGGGCGTCTCCGTTGGCCATGGGGTATTGGTTGGTGGCGGTGTAAAAGTTGGCGTGAGTGACGTGTCGGGGCCTCCACAGGCAAGAATAAAAACCAGGACGAGTACACAGAAAAAGGCGAGTCTCTTTTCAGACATCATGGATTTACCCTTTCAGTTGTCAACAAACAGCCGGCCACGCAGCGGGATCGCCCCCAGGTTAGAGCCTGTTTGAAAAATCGAAAAGTGAGCACAACTACCCTTGCGAAGGTTGTGAATAGCCCTGCCTCCAAACCTTCGCAAGGGTTCCCCCACCTGAATTTTCAAACACGCTCTTAGGTGTCGCTTGTCAATCTCTCACACTATCCTCCCCGGCTTTGCGGACAGGGGAGGCTACCCTGTACTCTAATCCCAGCACGAGTTTGCACAAGAGGCAGGCTCCCAGCAAAGCAGCAAGATAGAGCCAGTAGTACCGAGATGCTGGCCCTATTTCGTTGTCTTTCAGACGATGAGAGCTTTGGCTTGCGTCCCGACCGTCGCCAGCCAGACCGGTGATGGGAGTATGATTGGCAATGAATGGCAGATAGATTTGATGTTCGAGCCCAATGAGAGCATGATTGGCGATGAACGGCAGGCAGATTTGACGCTCGGGCTCAATGGGAGCAGGTGTGGGTGTGTTGGTCCGCGTGGATACTGGCGTGTTGGTAGGCGTGGGTGTCGCAGTCGGCGTGGACGTGGCTGTCGAAGTGCCGGTCGGCGTGAGCGTCGCCGTAGGTGTGTTGGTCGGCGTGGATGTGGCCGTCGGGGTGCCGGTCGGCGTCGGCGTGTTCGTTGGTGTGTTGGTCGGTGTGGATGTGGCCGTCGGCGTTGGTGTCGGGGTGGGATTACCACAGTGGTCAATCTCATAGCTATCGAAGACATAGCCAATGGTGTCTATCGCATCCAGATACAGCCGGCAGTCATCAATCTCCACCTTTAAGAAGTTATTGAGGCTGTCGTTGTAGAGCGTGAACCAGCCGCCGGATGTAAGGTACAGGGAGCCCCGGCCCCACCTGTGACGTAATAAACCACGCCTCCATCCTGGGGAGTG
>CAYNKW010000518.1:0-2603 GCA_964397845.1 uncultured Anaerolineae bacterium
TGTTAATGCTGGGACTAGCCCAACTTTGCCAACAGCAGACAGACATGGACACCGCCGGATGGGTCGTTCAGGCATTGTTAAGTACGGGACGTGTCCGTCACCTGTCGGCTGCACTGGTGGAAAACGGGGGGGCGGACGCTGGTCGGCAGGCCGCACCCACATTGCCGGGATCGCCGGTAGGCGAGGTACTGATTGCCCAACGGCGAGGCGAATTGTGACGACCTATTACGCCGACAGTGATGCTGTTCACTTGGCCTGTGCCCTCTTTTTACAAGAAACACCGCTTAATCATCGTCTTCCGACCCCCGTCTTGCTCTCGGCCGATCGGGAACTTTTAGTTGCGGCGCAGGCGGAGGACCTGATGACCGATGATCCCAACTTGCATCCATGATGGCCTGATTGAACTGATAAGGTACTGCTGCCCCGCCCCTCAGGGTGGGACGTTTGGCTATCCAGGCACTGACCACGTGAATAGCTGCTTTCTTTTGTGTCATCGTTCTTCTCCTTGCTTTTACTGATTTGATGACACTATTATGGCAGAGACCTACAGTGAGATACTGGCACTCGCCGCAGGGTGCGTTTGAAAAGTCGGAGTGGAGGTAGAATGCGTAGAGGAGGAAGAAACGTTCGACCGGATACGCTGAGCGGTGCTTTGGAGAACTATACGGTGCCCAACCTCAAAAAGCTGGCCGGGCTCCTGGAGTCCGGGTTGCCGACCCGCAAGGCAGAATTGGTGGCCTTGATCTTGAGGCACCTGGAGGACACGGACCGGCTGCGCCAACTCTGGGGATCACTCGACACGTTGCAGCAAGCTGCCATAGCCGAAGTGGTGCATTCGCCCGGAAACCAGTTCGATGCGGATGGATTCCGTGCCAAGTACGGCCAGGACCCGGATTGGGGGCAGAGCCGGTACAGCGACTTTGCCAGGCCGACCTTGCTGCGTTTGTTCATTTACCAGGGCATCATCCCGCCTGGTCTGCGGTCTGCGCTCAAAGCCTTTGTGCCGCCCCCACGCGCGGTCGAAATTGAGACGCAGGACACACCTCTGGCCACGGTCACGCAGCAGTGGTACAACTATGACCGGAGAGAGCAGGTGATATTCGATGTCCCGGTGACGGTGAACGAGACCGAGCGGGCGGCGCAGCATGACCTGGTCGCCGTGCTGCGGCTGATCGATGGGGGCAAGGTGCGGGCCAGCGCCAAGACCAGGCGGGTGACGGCAGCCGGGGCGCGGGCAATCGCCGAGGTGCTGCAAGGGGGTGATTTCTACCCGCCGGACGAAAAGCTCCACGACTGGGGCGAGGAGGTGATAGGGCCGATCAAGGCCTTTGCCTGGCCGTCGATCGTGCAGAGCGCGGGCCTGGCGGAACTGGCCGGCACCCGGCTGCAACTGACGGCTGCCGGCAAAAAGGCGTTCGCCGCGCCGCCGCAGCGGGCGATCCGCCGGGCGTGGAATCGTTGGCAAAAGACGACGCTGCTGGACGAGTTCAACCGGGTGGAGGCGATCAAGGGCCAGGGAGGAAAGGGCAAGCGGAGCATGACGGCGGTGGCCGGGCGGAGGGCCGCCGTCGTTGCCGCGTTGTGTGAATGCCCGCCGCACGCCTGGATCGCCCTGGACGAGTTCTCACGCCTCATGCGCGCTGCTGGGCACACGTTCGAGGTCAGCCGCGATCTCTGGTCGCTGTACATCTCTGAGGCCCACTATGGCAGCCTGGGCTACAGCGGCCATGGCGATTGGCACATCGTCCAGGGACGTTATATTCTGGCTTTCCTCTTTGAATACGTCGCCACGTTGGGGCTGATTGACGTGGCCTACATCCCCCCGGCGGGGGCGCGGACTGACTATGGCGACCTGTGGGGCGTGGATGACCTGTCCTGTCTGAGCCGCTACGACGGGTTGTTGTCCTTTCGCATCAACGGGTTGGGCGCATGGTGTCTGGGGATCGCCGAGGCCTACGAGCCGGCTCCGTTTGAGGAACGTCCGGTGCTCAAGGTCTTGCCCAACCTGGAGGTGGTGGCCACCGAGGTGTTGTCGCCGGCAGATACCCTCTTTCTGGAGCGGATCGCCACGCCCAGCTCCGATTTTGTCTGGCGGATCGAGCAGAGCAAACTGATCGAGGCGGCCGAGCAAGGGTATCCCGTGTCGGATGTCATGGATTTCCTTCGGGCAAAGAGCGAGAATGTTTTGCCGGACAACGTGGTCATCTTTTTCCAGGAGGTGGCGGAACGTGCGTCGAGCCTGGTGGCGCGTGGCCCGGCGTTATTGATCGAGGCTCAAGATGAGGTGCTGGCCCAGCTCATCGCCCACGACAGCCGGACGCGGTCACTCTGCATGGTGGCTGGAGAACGTCACCTTGTGGTCCCGGCGGATGCGGAAAGCGCCTTCCGCCGCGCGTTGCACGAGCTGGGGTATGGGGTCTCGGCATCGAAAGGCTGAAGGGATTTCAGAGAACGTGGCAGAAAGACGACAGGGCTTGACCTGGAAGACCTGATCGGGTTTTGGCCTGGCAGGGGATCGAGTTGGCGCGCCAGTGGGACGATCCCGACAGCGACCATCATCGCGACCGAATCGCTGGAAGCTGACCGGCTGTTGGAGACCCTGC
>CAYNKW010000519.1:0-2602 GCA_964397845.1 uncultured Anaerolineae bacterium
AGTTTCAAGCCTGCTTCCAGCGGGCTACTGACCTCTCCAGACAGCGATTCAGGGCACTTTTAGCGTCCTTGAACCAATTGGCCGAGAGGCGGAATCCTATCTTTCCTCCAGTGGGATCAAGAAAGCTACCTGCCTCCGGGGCCTTGGAAGGCCACTATTATACAGCAAGAAGAAAGCCGCTGCAAGTGGATTTCCTATTTTGGCGATGGGGCAGCTTTGCGATATAATGGGAGGGAATGCACAACCCACAGTGCTCAATGCTCAATTCGCCACTTGCGACTTTTCACTTGTAACTCTGACTCAGGAGCCACGAATGTCTACTCACGGTTCAATCACCATTGTTGGACTCGGCCCTGGCGCGGCCGACCTGCTCACGCTGGAAGCGCAACGGCGGCTGGCGGCAGCCGGCGACGTTTACCTGCGCACGCAGCGGCATCCCACCGTGGCGGCGCTGCCCGGCAACCTTCGCATCCACTCCTTCGACCACATCTACCAATCGCTGCCCACCTTCGAGGCGGTTTACGAGGCCATCGCTGCTGAGATTGTTCGCCTGGGGCAGCAACCGGAGGGCGTGGTCTATGCCGTACCGGGTCACCCGCTGGTGGGTGAAGCGACGACACAGCGCATCCTGGCCCTGGCAACAAAGGAGGACGTGACCGTCGAGATCGTCGAGGGCCTCAGTTTCATCGGCCCTACCCTCTCCGCGCTCGGCCTCGACCCCCTGGACGGCCTGCAGATCGCCGATGCGGTGGTCATTGCCGATCAGCACCACCCACACCTCTCCGCCGACCGGCCAGCGCTGCTGAGCCAACTCTACAGTCGCCAGGTCGCCAGCGGGGTGAAACTCACACTGATGAATCTCTACCCCGATGAGCATCCCGTCACACTGGTGCGCGCCGCCGGTACGCCCGAGGTGGTCATGCGCAGGCTGCCCCTTTACGAACTCGACCGGCAGCCTGATATGGATCACCTCACGTCGCTGTACGTCCCGCCGCTGGAATCGCCGTCGTCTTATGAGACGCTGCAAGACGTGGTGGCGCACCTTCGCGCCCCCGAAGGCTGCCCCTGGGACCGGAAACAGACCCACGAAAGCCTGCGCGACGGGCTGCTGGAGGAGACCTATGAGGTGCTGGAAGCCATAGACGCTGGCGACATGGGCCAGTTGTGCGAGGAACTGGGCGACCTGTTGCTGCAGGTGGCTTTGCAGACCCAGATCGCCGTGGAGGACAGCGAGTTTACGCCAGGCGAGGTCATCACTGGCATCGTGACCAAGCTCTGGCGGCGGCACCCCCACGTCTTTGGTGGCCTGGCCGTGGCGGACGTGGATGAAGTACTGCAAAACTGGGAAGCCATCAAGCAACGTGAGCGAGACGAGCGAGGCGAGGCAGAGGCACAAGAAGCGGCTTCATCGCTCGACGGCGTGCCGCGCTCCCTGCCGGCCCTGGCCCGCGCCCAGGCGTTGATCGCCCGCGCTGCCCGCTGCGACTACGAGGAGGACGTCGCGCTGCCCTCCGGCGCAGCGCAATGCCTGGCCTGGCTGGAAGAGGAGATGCAATCGCGCGATGTGGTAGAACGCGAAGAAGCGCTGGGCGAAGCCCTGCTGGCCCTGGTCCACCTGGCCCACCGCCTGGAAGTAGATGCCGAGAGCGCGCTGCGGGCCGCCGCTGGCCGCTTTGCGACGCGCTTTGCAAGTTGGGAGAGCGAGCGCTGATTGAGTAGCGAAGCGTATCGAAACCAGCGTATCGAAATCAAGCAAGCGGGTCTGCGCAACCCGCTGGGCCTCGATACGTCGCTTCGCTCCTACTCGGCCGGCGCTATTCGTAAGAACCACGTAATGCACCCGGTCGTGGTGGGTGCGGGACCGGTGCACGGTGGACACCTGGCCTCTGCACAAGCGGCGACGCAGGAAACGGTGATAGCCCTATCGGGAGCGCGCATCCGTTACTCGAGTCTGGCAACAGCCGATTTCAACGGCGACGGCTCCGTCGTTGAGCCGGATGGTATGGCCAGTGACACCACCAGCCGCCAGGTTTCAGGTGGATTGCTCGCACCGCCGGTGGTGGACGACGTGGATAACGACGGGAAGCTAGAGATACTGACCGGTGGCGGAAACACAAACGGCGTGATCACCCTATGGGACGGGGGCGAAAACGGTGCTACCGATTCTGATCTTCCCTGGCCCATGTTTCGCCACAACGTGTTACGAAACGGGCGCTACCCACTGCCCCCCCGCCTCGGCTTCCCGAGCGAGTTGCGCTTTTATCACCAGGAAGGTTCTAGTGCGACAGAAACCCTGAACGCAACCTTGCACAATCTGGGTGAGGGGGAATTTGACTGGCACATCACAAACCCCATTGCAACTCTCCAGGTCAGTCCGGCATCCGGGACCGTTTCAACGCAAACGGGCGTCCAATTTGTCCTGACCGCGACCGGCTACCTCACCGATACCTGGCATAACCCCGGCAGCCTGGACGTGTCCGGGACAGTGGATGGCGAGCACGTGCAGTCCAGCCCGCTGGCAGTTCCGGTCTGGCTCTACGTGGGCGAGTATCTTCTCAATATCTTGGGGTAGAAAGAGCTTTGTGCCTGTGTACGCTCGCGA
>CAYNKW010000520.1:0-2595 GCA_964397845.1 uncultured Anaerolineae bacterium
GTGGCAGAACTCGACGGAAGACGGCTCGCCGCCATGTTCCCCACAGATTCCAATTTCAATGTCAGGATTGGTGATAAAGCCCTTCTCCACGCACATCTTCATCAGCACGCCAACGCCCTCCCGATCCAGCACCGCGAAGGGATTGTTGGGTAGGAGGCCCCGCCTGACGTATGCCAGCAGAAACTTGCCCTCGGCGTCGTCTCTCGAAATTCCATACGTCATCTGGGTCAAATCGTTAGTGCCAAACGAGAAAAAGTCTGCATACTGGGCGATCTCGTCGGCGGTGATGGCCGCGCGCGGTATCTCGATCATGGTGCCGAACTTGTAGTGCAGCTCCACGCCCTTTTCGGCGATGACCTCCCTGGCCACCGCTTCCAGCTTTTCCCGCTCCACGTGGAATTCGTTGACGTGGCTGGTGAGGGGGATCATGACCTCGGGGTGCACGTCCACGCCTTCCTGGGCCACGTTGCAGGCCGCCTCAAAGATGGCGCGGGTTTGCATCTCGGTCAGGCCGGGGTACATGATGCCGGCCCGGCAGCCGCGCAGGCCCATCATGGGATTGACTTCCCACATGCTTTCCACGACCTTGAGCATCTTTTCCAGTTCGACCAGCTTTTCCGGCTTCTCGCCGGTGCAGCGCAGGCGGGTGACTTCTTCGATCAACTCCTCGCGCGGGGGCAGGAACTCGTGCATGGGCGGGTCAATGAGGCGGACGATGACCGGGTAGCCGTCCATGGCGCGAAAGATGCCCTCAAAGTCCTCGCGCTGGAAGGGAAGCAGTTGATTCAGCAGCGCCTGCCGCTCGTCTTTGTCCTCGGACATGATCATCTGGACGACAATAGGCCGCCGCTCCTCTTCGAAGAACATGTGCTCCGTGCGGCAGAGGCCGATGCCCTCCGCGCCGAACTCTCGGGCGCGGGCGGCGTCCTCGGGGTTGTCGGCGTTGGTCAGCACGCCCAGCTTGCGGGTCTCATCGGCCCAGCCCAGGAGGGTGGTCAACTCTTTTTCTTCTTCAAAGCTGGGGGGCATGGTGGCGATGCTGCCGGCAAAGACTTGGCCGGTAGAGCCGTCAACGGAGATAAAATCGCCCTCCTTGACCGTGCGACCGTTGACGGTAAAGCTGCGGCTGGCCAGGTCAATGCGCATCGCTTCGCATCCGGCGACGCAGGGCTTGCCCCAGCCCCGGGCCACCACCGCCGCGTGGGAGGTCATCCCGCCGTGCTGGGTCAGGATGCCCTGGGACTGCACCATGCCGTGCACATCGTCGGGGTTGGTCTCCGGGCGGACGAGGATGACCGCCTCGCCGGCGGTGCCGCGTTCCTCGGCGGTATCGGCGTCAAAGATGGCGATGCCGGTCGCCGCGCCAGGGGAGGCGTTGAGGCCCACCACCAGCAGGTCTCCCTCTGCCTCGGCCTTCTTTTTGGCTTCGGGGTCAAATTGCGGGTGCAGGAACCGGTCCACCTGGTCCGGCGTGATGCGCATCACCGCTTCTTCTTTGCTAATGAGGCCCTCGTTGAGCATGTCCACGGCAATCTTGACGGCGGCCTGGGCGGTGCGCTTGCCGGTGCGGGTCTGGAGCATCCACAGCCTGCCCCGCTCGATAGTAAACTCGACGTCCTGCACGTCGCGGTAATGGCGCTCCAGCAGGTCGCAGATGTCCAGGAATTGCTGGTAGGCCTCAGGCAACTGCTTTTCCATTTCGGCCACGGGGTACGGGGTGCGGATACCGGCCACCACGTCCTCGCCCTGGGCGTTGAGCAAGTACTCGCCGTACACCTCCTTCTCGCCGGTGGACGGGTCGCGGGTAAAGGCCACGCCGGAGCCCGAGTCCCAGCCCATGTTGCCAAAGACTACGGTCTGCACGTTAACGCCGGTGCCCCAGTCGTGGGGCAGCCCTTCGGCGTTGCGGTAGGACGTGGCCGGCGCACCGAACCAGGAGTCAAAGACAGCAGCGATGGCCTGGCGCATTTGCTCGTAGGGGTCGTCGGGAAAATCCTCGCCCAGCTCTTTTTTGTAGAGCGCCTTAAAGTCCTTGGCCACGTCCTTGAGCATGTCGCTGGTTAGATCGGTGTCCTTGCCGCCCTCGGTCTTGGCCTTGTACTCGTCCAGAATGTGTTCAAAGGCATGGCGATCCATGCCCTTGACGATGTCGCCGAACATCTGAATGAGACGGCGGTAGGCATCCCAGGCAACGCGTTCGTTGCCCGTGAGTTCGGCCAGGCCATGGAGCGTGTCGGCGTTGAGACCGATGTTGAGCACGGTGTCCATCATGCCCGGCATGGAAACCCGCGCCCCGGAGCGGCAGGAGACCAAAAGCGGGTTGGCGGGATCGCCAAGCTTTTTGTCGGCCTGCTTTTCGACTTCTTTCATCGCCTCGAGAACCTGATCCCACAGTCCTTCAGGGAACTGCTTACCGGCGTCGAAATAAGCGTTGCACGCCTCGGCGGTGACGGTGAACCCCGGCGGGACAGGCAACCCAACGTTGGTCATCTCTGCCAGGTTCGCACCCTTGCCGCCGAGCAAGTTGCGCATGTCTTTGCTGCCCTCTCGAAAGAGGTAGACCCATTTCTTTGTCATTCTGAAGAAACCTCCTTG
>CAYNKW010000521.1:0-2577 GCA_964397845.1 uncultured Anaerolineae bacterium
GGTTGGCATACTCGATGACCGCTCCCGAGGGCATGGCCGAATCGTAGCAGCGTGAGAGGGCAAACGGAACATGGCAACGGCAGCGTTCGTGCACGACGGCAGCGCCGTGGACCACACGCCCGGCTCGGACGTGGCGGCCGGCGACGTGGCGGTGCGCGACGACCTGGTCGGCATCGCCCGGACGCCGGTCGCGCCCAACGCCCTCGGCAGCTTGGGCGTGGCGGGCGTCTACCGGCGGCACTGGGCGAGCGCCGACGGGCTGACGACCTTCGGGAAGGCCAGCGGCTGAACGCGTGGGAGCAGCTTTCTCCCGGCAAACCTTTGATGGCTTCCAAGGTTTGCGCTATGATAGCTGCCGAGGAAGTCGATAGAGTGTTTACGGCGAACCTTGGAGAGGGTCCAATGACTGCCGGTGCGAAGCGAAAGAGATCGCACGTCGGCGTGGAGCTCGTGCGGCTTCTGGCCGCCGAGGGCGAGCGCATCTTCACGACGGACCGGGCACGGAAGCTCTGCGGGCGCGTGGGGCTGCGACAGCCCTACCTCTGGGAAGCCCTCCACCACCTCCGTCGCAATGGGTGGATCGTCTCTCTGCGGCGCGGGCTGTACGCCCTCTCGTCGGCGGTTCCGGGTGTCATTCCCGTCCACGAGTTCGAGATCGCCATGGCACTCGCCGACCCGGGCGCCATCAGCCACTGGTCCGCGATGCACCACCACGGCCTGACCGACCAGGTTCCGCGAAGGGTCTTCGTCCTGACAACGACCGGCGCCTCCGTTCCCCGGGCCCGAGGCGGGAAGGCACAGCGAAACGTCGACGGGTACCCGGTGGGCGAGACCGTCTACCGCTTCGTGCAGGTCAAGCCGGAGCGCTTTTTCGGCACGGAGAGCGTCTGGGTGGGCGAGGCCCGCGTGACGATCACCGACCTGGAGCGGACGCTGCTTGACGGCCTGTCCACGCCGCAGCACTGCGGCGACTTCGCCGAGGTCCTGCACGCCTTCCGGGAAGCCCGTGACCGGCTGGACGTGGAGAGGATCAGCGGCTACGCCCAAAGGCTGGACGCGGCAGCGGCCAAGCGGCTGGGTTGGGTGCTGGAGCGGCAAGGCGTGGAACCGGGCCGGCTCGAGCCGCTCGCGGAGGTGCCGATCAAGGGATACCGCCCTCTGGACCCCACCGGCCCTCGGCGCGGGCCCTGCAACCGTCGGTGGATGATCCAGGAGAACCTGCCCGGGAAGGTGGACCGATGAAACCGCTCCGCACCCGCCTCCAGGAGGCCCGCAAGCGCCTCGGCATCCCATGGGAGGTGCTCGAACGGGACTACCTGCTGTCCTGGGTCCTCGCCGGGATCGCCCGGGTCCATGCCCTGCGCAGCACGCTGGTCCTGAAGGGGGGCACGGCGCTGAAGAAGTGCTACTTCGGGGACTATCGCTTCTCCGAAGACCTGGACTTCTCGGCTCTCGCTGGCGTTCCCCGGGCCAAAGCCATGGAGCGGGCGGTCGCCAATGCCTGCGACGCGGCCGCTTCCCTGCTCGACCAGTACGCGCCCGTGGCAATCGTCTGCGAACGGTACGCCGAGAGGGAGCCTCACCCCGCCGGCCAGGAGGCCTTCACCATCCGCGCACAGTTCCCCTGGCAGCGCAGGCCCCAGACACGCGTGATGGTCGAGGTCACCGTTGACGAAGGTATCCTGAGGCCGACGGAACAGCGTGCGGTAATCCATGAGTACGGCGAGCCGCTCGACGTGATGGTGCCCGTGTACTGCCTGGAGGAAATGGTCGCCGAGAAGCTCCGGGCCATCCTCCAGCACGTCGAGAAGCTCCGCCGACGGGGGTGGAGCCGTTCGCGAGCTCGGGACTACTATGACCTGTGGCGCGTCCTGGGCACCTACCGTGATCGGATGGACCTGGACGACTTCGCCTCGTTCCTCGCCGAGAAATGCGCCGTTCGCCGAGTTCGCTTCGGGGGGCCTGACAGCTTCTTCCAGGATGTGATGCTCACCCACGTCCAACGGACGTGGCACCAGTGGCTCGGGCCGCTGGTGCCGAATCTCCCTTCCTTCGAGACCGTAATCGGCGAACTCCAACCCCAGATCGCGGCCCTGGTTCCGAGTACGTAGCGCTTCCTTCATCTGGCCCTCCGTCGCCCGACACACGGGCCTCGGCGGGGGAAGTGACCAATAGGCGCCAATCGGTGGGTCGCCGCTCGGGAGAGTCCCTGGCCGATACCTCGAGGAGGTCAGCACAGGGGGACCTGGAGGACAACATCGCCACGAACCCTTCTCGACCGCCCTCGCCGAAGCCCCCGGGGGCCGTCGGCGCGAACGGAAATACAAGAGTTACGGCGGTCGGGGCTGATTGTCCAAAATCCGGCGGAATGTCCAAAATTGCACATAGGTAAACATCTATAAATTAATGACTTGTAGCGATTTCAGGCCCTCGGGAGGACCTCTGGATTGGACAGTTCTGCCACAATCAATCGAGACTTACGAACGTTTGGCGGTCCGGCAGAGACGCCGCGAGATTTCTTTGGAAGGCCCGAAAAGTGTCGCGCTAGGGCGCGCTCGCAGGGCGGGCCGCCGCCGC
>CAYNKW010000522.1:0-2571 GCA_964397845.1 uncultured Anaerolineae bacterium
AGGGCTCTTACAAATTGGAGTAGAGGCTCTAGCCGGCTTTCACGCTCAAAAACCCGCCTGAAGGCTCGACTCTGGCAAAATGCCAGCTCTTTGTGATGCTATCCAACCGTTATCCGCCGAATGAGGCACACGAAAAGGAGATGTACCATGTTCAAGGAAAAGCCCTGGCTCAAGTTCTACGAGCCCCACGTGCCAGAGCACATTGATTATCCGCAGATTGCCATGCCCGCCGTTCTGGAGGAAACGGCGCGCAAGCACCCCGATCACACGGCGCTCATCTTCAAGGACGCCAAACTCACCTTCCGTGAGTACAATGAAGCCGTGGATCGTTTCGCTGCCGCGTTGCAGGGATTGGGCGTCAAAAAGGGCGACCGCGTGGCCGTCCACCTGCCCAACTGCCCCCAGTTCCCCATCGCCTACTATGCCGTCCTGCGTGTCGGAGGCATTGTCGTGCCCTGTAATCCCATCTACACGGCCCGCGAAATGAGACACCAGGTCAAAGATTCCGGCGCTGAAATCATCGTCACCCTCAGTGCCATGTATCCCATCGTCAAACAGATCCGGGCCGACACCGAGCTGCGTCACGTCGTCGTCGCCAGGATCAAGACCTACTTCCCGCCAATACTCAAGCTGCTCTTCACCCTGCTCATGGAAAAGAAAACAGGCCACAAAGTAGACATCTCGGGCGAGGCGAACACCTACTGGTTCACCGATCTGCTGGCCAAAGCGCCGGCCAAGCCCCGGCCGGTGGAGGTCACCTGGGACGACACAGCGGTGCTGATGTACACTGGCGGCACCACCGGCGTCTCCAAAGGCGCGCAGTTGACCCACAAGAATATCGTGGTTAACGCCTGCCAGTGCAAAGTCTGGGTCGACGCGGAGGAAGCCCAGGGCGTGACCATGACCGCGCTGCCGCTATATCACAGCTATGCGATGACCACCTGCATGAACCTGGGCGCCCTCGTCGCCTCCACCTTGATTCTCATCCCCGACCCGCGCGACCTGGAAGACGTGCTCAAGAACATCACCAAACATAAACCGATCCATTACCCCGGCGTGCCGGCCATGTACGTCGCCATCAATAATCATCCAGAGTTGAGCAAGTACGACGTCACCTCCCTCGAGGCCTGCATCAGCGGCGCGGCCCCGCTGCCGGTCGAGGTGCAGCAGCATTTTCAAGGACTCACCGGCGCCCGGCTGGTGGAGGGCTATGGCCTCAGCGAAGCCTCGCCGGTGACCCACGGCAACCCCGTCTTTGGCGATAACCGCATCGGCACCATCGGTTTGCCGTACCCCGATACCGAGATCAAGATCGTGGACGCCGAAACCGGCGAGAAGGTGCTTGGCGCCGGCGAAGTGGGCGAACTCTGCCTTCGTGGCCCGCAGGTCATGAAGGGCTACTGGAACATGCCCACTGAGACGGCCAACACTCTGCGGCCTAACCCGGAAGGCGGCGATCCCTGGCTCCACACCGGCGACCTCGCCGTCATGGACGAGGACGGCTATTTCAAGATCGTGGACCGCAAGAAGGACATGATTCTGGGCGCGGGTGGCTATAACATATACCCCCGCGAGATCGAAGACGTGCTCTACGAGCACCCCAAGGTGTTGGAAGCCGCCGCCGCCGGCGTCCCGGTGGAGGGCAAAGGCGAGCGGGTCAAAATCTACGTCGTCCTCAAGGAGGGCGAGACGGCCACCGGGGAAGAGTTCATTGCCTTCTGCCGGGAGAACCTGGCGCCCTACAAAGTGCCCAAGTTTGTCGAGTTCCGCGACGAACTGCCCAAGACCATCGTGGGCAAGGTCCTGCGCCGCGCGCTGGTGGAAGAGGAACTCAAGAAGCAAGCTGGATAGAAGCAACTATCAGATCTCGGAGGTCTAGGAGACCTCTGAGGTCTCACTTTTGAAAGGCAAAGCAATGAGCTTCTGGCAACAATTTGTCGAATGGCTGCGACGCCTGTGGCGCGTTCTTGCCGGCCGCCAGCCAGGAACCGACGAGGCCTCTCGCGCTTTCCGTGAGGAACTGTTTCACCTTTTCCCCTTCACGCAGGAGGCGCAGGACTGGTTTCGCCGCGAGATTGGCTTTCAGGTGCTGGATCTGACCAGCACAACCGGCGGCGGCGGCTGGTATCCCCACGAGCGAACCGTGCGGTTGAACACCGCCCAGTACGAGGCAGCCATCCACGAACTGGCCCACGCCTGGTGGCACGACCGGCGGCACGCACAAAAGGACGCCCTGGTCGCCGCCGTCCAGCGTCTGGCTCAGGAAGCGGACGATTACCCGGTGGTGGGGCGTCTGGCTTACGACTATGTCCACGGCATTCCCACCCAGCCTGGCTTTGAGCAGGGGATGCTCCTGCCACGGGAGGAATGGGGCACCGGAGGCGGCCCGCACGGCGAGTGGAACGACTGGGAGATGTACGCCGGCTTGGCCAGCGGCTGCATGGCCGACATCCGGCTGCTGCCCGGCTACCTGCGCACCTTCTACGTGAGCCTCTTTCTCCTCCTGCCCGACGATGCGCCAGTGCCGGCCGACCAAGCGCCACATCGGTAGGGACAGCCGGCGATCGCTGT
>CAYNKW010000523.1:0-2560 GCA_964397845.1 uncultured Anaerolineae bacterium
GCAAAGAGCGGTACGATGTGTTCTTGCCAGTAGTTCTTGGGCAGAGTTGAGTTTTTGATTCGTTGACCGGGTGGACCACACTTTGCTAGGCGTTCTGGGGGGAACCCTTGCGAAGGTTTGGAGGCAGCTTTCGGGCGAAAGGCGTCCTCGTCCACCAAGAATTGCGCTGTTACCAGGGCTATTCACAACCTTCGCTAGGCGTTCTGGGGGGAACCCTTGCGAAGGTTTGGAGGCAGCTTTCAGGCGAAAGGCGTCCTCGTCCACCAGGAATTGCGCTGTTACCAGGGCTATTCACAACCTTCGCAAGGGTAGGTGCCACCTCCTGCCAGCGGTTCGATCGCCAGCTTGTCCACCTCCATCCATTGGCTGCCCGGCACGTCCAGCAGGCCCCGGCCCAACCGGCCCCACGGCGTCACCACCATGTACTGGTTGTCCAGCCAGATGACAAAGCCCAACGGTCCCCGGGGCGATGGGGCATTCTCCAGCACCGCCTCCCCATCCACACTGAAACGCGCCGCTTCCATCCCCCACTCGATGGCGTAGGTGTGCCATTCGGTCATGGTTCGATTGGACTCACCACAGGTCCCGACCTCGACCATCGCTTCCCGTATGCTCAAGGCTCGTTGGATAGGCGGCCACAGGACGCGATAGAGGGGACGGAGGTTCATCAGCAGCACCGCCAGCGGCGCGAGAGGAGCGAGCAAAAGGGCAGCCGGGCGCAGCGCGTCTATGGTCGCCGCCTTCCAGCCATTGCCCGGCGTGTGCAGGTCCAGCTTCATGTTCGAGGGAGGCGAGGCGAAAAAGAACCAGATGGCCCGGGGGAGGGCCGGCATCCGCGCCCCGGTCATCAGGAAGGGATCGTTCCACCAGCCAAAGCCGGCCGTGCCGTGCAGCTCTCCTGCCGGGTGGGAGAAACGAGCCCGCACGGTCAACTGCAGCGGCGGGCGCCAGAGGAAACGACGGCGGAGCAGGCCCTGGTAGTCGTCCAACTGGGCACCGGTGTACTGCCGGGAGGAGGCGCCGGTGTTGAGGAAGCGCAGGGTAGAGCCGGTCGGCTCCAGTGTGCCGTTGCCCACGACGTAGCGCCGCCAATGAGAGGCCAGGTCTGTCGAAAAGTCTTCGTAAACCGCTCCGCGCATCACAGTTCCCTGTCGCTGTCTACTATCAATGAGCCCTTTCACCAGGGCCAATCAACTCATCAACCATGCGGGCAACCACAGAACAGGCCAGGATGACCGGTTTGTGAGTTACTTGTTGGACGATCCTTTTCATCTCTTCGTCCATGCCCATGCAGTCGAGGTAAACCAGATCTGCCTCTCTCTCTTTGAGAACCCCAGCCGCTCGCTTCCACTCCCTGACCTTGATCTCTGCCTCCGCATAGGGCGAAACCGAGGTAGCGACGATGTCTGATCCACCCCACCTTTCCTTTCGCTTCTCTTCCGTCAGGGGAATCTGGCTGGCCGAAGGCACCACTACTCCCAGCCTTGCCCCGTTTGCCAGGGCCGTGATCACACCGTGCAGCAGTTTGCCGGGGTGGAGAATCATTCGCTCCGCCTGGAGCCCGGCGAACTCTCCGGTGCACAACAACACGATGAGTTCGACCCCTTCTTCCACGAGAGCCTCCACCTCCTTTTGCATCAGCGGCAGGATCTTTTCGTGGCTGACCTCTACCTCGCTTCCATCCCTCATCCTGGTCACCAGAGCGGGTTGGCCTGCCTCGGGCCGCAACCTGGCCACCATGGATAGATCGAGATCGTCCAACGCCCCCCGCTGATGGATGTCCACCTCCTGCGTCAGGTAGCTCCGCATCAGCGAGACGAGATCCTCTCGGGGCGATTGGCCGATGGTAATCAGGCCGATCTTGCGCATTTATAAATCTCCTTTCCTCACCAGGGGGTTACTCTTTGCCCCAGGTTTGCAGATGGCTCATCGAACCATAGAGGGCAACGATTTTCTCAAACTCTTTTGCATCGTAGAAGCGACATTCACCCCTGCCGAAGGCCTTGGCCACCTCGATGCAGAAGCGAACGGCCATCTCTAGATCCAATGGTTGATTGGCCCCGGTCGCAATGCCGGCCACGGCGATCCCGGCCGTAATGGCTACCCCCACCACAGGTGCTTTCGTCATTGCCGAGGGCATCATGATGCTGTTGATGTGCCGTAGCTCTTGCGTGGGAGTGATGTCTTGAGTAGCCAGGGGAAGGACTGCCGGCATCCTGCCGGTTACGTTCTGCATGATGTCCAACAGATCGTCGCTGGGCGGCAAGATGTACCCTTCTTTAACCGTGGGCGAGATGGCAAATCCACGGTGGTTGATGATGCGATTGGCCTTGGTGGCATCGCTGGATAGGATGGCCTCCATCTCTGGCCGCGTTTCCCTCTCGAGTAGCTCTCTTGCATCAACGGGAGAGCCCATCATCCGCACCGCGCCCATTTGCGGCCCGCTGGGAACGGGCGAATGAGGGCTGATGTGAGTAGCGATGATGACATCACCCTTTAGCCGATCGCCTTGTCCCCGCATGTCTATGAGCTTTAGCGCGCTGGACAGCGCCACAATAGC
>CAYNKW010000524.1:0-2555 GCA_964397845.1 uncultured Anaerolineae bacterium
GCATCGTCAGCGTATCCGGCAGGTTCTCGGCCTTCCAGCGCAGGTGGTTCCATTCCAAAGTGTAGCCATAAGCGTGGCGAAAGAAGTGCCGGAAGTCCAGATAATCCTTGAGGCGAGCACGCAGCGGTTCATCAATCATCACCGGTCGCTCCCCCGCGCGCTCCTCAGCCATCTGACTCAACAGGTCAGCGTGCCAGTGCTCCCCGCGGGGGAGGCCCTCTCCTAACCCTACTGCGATACGCTCCAAGATACTTTCCACGCCGGTGTAGAACTGATGGAGGTAAGCCGCCAGACCATGCAACTCGAACTGGCCTGGATCCTCGGAGAGCGATGCCAGCGCCTCCTCCGTGCTCTCCACCACCCGTTCCAGGGTGACCAATTCGTCCTCAATGAGCGTCTTTAGTGCTGGCGTAGGATCATCAGGCATCTCCACCTCCCCCAGGATACGGGCCCGCATCTCTGGATAAGCGCTTTCCAGCGGCACCAGGTCCAGCTCCAGACCCCGGGGCAGCAGTTCGCGGCAAGCCGAGTAGGCGGGGAAAAACTCGGCCGGCGCCAGCCCCTCTACAGCCAGATCAATATCCGACCGCTCATGCCAGGTGCCTTGCCCGGCTACAGAGCCGAAGAGGATCACCCGTTTGGCGCCAAAGCGCTCCTTCAGCAACCGAATACAAGCCTCCGCTGCTTCCAAAGCCTGCTCCTCGCGTTTATCTGGTGGCTCTGGACTTTCCATTTCTGCTTTTCGCTTCATCAACCTGTCCGTCCCTTCAGCAACCACCACAGCACGTACCACACGTGTGGCACGTGAAACCAGGCGATGCGTCGGGGTTTGTCAGTACGATTCAACTCAATTGATACCTGGGTTACGTGCACACCTAATGCCATCGCTTCCAACAGAGATACCGCAGATACAGCGCCCGTGCAATTCCAGCTTTACCGCCAAATCACATCGCAACGCTCGAAAGCCCGTAAGCGAAGCTTCGCCTCAAACCGACAAGAGGAATGGGACACGGATTAACACAGATGAACACAGATTTCTAAAATTTTCATCCGTGTTTGTCCGTGTGCATCCGTGTCCAAAATCTTGACTCATTTGCAAGGAATTTGCGCCCTCAAGGAGTTCAAGGTCAGTTTGCAGCCGCAGCGCCAATGTTGGACGTAGGCCACCCCCGTTCTTCCAACAGGTGATAAGCATCTCACTCTCCCTCTTTCAGCGTCGCCAGGCGTTTCTGCGCCGTCTCAAAGTCAGGGTCAATCTCCAGTGCCTGCTCGTACATCGTCGCTGCCTTGCCGGTGCGCCCTTCCTGGCGGTAGACCTCACCCAGGTGGTAGTAGACCCACTTGCTCTGCGGAGCCAGTTCCAACGCTTTCAGGAGCTCAGCTTCGGCTGCGGTCGCGTCTTTATCCCGCCCGTAAATGGCGAGGCCCAGCAGAATGTGCGCCCAACTGTGCCTGGGGTTGAGCGCAATGGCCCGTCGAAACTCGACGATGTACTCGTCGGGCCTGGCTTTCTGCCGGCGCAGGACCTCGCCCCGCTTGTAATGACAATCAGCGGCCTCGGCTGTGGAACTGAAATTGTCCGCTGCCAACGCCGCCTCGTAAGCCGCCAGTGCGTTCTCAGGCTGGCGAGGGTCCAAGCGCCGCTGGTAAATGATTCCCGCGCGGTAGTGCGGGCTGCTGCGGCACACCTGGCGAAAACGGCCCGACGCTATCGCGCGCTCATAAGCGTCCAGAGCCCCGAGCCACTGCTGCTGATTCTCGTAAAGCAGGCCAACGTAATACCACGGGTCCCCCAGGCCCGGCTCCAGCCGCATGGCCCGTTCGTGCCAGGCCATCGCTTCCTCGTATTGCTCCGCCTTGCGAGCCTCCTCCCCGGTACTGATGAAATCCTCCGCTGTCAGCCCGGCCCGCCGCCACTCGTCCACCATCCGTGCGCCGGGATGCAGGGCTTCCAGTTCGGGCAATCGGGCGTCCACCACCTGCGGCTCGCCCCAGCCGGCCCAGTCGCCGGTGGGATCGGCGGCCGGGCCAGGCGTCACCGCCAGCGCCAGCGCCACTTCCTGCCCGGCCCACGGAGCCAGGTCCACCGTCCGTTCGTGCCAGCCCTCTTGGGTCATGGCTTTGTCCATGTGCTCCAAAAAGGTTCGCTCGCTATTCACAAATACTTCAAAGGTGGCGCCGTCGCCCGGCCAGTTGAGCGTCTGCGGGTCCGTGCCCATGCCAAAGCGGAGGGTCGCCGGTTGCGCGGGCAAGGCAAGTGTAAAAGTCACCCACGAAGGCGGATGCATGAACAACGTGGGTCGCTCTCCATAGTTGGGTGACAGGCTAAATGTGGTCGCAGCCACGTAACTGTGCCACGCCGGGCCGTCCGGTTGTGCGTGAGGAGTGTCCAGCGGCACGTCGGGCGCTTCTACTGTCGCCTGCGGCAAGGCAGCGACCAGGTCGGCCAGACACATGGCCCGCATCTCAGTCTCGACGGCCTCGTAGACCTCGGCCAGTTCGATGTGGCTCAGCGGGTTGTCGGGTCGCAGTTCGGTGTAGCGCGTCAGCGCCTC
>CAYNKW010000525.1:0-2551 GCA_964397845.1 uncultured Anaerolineae bacterium
GGTTAAACGCGGAGAGATCTACTGGGTGGAGTTTGATCCGGTGAAGGGAAGCGAACAGGGGGGACTGCGACCGGCGCTGATAGTGCAGCAAAACGTGGGCAACCGCTACAGCCGAACGACCGTGGTGGTGGTCATCACGCGCACGATTCCTCCCAAGCCGTACCCTTTTGTGGTCGTCGTAGAGCCAGAGGAGAGCGGCCTGCCGGAGCGGAGCGCGGCTAACTGCGCCCAAATCGCGACGATCCAACAGAGCGGTCCGTCCTCAAGGTTGCGTCCATGCAGGGGAGAGAAGGACGTGCGCCCCATAGGGCGCTTGAGCGCCGAAAAGATGGCGGAGGTAGATCGGGCGTTAAAGTACAATTTGGGGTTGGCGTAAAGAAGGAAGCCGTCCAGGATGCTGTCCGTTGTCACTTTGAGGAAGATGAAAGGCCGATCCTGCTGCATTTCTTGTCATAAACCGCTTCGGGCAGTAGGCTGAACGCCATCCTGAAAGACGTGACTTGGCACTCGGTGATGCTCACTCAGATCATCACTGGTGATCGAGGCGGTCATGGTAAAGCAGCCTGGCTGGCACTCTGTATCACAGCCCAGTGGACTCTGGTTCGCTGGGCTGGCTGTCTGAATATAGCTGGATAGATCGGCGGATCAGTGGTATAATAGAGATGTTGGTCTTGATGACAAGGAGCAGTCAATGGACATAGCTTATATTGCTCCTATCTTTCATGCTTTGCCTTACCTGATCCGTTTCCCTAGCCAACGCTTTTGGGTAGATTACGACGAGGAAGCGGATGTGTTATACATCAGTTTTCGGCATCCTCAGAGAGCCACCGATAGCGAGATGACCGGCGAAGGCGTTTTGCTGCGCTATCGGGGAGATGAGTTGGTCGGGATCACCATTTTGGATGTATCGAAGCGGGCGGAGGCATAGCCGGGCAGTAGGGGTGCAATTTCCGAGCGGGGTTGGCCTGTGAAGATTACCTACGGTGCGGAATCGGCGTGACATCTATCGCTAGCCGGCATTGAGACAGGCATCGGTGATGATTCAGGCCATCAAAGGAGTGCAGAGATGCTGAAGGAAGTCATTTTTCTGGTAGAGGAAGCCCCAGAAGGGGGATACGTCGCCCGAGCGTTAGGATATTCTATTTTCACCGAGGCAGATACCTGGGAGGAACTGAGGGAAGCCGTCCAGGATGCTGTCCACTGTCACTTTGAAGAAGACGAGAGGCCGGCTCTGTTGCATCTGCGTGTGGTGCGGGAAGAGGTCGTACTTGTATGAGATTACCTCGAGACATGGGCGGTGAGGAATTAGCCGTTCTGCTTCGGCGGTATGGCTACAAAGTCACCCGGCAAACCGGTAGCCACATGCGCCTCACGACCCTGGAAGGTGGAGAGCATCACGTCACTATACCTCGTCATAGACCACTTCGGGTAGGTACACTGAGTGCCATCCTGAGAGACGTAGCTCGGCACTTGGGGATGGAGCGCGATGCACTGATAAGGTCACTCCTGGGAAAGTAGAGATTGGCAGACTTTGAGAGCTTGTCCCCCCGGTGGAATAGTGGCACACTGTCGGGGAAGGGTCCGGGTTGGGAAAGTGCCCGCCCCGGGCCTCATCCCGACGAGCGGTGCAATTGTTGGCCATGATTGCTCAGATCATCGCTGATGATCGAGGCAATCATCGCCGGCGATTCGGTGCAGGAGTGGGCGAATCATGGTAAGGCAGCCTGGCCGGCGCTCTCTATCACAGCCCGGTGGACTCTGGTTCACTGGGCTGTCTGAATATAGCTGGATAGATCAGTGAATCAGTGGTATAATTGGGGTGCTCATCTACTGTGCCAAGCAGAAGAGTTTGCCGAGTTGTGCCGCCGGGCGATAGAGGCGGACAAAGTGCAGTGCGACCAGGAGACTGACCTGATGTTGGGTTCGCCTTCTTTCAGTGTTGAACAGGAGTAAGCCGTGGAACACAAAGCTAATCTGGAACAGCATGGCCGCGAATCCTATCCTGAATCGGCTGCCTCCCTCCGTCGCCAACTGGCCGAGGCCAGGGCGAACCTGCAACTCGTCCGTGAGCGCAAGTCGCAGTACGTTCAGGAAGTGGATGTGCCGCTCCAGTTGGTCAGAGAAGAGCACCGTTTGCTGAAATGCCTTGACGCATTGGAGAGAGAGCTTGCCGAGATCCAGCCCAAGGAGATGCCGCTGGACACCGAGCCAGAGCTCGAGGAGACGCCAACGGATGCCGAGTCTGAACCGCTACTGTCCCTCCCCCTCGCAGCCTGGGGCGTGCTGGGCTTTGGTGTCACTGTGCTTATTACGTTTTTGTTCTCCCAGCCGCTCCGCTGCGTGCTGGAGTTCCGAATGACTGAAGCGACGGTGGCCTTGATCGGGCTTCTTGCCGCCGGCGCCGGCATGGTGTTTTCCAAGATTGCCCCACAGCGGATCCGGGAAGCTTTGCAAGGCTTCTACGGGGGACTCGCTGTCACTCTTCTGGTCGTAGTGGCGGCAAGACGGAGCACATTCCACCGGCCGAGATCTATCTGAAGACCGAAGGGAT
>CAYNKW010000526.1:0-2535 GCA_964397845.1 uncultured Anaerolineae bacterium
TCGCCAGCTCGGAAAAGATCAAGCGGGAGTTGGGTTGGCAGCCGCAGTTCCCGGAGTTGCGTACCATCATCGAAACCGCCTGGAAATGGCACAGCACGCACCCCAACGGCTACAAAAGCTGAGGACAGCCAACGTCCGTCTCTACCTTTTGGGACAGACGCGCATCGTCTGGCAGGCAAGCGGCGAGCAGAAGCTCTTGCGCGTTCAGCCCAAGCCACTGCACTTGCTGGCTTACCTGGCCCTGAACTGGAAACGGCCGCACCGCCGCGAAGAGCTTTAGGCCCTGTTCTGGCCGGACAAGCCTCCCCGCTTGGCGGCCAACAACCTGCGCCAGGTGCTCCCTGTGGAGGCCCTGCATCATCTAAATGGGGACGTGGTGCAGTGGAACTCAGCAGTGATACTGTGGGTGGATGCCCTGGTCTTTGAAGAGGCCCTGGAGGCGAACGATCTGGACACGGCCCTGGATCTCTACGCTGGCCCGCTGCTGGCCGATACCTACGACGAGTGGGCCCAATTTGAGCGGGAGCGGCTGCACCTCCACTACCTGACGGCGCTGGAGGCCCGCGCTCACCGGCGCTACGAGGCCCGCCACTGGGAGGCAGCTCTGGCCGACACTGAAATCCTCCTGGCGGCCGACCCTTTGAACGAAGCCGCCGTCCGCCTGACCATGGCCTGCTACTGGGTGTTGGACCGACGCGAGGCTGCCCGCCGTTGCTACGATGCCTGCCGGCAACTATCGCTTCCGCATAACCGTAGACGACGGAGCCCGGCTTTACGTGAACGGCCATCTTCTCATTGATGCCTGGAAAGACCAGCCTCCGCGCGCTTATACCGGTGACATCTATTTGCCTGGCGGTTCGGTCACCGTGCAGATGGAGTACTATGAGAACAGAGGCAATGCTACAGCCCAAGTGTCCTGGGAACCGATAACATCACCGCCCTCAGACGAGGTCATCGTTGATGACGCCGACCCCGGCTTTGTCAAAGGTGGCTCATCCACGGGCTGGCGTACGGCTGCCGAGGGCTACAACGGCCATCTGACCTGGACCCAGAACAACGACCGGTCGCGGTACAACTACAACTGGGCGCGCTGGTATTCCGAGTTGGCGGCCAGAAACTACGAGGTCTTTGTCTACATCCCGGATCGCTACACAACGACTTCGCAGGCTCGCTACTGGATCTCTCACGCTGATGGCGACACCCTGCGGGTGGTGGATCAATCGGCCAACGGTGATCGCTGGGTCTCGTTGGGCACCTATCGATTCCGAGGCAACCACAACGACTATGTGTCGCTCGCCGATATCACCTACGAATCATACGCGTCGCGCCTGATCGCCTTTGATGCGGTCAAATGGGAGCCTCGCTAAACCTACAGAAAAAAAGCCCGGCACCTGCGAGAGGCAGTCGCATACCATCCCAAGTGTCGGGCACTTGCTGGAGGATCGGCAAAAGACCTCAATCCACAAACAAGCTCCTGTCTCTAAAGAGCAGGAGCTTTTGCTTTGTAGTTGGCTCAAGGATGCCACTGGTGTGAGTACTCGACCATGGTCATCGAAGGAGCTTTCCATTTTGAGAGCGTTACACGGTTGGGACATGAGACTTGACAGGCACGTGATGCGCTCGATCAACTCCGCCCGCTCCTGTTTATACCGCTCTCGACCGACGTCGCCTTCAAGGTACAACTCTGTCAACCGGCTCAACCGTTGGCGCAATTCCTCTCTTTCCTGGCGTTTGTCTTCCTTCTCTTTCTCGTCTGTCTCGTTTGTGTCCCCCGTTCTGTTCCCGGCGCGGAGGAGACGTTTCAGGATCTGGGCGACCTGGCGGGCAAAGGTGTCGAGGGTCTGTTGTTCGCTCATGGGCAAGTTCCTTTCACAGAGAAAGCGACTTGCCCGCCGGCGGGCTTTGGAGTATCATGGGGTTGGCCAACTACCGATAGTATACCAGAAATTCGTGTGCCGGGAGAGCGCGTCTACGTGCGACCGCTGGCGCACGACACCCTCCTGGCGAAACTGGTGAGTGAGCGGCCGCTTGACGAGCGAGAGAGGGCGCGGTTCGTGGCGCTGGTCGGTGCGCCGGGCAGTGGCAAGAGTGAGTTGGTACGCCGGCTGGCTTTTGAGGAGCCGCTGACCCAATGGCCGCCAGCAGTTCTCCTGCCTCGTTGCCCACCATCTCGCCAAAGACGATCAGGTCGGGCCGCATCCGGGTGTAGAGCACGTTGACCACCTCGGCCAGCGTCGGAAAGCTGTACCTCGGCGGCTGCGGCACGACGGCGCGGGCGGCGTAGGGGTGCTGCACCTTGATCTCCTGAAAGGTCTCGACCACGTCACTCCTGCGCTTCTTCTGCTGGGTACACTGACGGGCTCCCGGGTTGACCGCAAACTGAACCGTGACCGCTTCCGCACTATCGTGACGGCGATGATCCTGATGCTGGGGCTGTCCCTTGCCCTTGGTCTGGGGCGTCGTTGACAGAAAAAAGGGCGGTCTCGCGTCCACACCTCCCCAGGCTCAGGAATACCGAGTTCCGCGCCAGTTCGC
>CAYNKW010000527.1:0-2510 GCA_964397845.1 uncultured Anaerolineae bacterium
CCTGCTTGCAACATCTGTCGGGTTGTAGTAGAATAGCTTTCATCATGACAGCTCAGCGGTGCGGCCATCATCAAGCACCACCACAACGTCGGCGGGCTGGCGGTGCGCATCCTGGGCGAGGTCACCTGGGAGCGGCTGGAGACGCTTCGCCAGGCCGATGCCATCTTTTTACAGGAACTGGAAGCTGCCGGCTGGTACGACCAGGTGGCGCAGGCTTTTGCCGTGCTGCTGCCGGAGACCCGCTCGACGGGGGTGGCCGGGGACGCGGGCTGTTTTGGGCAGGCGATCGTCTTGCGGGCGGTGGTGACGGACGATTTCATGACCGCCTCGCCGGCCCTGCTGCCCTACGAACTGCTGACCCAGGTCAGCGCCCGTGTCCTCAACGAGGTGCCCGACGTGACCCGCGTGGTCTATGACCTGTCTACCAAGCCGCCGGCAACGATTGAGTGGCTGTAAGGAGATGCCGAGATGAGCGATCCCCAGAGGTCTGGCGGAACAAGGATGAAAGCACTGGAACGTGCTCTGGCGATGGCCCGCCGTAATCTGGAAATCTTGGAAGAGCAAGTAGCCAGGTATGGTGGGACGGCTCCTATCCAGCTGCTAGTCGAGTTTCAAGAGCAACGCGCACGGATCGTCAGGTTGGAAGCACTGTATCTCTCCGAAACCTCTCAGCCTTCTACGGCACAGGTTGGTAGCAGCGAGGCCACCACCGTCGGCGAAGGAAGCGTTGCTATCAGTGGAGACGTGACGGGTATAGTCGCTGGCTACCAGCATGATCTGGAGGAGACCCGTGCCCTTGGTGACCGCCATCTAGAAGGGATACTTCTCTCTAACCTGGGCGCGGTTTATGCTGATTCGGACAACCTCCACCGCGCCACTGAGCATTACGAACAGTCCTTAGCCATTGCCCGTGAACTAGGCGACCAGCAGGCCGAGGCTATCCGTCACCAAAATCTGGGCTTGGCTCTGCTACGCCTCGCCGACGCTGAGCCTGAACAGCGCCAGGTTTACCTATCCCGCGCTGCCGAAGCGCTTCGCCATGCAGTGGAGTTGTTCGACGCCTTGAACGCGCCCCAGCTCCGGCGCGCTTGTGCTCGCTATCATCTAGGCCGCAGCTACCATCGCTTGGGGCGCTGGCGTGAGGCCATTGAACAGTTGGAGCAGGCCCGCGAGGCTTTCTCCCGGCGCAAGGCCCGCCCGGAGTTGGCCCACACCCTGCTGGAACTGGGCCAACTTTACCATCAGTACCAGGACTTTGAGTCCGCCTACCTGTACCTGAAAGACGCGCTGCGTCTCTTCCGGCGACTGGAAGACGCCGATGGCATCGCTGTCACCCAGGAGGCGCTGGGCAACCTGGCGCTGCAGACCGCCCGGCCGGCTGAAGCGATTGCTTCTCTTCAGGAGGCCCGGCAGAGCTACGTTGCTCTGAAACGCCGGGAGCGCATTCGGGCCGTGGATCAGTTGTTGCGCCTTGCCCACCAGTCTCACCAGGTAGCAACGAGAAAAGGAGTGGCCCTATGAGTTCCATCGCCCGGTACAGGAAGACTTTGCGCCGCTGGAAGCTGAGTACTGGCGTCGAGACCTTTGTCGAACTGCTGCCTTTGCTCAAATCGCTGGAAGGAGACCTGCTCATCCGTCAGGAAGACGGGCGGCTGCTTCCCTCTGCGCTGGTGCCGGACGAGGAAAATCCATGACCGAACGACAAGACCCCTTGCCCGAATTCTTGCGGCCTCTCTTCTGGGAGGTGGACTTTGACCAGTTGTGCGTCCAGGGGCACGAGCGGTACGTCATCGAGCGGGTGTTGGACTATGGCGATCTGCCCGAGGTGAAATGGATGATGGAGCGCTTTTCGGGGGACGAGATTGTTCAGACGTTGCGTCGCAGCCGGGGGTTGAGTCCCAAGAGCGCAAACTTTTGGGCCTTCATCCTGGGCGTGCCACGGGAGGAAATTCGGTGTTTATCAACGTCCTTTCGCCAGCGGCCCGGCAGAATCTGGCCACGATAGCCAACACAGCATTGGCTCCCAGGTTCTACCTGGCCGGTGGGACGGCTGCGGCCTTGCACCTGGGACATCGGTTGTCCTACGACCTGGACTTTTTCACGCCGGAACGATCTTTCCCCGCCGACCTGCCGCGTCGAGAACTGGGGCACCGGGGAGAACTGGCTGTCACGCAAGAGGACGCCAGCACATTTTTGGGCACCTTCAACGGAGTGCGGATCAGCTTCTTCATCTACCCCTATTCGCTGCTGGACACACCTGTCGAGTTGGAAGGCATTCAAATAGCCGGGTTGCCGGACCTGGCAGCGATGAAGCTGGACGCGATCTCCAGCCGGGGCAAGAAGCGCGATTTCATAGATCTGTACCAGATTTGCCACGACGCTTTCTCCCTGGAGCAGACTATCCAGCACTTTGAGCGAAAATATGCCGGCGTGAGCTATAGCATGGCGCACCTACTGAAAAGCTTGACCTATTTCGAGGACGCCGAGGACGACCCTATGCCCCAGATGCT
>CAYNKW010000528.1:0-2488 GCA_964397845.1 uncultured Anaerolineae bacterium
CAATGGGGCGACTAGACGCCCTGGGCTGTGCAGCATTGGCAAGTGCCGGGCACCTCAGCGCCTGAAAGGGTGTGGTTGCCGTCAGGGACGGATCGTGGTATGATCCGCCCAACAAGTGGCTGGTGAATGGTTCGGACACTGAGAGGTCGCAATGGGAACTGCCGTCTACCTGGGCATCTTTCTACTCTCCGCTGCAGGGTTGGCCTTTGAGATCACGTTGACCCGCGTCTTTGCGCTGGCGCAGTGGTATCACTTTGCTTTCATGAGCGTCAGCCTCGCCTTGCTGGGCTTTGGGGCCAGTGGGTCGGCGCTGTCGCTGCTGCGCGGGGCGACGGATCGCCTGCGCGCTGCGCCGCATCGCGCCCTGAGCGCGTTGGCAGCCCTGTTCAGCCTGGGGGTGCTGGTCAGTTACCTGACCATCAATTTCCTGCCCTTCGATTCCTACCGTGTGACCTGGGACCGGGTGCAGTTGCTCTATTTCGCGCTCTATTACCTCTCACTGGCGCTGCCGTTTTTCTTTGGAGGACTGGCCGTGGGCGGGCTGCTGGCCACCCGCCCAGAGATGGCAACGCGGGTTTATGCGGCCAACCTGGCAGGCTCGGCGGCCGGGTGTCTGGTCGCGCTGGGGACGCTGCCGCTGTTGGGCGGAGCCGGGGCAGTGTTGTTCAGCGCTGTGTTGGGCGGCGTGGCGGCGGTCGTCTTTGCCCGGGGACGGAGATGGGAGCGATGGGTCTACGGGGCGCTGGTTGCCAGCCTGGCCGGGCTGATCGTCGTCTCGCCGGCCTGGTTGGAGATTCGCCTCTCGGAGTACAAGAGCCTGAGTCACAAGGAACGCTTCCCCGACGCCAGGGTCGCCTTTCGGCAGTGGAATGCTTATTCCCGCGTAGACGTGTTGGAGAGCGCCAGCATCCGCGCCGCACCGGGACTGAGCCTGAGTTATTTTGGCCCCCTGCCGCCCCAGCGCGGCCTGTTCGTGGACGGCGACGGGCTGTCCGGTATCGTAGACCAGGCGGAAGCCGATGGGGAAGACCTGACTGCCCTGGTCAGCCATCTGCCGGTCTCGCTGGCCTACCGGCTGCGGCCCGGCGCTCGCGCCCTGGTGCTGGAACCACGCGGCGGGCTGGACGTTCACGTCGCTTTGCGAATGGGAGCAGCCTCCGTGACGGTCGTGGAGAGCAACGGCCTGGCCACAGACGCTGTGCGTGCCTTCGGCGGCGGGCTGTACGACGATCCAGGTGTGATGCCGGTAGTCGCCGGGGGGCGCAGCTATCTACGGCGCAGCCCGGCACGCTACGACGTGATCCACCTGGCCTTCACCGGCGAGTACCGGGCCGTTACGTCGGGAGCCTACAGCCTCTCCGAGAATTACCTGCTTACCGAGGAGGCCTTTGCCGACTATCTGGCCCACCTGAACGACGGTGGCCTGCTGACCGTGAGTCGCTGGCTGCAAGCGCCACCCAGCGAGAGCCTGCGCGCCTGGGCGCTGGCCGTGACGGCCGTGGAGAAGGGCGGGGCAGCAGGACGATTAGTGGCCATCCGCGGCTGGGCCACGTCGGTCATCCTGGTCAAGAACGGAGAGTGGACAGGAGAGGAGATCCGCGCGGTCAAAGATTTCTGTGCCACCCGTAGCTTCGACCTGGTCTACTACCCCGGCATAACCGAGGCAGAAGCCAACCGCTTCGCCGTCCACGAGTGTCCCATCTATTACCGTGCCTTTGCCGATTTGTTGGCCGCCACCGACCGGGATCGCTTCTACGAAGAATATCCCTTTGCTGTCCGCCCGCCCACCGACGACCGGCCGTTCTTCTTTCACTTTTTCACCTGGCGACAAACGCCGGCCATTCTAAAGACGCTGGGGCAAATGTGGCAGCCCTTTGGCGGGAGTGGCTACCTGGTGCTGGTGGCATTGCTGGGGCTGGCAGTCGCCGCGTCGGCGGGATTCATCCTTCTACCGCTGGTACTCCGTCGCGGCGAGCAGTTGAGCGGGCCCAAGGGCCGGGCCTTTGCCTATTTTGCCCTGCTGGGACTGGGCTACCTGTTCGTCGAAATCCCGCTGATGCAGCGGTTCATCCTCTTTCTGGACCATCCAATCTATGCCTTTGCAGCGGTGCTCTTTGGCCTGCTGCTATCTTCGGGATTGGGCAGCGCTGTCGCGTCCCGCTTGCCTTTGCGCCGGGTGCTTGCCCTCCTGGCCGTGGCCGCTCTCCTGTATCCAGCCTTGCTGCCCCTCGGCTTCGACCGGTTGCTAGGGTGGCCGCTGGCGGCGCGGCTCGCGGTGACGGTCATTGCGCTGGCGCCGCTGGGCTTCCTGATGGGCGTGCCCTTTCCGCGAGGCATCGCCCTGGTAGAGCGACGGTCGCCCGGCCTAATTCCCTGGGCCTGGGGCGTCAACGGCTGCGCATCGGTGGTGGCCTCCGTGTTGGCGGCCATGCTGGCCCTCTCGGCCGGCTTTTCGTGGGTGTTGATCGCCGGGGCGGGGTGCTATGCG
>CAYNKW010000529.1:0-2464 GCA_964397845.1 uncultured Anaerolineae bacterium
GGAGGAGGCGGACCTGCCGACCAAGCTCATCAACCGGCTTTCCTTCGGCTGGTAGTAGTTCGACAATGTCACATCAGGTTATGTCACTCTGAGCGGAGCGAAGAGTCTCGTTTCTGGTAAGAGAGGGTTCCCTGCTGACCATGAACGAGATTCTTCCCTTCGACTTCGTCCCTGGTCCTTTGGCCCAGGGACAAAGGGCTCAGGACAGGCGTCGCTACGCTCCTCAGAATGACACCCGGAGGGGGCGACATCTGCATAATTTGACACTGTCAAGCTAGGCAACAGCCAGCGCCCAGCGTCCAAAAGCGGCCACCAGCGGGTGGCTGCCGTTTCCTGCAAAGGGCAGACACGAGGAACTTTTGACGCAGCAGGAGCGTCCTACAGGCAGAATCTCGGCCCCAAAGCTCGAAGAAAGGACAAATGACATGGAGAAGAAATGGTTTGTGCTGATGAGCCTAATCCTGGTCGTGATTGCCGGCGGGTGCGCGGCCTCGCCCAGGATTGGAGCGGTACAGCGGGAGATGCCGGTAGTAGTGGAACAAGCCGTCTACGCGCCGGAAGCAGAGGAAGGTGTCCGGTATTCCGGCACCGACGCTAGCGAGGTACTGACCACCGCAACCCAGGATCGCATGATCATCTACACCGTCGAGGTGGAACTCATCGTCGAGGATGCCGCCACGACGATGGAACAGGTCGAAAGCCTGGCCACCGAAATGGGCGGCTTTGTCTCCGACAGCAGCAGTTGGAAGGACGAGGACCAACTGCGCGCCAGCGTCACCGTGCGCGTGCCGGCCGACAGGCTGGACGAGGCGCTGGCCCAGATTCGCGACCTGGCACTGGACGTGGAGCGCGAAAGCCGGGATAGCCTGGACGCGACCGAGGAATTCACAGACCTGGAGGCGCGCTTGCGCAACCTGCGCACCACCGAGGACGAGCTGCTGGAACTGCTCAAGACGCGCCAGGAAACCACCGGCGACACCGAAGCCATCCTAGAAGTCCACCGCTACCTCACCGACATCCGGGGCCAGATCGAGCAGTTCCAGGGGCGGATGAATTACCTGTCCAACCTGTCGGCCATGGCCACCATCCGCGTCAGCCTGATGCCAGACACTCTGGTGCAGCCACTGTTGGTGGGTAAATGGCAGCCCCAGGGCACTGCCCGGAAGGCCATCCGCGCCCTCATCAACACTCTAAAGTTCCTGGTGGACGCACTGATCTATATCGTGATCTGGGTGCTTCCTGTCCTGATCGTCATCCTGTTGCCGCTGTTCCTTGTCTTGCGCGCCCTTCTTGGATGGCGGCGCAAGCGGCGGCGGCCCACCGCCTGAGAGACACCGTTGCCATCAGCATCACGAGACTTCCAAAGTCTGCCAGACTTTGGAAGTTTGCTTTTCCTGTGTCTGGGAGGTTCCATGCCCGAACTGCCCGAAGTCGAGATCATCGTCCGTGGACTGCGGCCGGATTTGCAGGGTCGCGCCATTCTGGCCGCCGGGGTGTACTGGCCCAGAACGATTGCCACCTCCTCTATCGAGGTCTTTCAGCGACGCATCGCCGGACAGCGCGTAGAGGCCGTGGGCCGGCGGGGCAAATACGTCACTCTCCAGCTCTCCGGCGGCGACTGGCTGCTGATCCACCTCAAAATGACCGGTCACCTGCAAGTGATGCCCCCAGGAGCAAGGGACGCACCGCCGGGGAAACACGTCCGCGCCGTCTTTTGTCTGGACGATGGCTGCCAGCTTGTGTTCCGTGACCCGCGCAAGTTTGGCCGGATACACCTGACCGGCGACCCTGACACCGTCGTGGGCGACCTCGGCCCGGAGCCGCTGGCCGGCGATTTCACTCTGGAGTTGTTCACCGCCCGGATGCGCCGCCGCCGTGGGCGGCTCAAGCCGCTGTTGCTGAACCAGCGGTTCATCGCCGGGCTGGGCAACATCTATGCCGACGAGGCTCTTTTCGCCGCCCGTCTCCATCCCCGACGCACGGCCGGCACGCTGAGCGACGACGAGATCGCTGCCCTGTACCACGCCATCCGGCGCGTCCTCCGCCAGGGGATCGAGAACCGGGGCACGACACTCGCCGACGGCGTCTATCGCGACGCAGCGGGCGAGGAGGGCAGCAACCAGGCGCAACTGCGCGTCTACGGGCGGACCGGCCAGCCCTGCGTGTGCTGCGCCACCCCCGTGCAGCGGATCGTCCTCAGCGGCCGCGGCGCACACTTTTGTCCGCGCTGCCAGTCTGGGTAAATCATGGGTAGCGTAACAAAGTCTTGACATTTTAGCCGGTGGGGTTGCTTTGACAGATTGGAGTAGAGGCTTTAGCCGGTTTTCACGCTCAAAAAACCTGCCTAAAGGCTCGACTCCGGCAAAATGTCAACTCTTGGTGATGCTATCAAATCATGATACGCGGACAAGAACGTGGCTGTGTCTTCACTGTGCTTCACCTCACCCTTGCTCTCAGCCGGTCT
>CAYNKW010000530.1:0-2461 GCA_964397845.1 uncultured Anaerolineae bacterium
GCGCCGCTTTAGCCGCAATGAGGTTGTGGTGCTCGCCTTATTGTTCGCTGCATGGCTCATCGTTGGAACTGGCATCCAGATGCAAAACGTGCTCTTCCCGTCTCTATCTCGATTGATGGGGGTGCCAGTTACTACGACCACGCTCCTGGTTTCCGTCGTAGCCTTTACAGGTCTGCTATCGCCTCTTTTCGGCATGCCTTCAGACCGCTACGGTCATGGCACTTTTATGCTGATCGGGTTGGGGACCTATGTCCTCGGCAACCTCTTGTGTGCTGTCGCTCCCAACTTTCCTGCTCTTGTGGCTTTCCAAGTCGTGGTCGGACTGGGCTATGCTATTTTCTGCTTTGTCGCCTGGGCCGTCATAGGCGATGTTTTTGTCTACGAGATACGAGGGCGGGCCGCTGGCATTGTCCGTATCTCTATATCGGTGGCGGCGCTAGCTGGCGTACCTGCGACCGCAGCTATTGCCGATTGGGCGACCGCGCGTGCCTCCTTCGCAACCGTGGGCGTGCTGGGCCTACTCGTGCTTGTCGCCTTGTTTGTACTACGCCTTCGCCTGTCTCCCGAAGCAGAGAAGGATCGTGCCGAAAAAGTAGACTTTGGGCGGATGGTCATGGCAATCATTCGGCGACGCTCGGCGATGGCCAGCTTGCTGGCATATCTGCTCTGGATAACGATCCCAACAGGGGTGTTCATCTACCTGGCTGCCTGGTTGGAGCAAAAGTTCCAGCTTGCCGGGAGCCAAATTGGACTGGCTTTCTCAATGATAGGTGTGGGAGGGTTGATTGGGAATGTTCTAACGGCGCAGTTAGCTGATCGGCTGGGCAAGAAGCGCTCGGCGGTAATTGGTTTCCTGGCGTTATCGGTAACGATCATGGTTCTACCTCACTCGCCTGGTGTCGTGGCTGCGCTGGTCGGCCTCGTCATATTCGTCGCCGCGATGGAGTTCAGTGTTGCATCCTTCGTTACCTTGATGACTGAGTTGGTTCCGCAGAGCCGAGGCGCGCTAATGTCACTGGTCAACCTGCTCAATGGCCTGGGCACAGGTGTTGTACCGCTCGTGATGGCTCCATTATGGGTCAGTGGAGGCTACACCATGGTGATGCTTGTGTTAGGTGTAGTGGGGCTGAGCGTAGTCGCCATTATCGGGCTGTTTGTCATTGAGCGAGAGGCTGTGCCGCCCATGCCAGCCGAGGGACATACGAATATCGGCTAGAGTGGTTTAGGTTGATATCTTGACCATAATGCTGCCAAGAAGGCCTATTTGCCTTTGCCAATGAACACCGAGTGTGCAGAATAACCAGCCCTTGCTGTACAATCTCACAAGATGAGGAGGCACGCTATGAGTGAAACCAGAGAGATGGAGACGTCCCCAGCAGCATACCTCGGCCGGTTAGTGGATGACATGTATTTCCTGCATACCATCTTTGCCGCGGCACAACTTGGGATCGCCGATCTGCTCAACAATGGTCCCCGATCCATTGCCGATCTCGCCGAGGCAACTGGGACACATGCTCTGTCACTGTATCGCCTGCTACGCGCGCTTGCGAGCCGCGGCGTATTCCATGAGGACGCAGATGGACGCTTCTCGCTGACGAGCTTGGCTGGTCCGCTCCGCCGTGACGCACCGGACAGCGTTCACAACTCGCTACTATTGGCTGGTAACGAGGCCAATCTTCGAATGTTTGCCAATCTTGCCTACAGCGTGCGTACCGGTCAGCCGGCCTTCGAACACCTCTATGGCAAGGCCTGGTATGACTACCTTGACGAACAGCCGGAGCTGGCCCAGGTTTTCAATACTATGATGACCAATAGAAGCACACGGGCCGGTGCAGCGATCGTTGACAGTTATGACTTCTCGCGCTATCGAAGGATTGTGGATCTTGGTGGCGGACAGGGCGCATTACTTGCGCGCATCCTGGATCGAAACGCCACAGTATCTGGCGTGCTCTTTGACACTGCCCAGGTGATCGCAAGCGCTCAGGGAGCTATTGACAAGCACGTTGCGCAAGGCCGCGCAGAGAAAGTCGCAGGTGACTTTTTCCAGGCCGTGCCGCAGGGTGGCGATGCCTATGTGTTAAGGTTCATCGTTCACGATTGGGACGATGAGCATGCTGTCACGATCCTAAAGAACTGTCGACAGGCCATGGCCGAAAAAGGAAGAGTCCTGCTGGTGGAACTGGTCATTCCTACAGGGAATGAGCCCTCACCGGTGAAATTCATCGACTTGATCATGCTCCTGACATTTCACGGTCGTGAACGCACAGTAGCTGAGTATCGTGACCTGCTGCGGCAAGCTGGACTGCAGTTGGTCAAAATCATCCCGGCAGCGTTACCATTCAACATCATCGAAGCGGTGTCATCGTAACACCGGCGTGGTGCCTCGCGAACGGAAGCGGTTCACCGGTGCTATCACGAACGTGAGTCGGGCGCGGCCTATCAAGGCGCTGGTGTGCCTTGA
>CAYNKW010000531.1:0-2460 GCA_964397845.1 uncultured Anaerolineae bacterium
CTTTTGCACGGATGTAGGATGGCGAAAGCCAGCGAAACAGATTTTTGAATTCGCCTTGGCAAAGTTGCAAGCCCCTCCGCGAGGCTGCGTCTTTGTGGGCGATGACCCAAGATGGGACCTGGCGGGACCTCGGGCGGTCGGGATAGAAACAATTCTCATTGATCGCCATAGAGCAACGCACGATGCCGGAACTGGGAAAGATTCGATCCGTAACCTCCACGAATTGTGGAGCAAGTTACTACCGGGCAGTTTTTCATCACGAATAGACAAATAACACGAATCTGTATCCTCTCAATATTTTGGGGCATCCAGAACCTGCACACGGAAGGATGGCTGGCTATGGGTAGCAGGCCAATCGCATTGGCCGTCCTGGGCCGAAAACCGCCCGACACGGTTGGGCTACTACCCTTTCCGAGAGAACTCAATACTTGAGGAGGTCAAATCGAAAATGTTGATAGTATTAGAAACGTGGAAGACTGCCTATCCCGGAGCAGCAGCAGGAATACTGGTGATGCATGACGTTGCCAACCCAGATCGTCATGCCGCGCTTGAGCGGTGTAAAGACGAGTTGGAGAACCAGCTCCGAACACGCTTTACCGACCGCAACACGCTGAGGGCCCTCGAACCCATCCATGCCTACAACGCCTACTTCAAACGTTACAAAAAGACCTATCCCATCCAACTCCAATTGGAGTCCATCGCCCTCAGGGGCAAGTCCATTCCTCGCGTCGCGGCGTTGGTCGAAGCAATGTTCGTGGCCGAACTCAAGAACATGCTCCTGACAGCCGGTCATGACCTGGAAGCCATCCAGATGCCGGTAAGACTGGATGTAGCAAAGGGCAGTGAGCAGTACACCCGGCTCAACGGGCAGGAACAAGTGCTGAAAGCTGGCGACATGATGATAGCTGATACTCAGGGTGTCATCTCTAGCGTCATCTATGGCCCCGACCGCCGCACACGGATTACTCCCGCCACCCGGCAGGTCTTCTTTGCCGTCTATGCACCACCAGGCATTGGGGAACAGACAGTGTACCAACACCTGCAGGACATTCAGTCGAACGTCAGGCTGATCGCACCGCAAGCCAGGACGGAGCTGCTGACAGTGTATGGCAGCGAATGACATGTTCCGACTCGTCAGTTTGAGGCGCAGCTTCGCTAGACACTTAAATTCTGTGCTCTGCGGCAAAGAAAAGGCATCAGCACGAAAGGGCAAGACTACCCAGAAACGGTTGCTGAGGAGGTGAGAACGTGAACGCGTTCGAACAACAGCCAACAGATTGCTTCGTGTGTCGCAAGCATCGAGGGGAAATCTCGATACCTGGCGGAGCGATCTACGAGGATGATTTGGTCTACGCCGGACACAGTCACATCCCCGAAGGACAAACCACTGCCTACCTGGGTTGGCTGGTGGTCGAAACCAGGCGCCATGCGCCAGGCCTGGCAGACCTGACGGACACTGAAGCACAAACGCTGGGCCTGCTGATCGCTCGTCTCAGCCGGGCGCTGAAAGCCAGCGAGGGAGCGGATCACGTCTATGCCTTCGTGCTGGGTCACCAGGTGCAACACTTGCACATCCACGTCGTACCGCGCTACCCTGGTACTCCACGCGAGTATTGGGGCATGCGAGTAGACGAGTGGCCCGACGCACCCCGCGGCCGTCCCCAGGAGATCGCAGCCCTGTGTGCGCGGCTCCGCGCCTACTTGCTGGACTCTGGCCATTCTAAGGAGTGAACATCCACAGATGCGAACAGAACTACAAATGCAAAGCGAACTGTACCAGGCCATCCTGGCCCGGCGCTCGGTGCGCCGGTACGAAAAGAGACCACTAGACGAATCCACGCTCACGCAGATCCGTGAGATCGTATCCGAGGTGAAACCGCTCATCCCCGGCAACCGCTTCGAGGTTTTGATAAAAGATGTGTTGCCGGGCGAGAATCTGGTGACCGTCCTGGGTGGATACGGCCGCATCGTGACCCCAGCCCATTACCTCGTGCCATACATTGCCGGTGAGAAGCACTTGCTGGAGGACCTGGGCTACCGGGTCGAACGGATCGTCGTGCAGTTGACGGCCCTTGGCGTCGGCACCTGCTACATCGGCAGCCTGCGACGGGAGGCGGCGGTGCGGACCCGGTTCGAGCTACCAAAGGAGGCACGCATCGGGGCGCTCCTCGTTTTTGGGTGGCCCTCCACAGCGCTGGGCGGCCGGCTGTTCAACACCTTGATGCGCACGGCAGCCGGGGCCAAGGACAAGCTGCCTGCGGAGCGCATCTTTTTCCGGGACACATTCGATGCCCCGGCCAAACCTCCAGCAGAACTCGCTCCGCTCATCGAGGCCGCGCGCAACGCGCCATCGGCGGTCAACGCACAGCCATGGCGTTTCCTGTGGCACGCTGAACGTCTGTGCCTGTTCGTCAAGCGGAACAACCTCAGGTATGGCAGCGGTGCTACCGCGCAATATCG
>CAYNKW010000532.1:0-2454 GCA_964397845.1 uncultured Anaerolineae bacterium
GTTTGACCAATGCCCGCCTTTGTGCTAAAATAAGTCCCGCCGCAGGGGCACATTATCTCCCACAGGCCCATCACCTGGCCCGAGGGAGTTTTTTTGAGGGGATTATGCAGCTTGACCTGGCGATTGTCATTGTCAATTACAATACCCGTGAGTTGCTGTGCGATTGCTTGAATTCGACCTTTGAGAGTCAGGGGGACTTTGTCTATCAAGTCTGTGTGGTGGACAACAACTCGTCCGATGGCAGCGCCGCTCTGGTGCGGAAGGCTTTCCCGCAGGTGCGCCTCATTGAGAGCCGCATCAACGGTGGCTATGCTTACGCCAACAACCTGGGCTTGCGCGCAATGGGCTTCGACGCACGTCGGGCCGCCGACTCGAGCCCTTTCAGTTATCCCAGGTACGTCCTTGTCCTGAACTCCGACACGATCCTCCCACCCTCTGCCCTCCGAGAGATGCTGGCCTTCATGGACGCTCACCCCGAGGCCGGCGCTGCCGGGCCCCGGCTGGTGTTGCCCAATGGCCGACTGGACCGGGCTTGCCGCCGTAGCTTTCCTACGCCAGAGGTAGCCTTTTATCGCCTATCCGGCCTGAGCTTACTGTTCCCGCGAAGCCGGCGCTTTGGCCGCTACAACCTGGGCTATTTCGATCCTGCCGAGACGACCGAGGTGGACTCGTTGACAGGGGCTTTTATGATGATGCGCGGTGAAACCGTGCAGCAGGTGGGCCTGCTGGACGAGAGCTTTTTCATGTACGGCGAGGACCTGGACTGGGCTTATCGCATCAAGCAGGCTGGCTGGAAGATCTACTACAACGCCGACGTTACAGTGCTGCATTACAAGGAAGCTGCCAGCAAGGGAGATCGTGCTATCCGGCGCAAGACACGCTACGAGTTCTACCGGGCGATGTATCTGTTTTACCGCAAGCACTATGCAGCGACGACGCCTTTCTGGCTGCACGGTTTAGTGTTGACCGGTCTCGTCTTGCGGGGAGGGGTGGCTCTTTTGAGCGAAGGGCTCAAGTCCCTCGTGGCAAAGAAACAGCAAGAGACAAATCAGGCCAAGGGAACTGTGGAAGCAACGGAGGCAACACAGTGAAAAAGAAAGCGAAGCTGCTGTTCACCGCTTCATTGGTCTTTCTGGACGGCTTGCTGGTGGGTCTGGCGTTCTACCTGGCCTACCGCATCCGATTGCCCACCGCCGGCGAAAACGCCGTCCCATTCGACCGATATTGGAGCACAATGCTGGTGCAAATCGTCAGCATGGCGTTCGTGTTCTTTTTCTCCAGGCTCTACCACTTGCAGCGCGCGGCGTCACGCATTGACGAGCTTTATTCCATCATTACCGCGACCTTTGTGGGCACCGTCCTTTCTTTTGCCGTGACGGCATTCGTATTCAAAAGCAACGCTGTTGACGTAGACTATCCTCGCAGCATGGTTATCTACGCCTGGGGACTGACTATCCTCCTGGTAGCAGTGGGACGCAACCTGCACCGGACGGTGCAGCGGGCGTTACAAAGGCGGGGTTATGGTGAAGAACGGGTGCTCATAATTGGCACCGGCGAGGTGGGGCAGATGATCCAGCAAAAGATACAACACTCGCCTGGCATGGGGTACAAGGTGGTCGGCTTTGTGACTAACGGTTCCACGCGCCAATCGGTTATGGATGTGCCGGTGCTGGGTCACCTGGCAGATCTGCCAGCCATCATTCAGCAGCACGATGTCAGCGAGGTGATCATCGGCTTGCCTGACGCCACTCGCCAGGAGTTGCTTTCCATCATCTCTCTCTGCGAACGCGGCCGGGTGAGCATCAAGATCTTTCCCGACGTGTTCCAGATCATGGCCACCGAAGTCAATATCGGACATCTGAACGGCCTGCCGCTGCTCACCGTCCGTGACGTAGCACTGCGCGGCTGGCGGCTCACGCTCAAACGAACCGTAGACGTGATCGGGTCGGCGATAGGGTTGATCTTTTTCTCCCCGTTGCTGTTGTTGATGGCCATCCTCATCAAGCTGGAGTCGCGCGGCCCGGTTTTCTACGCCCAAAAGCGGATGGGTCTGGACGCCAAGTCTTTCCCCTGTCTCAAATTTCGCTCCATGCGCCAGGATGCAGAAGCTGAGACCGGCCCCGTATGGGCCAGCAAAGATGATCCGCGCCGCACGCGCATTGGGGCCTTTATTCGGCGTTTCTCCATCGATGAATTTCCTCAGCTTATCAACGTCCTCCTGGGCCAAATGAGTCTGGTAGGGCCTCGCCCTGAGCGCCCCGTTTTCGTCGAACATTTCCGGCGCAGCATCCCCCGCTATATGGATCGCCACCGCGAGAAGGCCGGCATCACCGGCTGGGCCCAGGTCAACGGCCTGCGGGGCGACACCTCTATCATTGAGCGCACCAAGTACGATTTGTGGTACATTGAGAACTGGTCTCTTTGGCTCGACTTTAAGATCATCCTCCGCACGGT
>CAYNKW010000533.1:0-2444 GCA_964397845.1 uncultured Anaerolineae bacterium
CTAGGAGACAACATCCATGGCCGAGAGACGTTCCATTCCAGATGCCCTGACCGAACTGGAGAACCAGATCCAACGCCTGGAGCAGTTGCAGAACGAGCAAATCACTCGTCTTGAACGGATCATCGAGATCAGTCGGGTGCTCAATTCCAGGCTGGAACTTAAGCCGTTGCTGCAAGATATTATCAGCGCCGCCGCGGAACTGACAGACACAACAGAGTCGTCGGTCTTGTTGGTGGACAGCAAGAGCGGCGATCTCTTTTTTGAAGCGGCCATCGGCATCAAGAAATACGAAGTGGAGCGGGTGGCCGTGCCCAAGGAAAGCATCGCTGGCTGGATCGTCGAGAACAACATGTCCCTGGTAATAGACGACGTGACCAAAGAGCCTCGCTGGTCGCAGAAGGTGGACGAGGCCGCCGACTTTGTCACACGATCCATCCTGGGGGTGCCTTTGTGCGTGAAGGACAAGGTCATCGGTGCCATCGAGGTGCTGAACAAAAGAGATAAGCAGCCTTTCTCCGAGGATGACCTTAGCACGCTCACCACGATCGCCGCGCAAGCGGCGGTAGCTATCGAGAAGGCCCGCCTGTTCCAGCAATCGGATCAGATCGCCGATGTAGTGCACGAGTTGCGCACCCCTCTGACTTCTATTGTCGGTTACAGCAAGCTTCTGTTGACGGCTGAACTTGACCTGAGCACCCACGACCAATTCCTGGAGGTCATCAACCGCGAGGCATCGCGCCTGGGAGATATGGTCAACGACTTTCTCGACCTGGCCCGGCTAGAGTCGGGGCGGGCGCGACTTGCCTACGAGCCGGTGGATGTGCGAAAGGTCATTGACGACGCGGTGGCCGTAATCCAGCCGCAGTCAGAAGAACGAGGTCTGAAGTTGCTGCTCGATGTGCCATCAACATTGCCTCCTGTCATGGGAGATGAGAAGCGCATAAAGCAAGTCATGCTCAACCTGGCCAGCAACGCCATCAAGTACAACCGGGAAGGGGGACAGGTACGCATCACTGCGAGCGCTGATGAGGGAGCAATACAGATCGCAGTAGAAGACAACGGCCAGGGTATCCGCCCAGAGGATATGGACAAGCTTTTTGACAAATTCCGCCGCATCGCAGAGACCGATGATTCCGCCAAGGGTACCGGTCTGGGCCTGCCCATCACCAAACAACTGGTGGAGGTCCACGGCGGGCAAATGAAAGTAACCAGCGAGTGGGGCGTGGGCAGCACCTTTGCCTTCACCCTGCCCATCGCCGAAACGCAGAAGTAGAACGTAAAGTGTAAAACGTAGACATCGTGCATCACGTTCTGCGCCTTACGAGGTGAATCAACCCCCGCCGGCCGTTGACCAGCCAGTTCGGGTCGGCCGCTGCCAGCGCTTCTGCCTGACCCTCTTTCAGCCCTACGATGATCTCTGCTTTCAGCGTCCGTAATGCCAGAAACGGCGCTGTAAAGTAGCCGGTCACGTCCTCCAGGCGGGTCGTGAGCGGCCAGCGACGGTCGTCCAGCAGCCGCCGGTAGTTGAGATCCCCCTTCAAGACAACCAGGTCGCTTCTGGCCAATTCAGCGCGTATGCGCGGGGGCATGTCCCGGAAACCGAGCCAACTCGTCCAAAAGGGATCGTCACGCAGGGACCACCGCCCATCGCGCCGGTACGTCTCCAACCGGCTGGCCAACGCCGCCGCTGGTCCCCCTGCCTGCCGCAGCGCAGCCAGCATGGGACAGACATCCTTGACCATCGTATCCGACACAAAAAAGGGCTGGGCTTTCAGGTGGAACACGATCTGCTGGCACAATCCCTTCTCCAGCAAAAAGTCGGTCAGGGCCAGGTCGAGCAGCGTCTCCAGGCCGGCATTGTCACACACAAAGTCCGCCCGCCGGAGGCAGCCCGAAGCGACCAACGCCCACACTGCCTCGGTGTGATCGATCAACAGATTATCCGTCGATGAACCGCCCATATTGTCTTCGGGGCGAGCAGCGAGGACGATGTTACTCAAGTCGGCGCGATTGCTCCACAGGCTGGCGTGCAGCAAAACGGCAAAGCGTTCTCCTTCGCCCCGGGGCCCGGCCGCCAGCACCCTCTCCGCCAGGGTCCTCACCGCCTCTCCACCCTCCAACACCCGCCGCTTCCTGGCCTCAAAGGGATCGTGACCCTGCCACTCGCCGGGCTGGAAATAGCGGGTTGCCTCCAGCAACCGCCGGTAGAAATAGCTCTCGGCAAAGTACCAGGGAATCTCTAGCCAGGTGCGACCCCGATAGGTCTCCCATGCTTGATTCCAGGCCGTCACGTCGGGCGCGTTTTCGGCCAGCGGCGCGAGGGGCCGGTTCGTTATTTCATCACGCAGGGCACGCAGCGCCGTCACAATTTCGGGTGGGTGTTCGTTCTCGGCAATGACGTCCTCAACGAGTGAGGGTACGCGGTGAAGGACAGTGTACCGGGC
>CAYNKW010000534.1:0-2438 GCA_964397845.1 uncultured Anaerolineae bacterium
AGCGTGAAAACCGGCTAAAGCCTCTACTCCAATCTGTAAAAGCCCTCTGTCCTTGAGCCAGAGGACCAAGAGCTTAGGCCATGCAGGACTAAGTGCCTATCACGTTTTGAAACAGGACTGAAACGACTTGTTACGAACTTGTTACGCCTTTCCGTAACAAGTCAATTGACTTGTCTTTCCCTCCGACTTTAGTTTCCGCCAAGTTAGAGACTGGAAACTCGCATTCTACCACTGCATATAGGAGTGTTTGCCCAGGCATACCCCGTATGTGGTGGTATGGAAAGCCATTTCCGCTCTCTGTACGGAGATCAGCCCAACCTGAGTTACTTGGCCTGACTATTTTGAGCAGGAGACGTCCTGCGGCGAGCCATTTTTCAACGATCCGGCAGAGAATAGTAAATCTTCTTATAGTTGTGATAGCGCGTTCCCGGCACACGGCCCTGCCGCAGGGCAGCTTTGACCGCGCAGCCCGGTTCGTGGGTGTGCGAACAGTCGCCAAAGCGACAGCCCTGTTCCAGGACGGCGATTTCTGGATAGAAGCGGGTCAGTTCTCCTCGCCGCAGACCACTCAGGCCAAACTCGCGGATGCCCGGCGTGTCCACGACAAAGCCGCCCCCTTCTAATCCCAACATCCTCACCTGCGCCGTCGTATGCCGGCCTTCGCGACTGTGATCGCTCACCTCGGCGATGCGGAGTTGCAGGCCTGGCTGCATCGCCATCAGCAGCGACGACTTGCCCACGCCCGACATCCCGGCCAACACCGTTGTCCGCCCGCGCAGCACCTTTCGCAACTTGCTCACCCCTTCGCCGGTGAGAGCACTGGTAAAGACCACCCCGTAGCCCAGGTCCAGGTATGGCCGGAGCGCAGCACGACAGTCGGCCGGATTCTCGGCCAGGTCAATCTTGTTGACACAGATGATAGACCCCAGCTTGTTGCGTTCGGCAGCGATGAGGTAGCGATCCACGAGCTCCAGCCAAAGGGTGGGATCGCGCCAGGAGGCAACGACGAGCAACAGGTCGGTGTTGGCCACGACGACCTGTTGCAGGTGATCATAGAACACGTCCGGGCGGGCCAGGACGCTCCGGCGGGGCAGGACTGCTTCGACGATGCCCCGATCTGCTCCGTCCTCAGAGACGATCACCTCATCGCCGACGGCCACCACGTTGGTAAAGCCGGTGTCTTGCGCGCTGAGCGAGCCTCGCAGACCACACACCAGGCTGCGCCCGGCCAGGTCTACGCGGCAAAGGCTGCTGCTCACCTCGGTCACGATGCCGTGTTGGTCTGGCGTCTCTTCCGCCGGCGACAGCTCTTCGGCGGCTTCCGTCTCTTCTTCCAGAGAGGCCAACGCCCTGGCCATCACGGCCTCGCGGCGCTCTCGCTCCCCACGTGGCACGATCCGCTCGCTTTGCGGAAATTGGAGTTCTTCGAGGCCGTCGAGATTACCCGGCGTCCAAGTCATCCAATCCTTGCGCCGTGGACGCTTGGGCTTGCGGTTGCGCTTGATCTGTTGGCGCACTTGGCGCATTGTCTTGTTAGCTTTGTAGTGCTGCCATTGTCGTTCTTTGCGATTAGGCACGGTTCTGTTCCTCCATAACAAGTGAAAAAAGAAAACGAGGCCATGAATATTCTCTCACTCATGGCCTCGCAGCGGATCCGGTCAGGCAACTCAAAAGCCGTCCGCCAACAAAAAACCACGAGCTGTGCCATCTCGTCGCCAGCTCATGGTCTGGTCACCGTTATGGAGGTTGCACCACAGAACGCGGTGCTACACACCTCCCTCAACCAGGGAGCGGCGAGCAAGATCGACACAAAGAGCAATAACTTGCCCAAGCGCTTTCAATTGTGTCATGTTGCTACCTCCTTTCCCTGACTGGATGGATTTGCCTGCAAAGCGAAGAAATTATACACCAAACCGGGAATTTGTCAAATCACCCCCCAAACCGGGATAGCGCAATGTGACCCACGGCCTTTGCTGTTCCCTTGTCAAGCTAGAACACCTCACCCTGTTCCACACCAGTGCTTCATCACCAGGGGCAAGAATATCTGATAACCACCACCCTTGCCCCCGCCAGCAGAGGTCATAGCCCACACGAAAAAGTAGTCAATCTGGACAGTGAGCCGGTTGGCTCCCTTATCCACAAGGGGGCTCTTTACTTCCCCTGCCCTCTGTGGTAGAATATAGGGGGCCACATCGTAGTGTGCCCGTCCTGCCTGGCAAGTCGAGGAGGGAAAGAACCCTGTGAGCGATTGACCGCCGGCCCCTACCCCAGGAGCGATCCCGGTGGGTGGTCGGTTGTCTGTTAGTCGGGCAGTTGGGCGAACCTTTGCGGTAGGCGCACCAGTTCGCGATCCAAAGGCCCCCACCGCCAAAGTGAGACCGTCTTTTGGAGGTGTCTGCATGAACGCTCGTGAGCGATTATTGACCGCCATGGACGGC
>CAYNKW010000535.1:0-2438 GCA_964397845.1 uncultured Anaerolineae bacterium
CTGCATCCGCTTCAGGAAGCGTTCCGAGAGGCTCACGGCGTGCAATGTGGCTTCTGCACACCTGGCTTGCTGATGTCATTGCTGCCCTTCCTGGAGGAAAACCCCAACCCAGCCGAACAAGAAATTCGCGAAGCCATCTCTGGAAATCTCTGTCGCTGCACCGGCTACCAGCACATCGTTGACGCGGTACAGTTGGCGGCGGAGAAGATGAGAACGTAAAACGTGATACGTGACGAGTGATTCACGCACCACGCATCATGCATCAGGAGTGAAACCATGGCAAAAAAGTACATTGGTCAACGTATGACACGAACCGAGGACCCGCGCCTGCTGACGGGGCAGGCTCTGTTTGTGGACGACGTAGAGATACCCGGCATGCTCCACGCGGCCTTTCTGCGCAGCGATTACGCCCATGCTCGCCTACGGAGCATTGACGTGTCTGCAGCCAGGGAGCGGCCGGGAGTAGTGGCCGTCTACACCGCCGAGGACATGGGAGATGCCTGGCAGCCAGGCCCTCCTTTGGTTTCCCCACCCCCTACTATCAAAGACATAGTCTTTCACTCGCGCACCCAGGTTCCCCTGGTCAAGGACAAGGTCCGGCTCGTAGGAGAGCCCCTGGCCATTGCCATTGCCGAAAGCCGCTACATCGCCGAAGATGCCCTCGAGGACATTGTGGTTGATCTCGAACCCCTGGAGGCTGTGGTAGATTTGGAGCAAGCCCTGGAGCCGGATGCTCCGCTCGTCCACGATGATCTGGACTCTAACCTGGCCGCTCATCTCATTCAGGATAAGGGGGACTATGCGGCGGCGCGAGAGAAGGCCGACCTGGTCATCAAGCGGCGCATCATCATTGACCGGGGTGCGGCGGGAGCGATGGAGAATCGGGGTATCGTGGCCCATTGGGAAAAGAAAAGCCAGCAGTTGACCCTATGGGACACGACCCAGGCCCCCATTCCCGTCCGCAATGGCCTGGCCGGGATGTTTGGCCTGTCGGCGTACCAGGTGCGGGTGATTGCGCCCTTTGTCGGCGGCGCCTTTGGTCCCAAGATCATGATGTTCTACCCGGAGGAGGTCATGCTCACCTGGGCGACTCTGCAACTGGGCCGGCCCATCAAGTGGATTGAGGACCGGCGAGAGAATTTTCTGGCTACCACCCAGGAACGAGGGCAGGTACACGATGCCGAGATCGCACTCACCAGCGATGGGCGCATCCTGGGAGTGAGCCACGTGTTCCTACACGACACTGGCGCTTATGACCCGTATGGCCTGACCATCCCCCTCAACACGCAAAGCCACGCGATGGGAGGGTACGACGTCCCCAACTATCACAGCGAACTCAAGGTTGTGTTCACTAACAAGATGATCGTCACCCCCGTGCGCGGGGCCGGGCGGCCACAGGGAATATTCTTGATAGAACGGCTGCTGGACGTGGCCGCCAAAGAGCTGGGCATAGACCGGGTTGAAATTCGCAAGCGCAACTTTATACCGCCCGATGCGTTCCCCTACAACCACGAGATCATTGACCAGGCCTTTGCGGCCCTGGTCTTTGACAGCGGAAACTATTTGGCGACGCTGGAGAAGGCGGCGGATATGATCGGTTACGAGAAGTTTGTGAAGGAAGAGCAGCCGCGCCTTCACGCCGAGGGCCGCCACGTGGGCATCGGCATCGCCTCCTTCATTGAGACGACCGGCGTTGGCCCTTATGAGGGAGCACGGGTCACCGTCGAGACCAGCGGCAAGATAAACGTGGCGACCGGCGTCGGCACCCAGGGGCAAGGTCACTTTACCTCCTTTGCTCAAATCGTGGCCGATCAGTTAGGCGTGAGTCCGCGCGATGTACGCCTGGTGACCGGCGACACGTCCCAATTTCACTGGGGGACGGGCACCTTTGCCAGCCGCGGGTCTGTGGTCGCGGCCAATGCCATCCATGCGGCGGCCAAGTCCGTTCGCGCCAAGGTCCTCAAACTGGCCAGCAAGGTCCTGGAAGCGCCCGAAGAGGAGCTGGAACTCGAGGACGGCCAGGTGCGGGTGGCCGATATGCCCCAGCAGGCCATCAGCCTGGGCGAGTTGGCGGTGCTGGCTAACCCCCTGCGAGGGGCGGTCGAGCCCGGCACCGAACCTGGCCTAGAGTCCACTGACTATTATGGCCCTCAGTACGGCGCGACTGCCAATGGTGCCCACGCCATGATCCTCGAAGTAGACCCGGAAACGATGATGGTGGAAATTAAGCGTTACGTGGCCATCGAAGACTGCGGCACGATGCTCAACCCGCTGATCGTGGAGGGTCAGGTTCACGGTGGCATAGCGCTAGGGATCGGCAACTCTTATTACGAACAACTGATGTACGACGAAAATGGGCAGCTTCTCAACGCCTCCCTGGCGGACTATTTGATCCCAACGGCCTCCGAGGTTCCCCCCATCGAGGTTGGCCACGAGGA
>CAYNKW010000536.1:0-2408 GCA_964397845.1 uncultured Anaerolineae bacterium
CTCGTCAAAAGGGAGAATGGAACTGAGAGAGTGACTCTCTCAGTTTTTGTCGTTTGTGTTCTTCCCCGCCCCGCTGGTGCGCGCTTTTTTTATCCGGGCAAAGGGCAACGACCGGACTTCTGGCCATTTTGAGGAGTGAGCATCCCCAAATGCGAATAGGGCTACAAGATACGGCACGTAGGCGTACCTCACTCCACGACACATGAAGGTATTGTGAAATTGGCCAAAGTCTAGCAGCAGGTAAGTAGAGAGAATGGTTGAGGAAACGGCTTTTCTGACGGCCGAGGGATACGAAAAACTCCAGACAGAATTGGAGCACCTCAAGACCGTCCGCCGGCATGAGGTGGCAGAAAACATTCGGGACGCCAAAGAAGGCGGCGACATTTCGGAGAACGCTGGCTACGAGCAGGCCAAAGAGGAACAGGCCTTTGTCGAAGGACGCATCATGACGCTGGAAGGGATCCTGCGAGCGGCCGCGATCATTGAGGAAACCGGCCCGACCGATCAGGTGGGGCTGGGCAGCCGTGTGACTGTGGTCGAGATCGCAGGTGAGAGGCGCAGTCCCCCAGAGACCTACCACATTGTTGGATCGGCGGAGGCCGATCCTTCCAGCGGGCGCATCTCTAATGAATCGCCGTTGGGCAAGGCACTCATAGGGCTGAGCGCCAGCGAGAGCGTGACGGTGAGCGCACCGGCGGGCGACATCCGTTTTGAAATTGTGAGCATCCAATAATGGGTCCTTCATGGATAGAGCAGGCCCCGGTGTTGACGCAAACACAATACTTCTCAAATAAGCGGCGTTCAGACTTCGGAAGTCTCAGAAGTGCCTTGAACTGACAGAGTTTGAGCTGATTTCAGGCCAGTTTCGTTTCGGAAGACCCATCCCAGGACTTCCGAAGTCTTATTTGAAAGGTATTGGACGTAAACAACAACCGGGGCCGATTGGTGCAAAGGGAAACGCGAAGAACGTGAGGGAGCACTATGCCGCAATTGAGCGACCAGGAACAACAGCGATTGGCCAAGCTGGAGCGGATCCGCCAGCGGGGCATCGACCCGTATCCGCACCACGTGGAGCGGACGCACACGGCCGCAGAAGCCGTCGCTGCCTTCGAGGCCGCTGAAGTGGAGGGGCAGGAGGGCGATCAGGTCGCCGTTGTGGGGCGGTTGCGCTCCATGCGCGTCATGGGCAGGAGTACTTTTGCCCACATCGAAGATGGCACAGGCAAGATCCAGCTCTTTGTGCGGCGTGACGATGTTGGGGAAGAGACCTACAATTTCTTCAGGAAAGATTTTGATCTGGGCGACTTTGTGGAGGCCAAGGGACAGCTCTTCCGTACGCGCACCGGCGAGATCACCGTTCGCGTGATAGCTGTGCGAATGTTGGCCAAAGCTATCAGCCCCTTGCCGGTCGTCAAGGAGCAGGTGGTGGACGGCGAGATGGTGCGTTACTCTGCTTTCTCCGACGTGGAAGAACGGTACCGCCAGCGCTACGCCGACCTGGCCAGCAATCCAGAGGTGCGTCAGGTGTTCTGGACTCTCGCGCGGGCCGTGTCGGCGCTGCGGCGCTTTCTCGACGAGCGTGGTTTCATCGAGGTTGAGACGCCCATCTTGCAGCCGGTCTATGGCGGCGCGGCAGCCCGGCCTTTCACCACCTACCACTACCAACTGCACCAAGAATTCTATTTGCGCATCTCTTTCGAGTTATACCTCAAGCGGCTGCTGGTGGGCATGTATGAAAAGGTGTACGAGATCGGCCGGGACTTTCGCAACGAAGGCGTGAGCTTTAAGCACAATCCCGAATTCACCATGATCGAGTTCTACTGGGCCTACGCCGACTACAACGACGTGATGGACCTGACAGAGCAGATGGTCTCCTTTGTGGCCAAAGAAGTGCTAGGTTCGCCGGTCATCACTTACCAGGGGCACGAAATTGACCTGTCGCCTCCCTGGCGGCGGGTGACGTTGCGAGAGGCGATTCACCAGGCGACGGGCATAGACTACGTGGAACATCCTACAGCCGGGTCACTGGCGGCGGCCATGCGCGCTACCGGCCACGAGCCGGATGCCAAGTCCACCTGGGGCAAACTGGTGGGTAGCCTGCTGGACACCCACGTGGAGCCGAGTCTGATCCAGCCGACGTTCGTTCTCGATTATCCGCGCCACATTTCGCCGCTGGCCAAAAAGAAGCCGGGCGACCCTTCCCACGTGGAGCGGTTTGAGGGCTTTGTCGGTGGGATGGAGCTATGTAACGCTTTTACCGAGCTAAACGATCCGCTGGACCAGGAGGCGCGCTTCCTGGAGATGGGCCAGTTGTACGACGTGGACGACGAGGAAGCACATCCCGTGGACGAGGATTACCTGCGGGCCATGCGCTACGGCATGCCGCCCAACGGCGGCTTTGGCATGGG
>CAYNKW010000537.1:0-2386 GCA_964397845.1 uncultured Anaerolineae bacterium
GGTCGCTTTATCCCCTTTGTCCCGATCAAAGATCTTTGTGGCGATGACCACCTGGTCTCGGCGGCCGGCAACCGCCTTACCGATGCGCTCCTCGCTGGTCCCGTAGCGCCTGGCTGTGTCGATGAAGGTGACTCCCAAATCAAGAGCGCGCTGTACCACCCTGATCGCTTCGTCTTCGGGAGGACGTTGAATCGGAATGCCGCCTATCCCTATCCTGGAGACCTCCAGGTCAGTTTTGCCTAATCTCACAGTTTTCATTCTGCAACGCCCTTTTCATCGGTTTGGCATCTCAATTGCTTCCCGCCCCGCGCGGCGGGCCTCCGCCAGTACGCCGGCGTGGCCACGCACCGCACCTAGACCGAGTGCACCGGGAGCAAGCACGGTCGCAACGAGCTCTGTCCTCAAGTAAGCCAGGGCATCCGTAAGCATTCCCACCGTGTGGCGCGCTGTGCCGCTGCCACCCCCCAACGGTATGGCGAGGATCACGCGCCGCCCCTCGAAAGTCACCTGCCTGGCGCCGTACCACCGATCCAGGAACGCTTTGAACTGCGCGGTCGGCCCCCACCAATAGACCGGCGTACCCAGCACCCACGCCTGGCTGCGCTCCATCTGCTCCAGCAGTGCCACCATATCGTCCTGTTGCACACACTTGCCGGTTTTCTGGCAGGCATCACAGGCCTGGCAGGGCGAAATATTCAGTTCGTTCAGGATGACCTTCCTGGTCAGGGCGCCGGCCTCCTCCGTGCCAGCCAGCACCTCGTCCACCAGAATCTCGGTGTTCCCACCGCGACGCGGACTGCCGACGATTCCTAACACTCGGCTTTGAGTAGCGTTTTCCATAACTCCTCCCTTTGGCTAATGAGGCTAATGATTCTTCAACTACTTCCTTTGGTAATTGGACATCGTATTCATCCTCGGAATCAAGAGTTTGATAACCGAATTCTTCCGTTCAGCCTCTTTGGCCGTTGAGGGTCTTTCTTCATTTCTTCTACGTGGCATTTGCCAGTTGTCGTCCTAGTTCACGGCATGCCTCCAGCACGGCATTGTTCGGTCTCCCGTACGACTCGATGATTTCGCCAACCTGCGAACCCATCCTGCTAAAGAGCTCCTCGAGTGGACCGCGCGCGCGCCCACCACCACCGTGAGAGTAGAACAATCCATAGGGCTTGTTTTCCAACCCTCGGCGGTTGGACTTGCGAGCGATGTACCAGTCATCTATGAAAACCTTCAACCCGCCAGCAATGTAGCCCCAGTAATCCGGCGAGCCAAAAGCCACCGCGTCGAAATGGCGGTACTGCTCAAGGTCCAGTCGCTGCTCATTCGTGTTGACCAAGGTCACGTCGGCGCCTGCGGCCCTCGCGCCCTCACCGATGGCTTGGGCCATTGCTGCAGTGTTACCATATTCCTGGGAATGATAGAGAACAAGTATGGATCCCATCTTTACAATCTCCTCCCTTTATATTTCAACGAACTGGGGTGGCGAACACTCGTCGTAGGATTTGTCCTCGCCGAGCACCTGGTGCACGATGGGCATCCACTCGCTGATCGGGAGGCCCTGCGGGCACTTTTCCTCGCACTCTCGACACTGGATGCAGTTGACGGCTTGCCCTTTTTCTCGATGAAACTCACCCTCCAAGCCTTCCACCATGTAGCTGTACCACCAACGCGCACGAACGGGATTCTCTCTTTCGTACATCACGCCATCGTTGTAAAGCTTAAAGTTGTATGGAATATCTACGCCGTTCGGACAGGGCATACAGTAACCACATTCCGTGCAGGGAATGGGGCTAAATTCCAGGTACTTTTCGCGCACCCGGTCCACGAGCGCCAGCTCTTCCCTGGTCAGTCTGCCGATTCCAGACGCATCGGCGCTGGCCAGGTTCTCCTCGACGTGCTGCATCGCGCTCATTCCGCTGAGCACGACCGACACCTCGGGCTGGTTCCACACCCACTGTAACGCCCAGTCGGCCGGCGTACGCTTCTTGGGCGCGGCGTCCCAGAACTCCTGAATTGGCGGGGGTGGTGCGACGAGTTTGCCGCCCCGCAGGGGCTCCATGATCACGACAGCCAGACCTTTGGATGCAGTGTGTTTCAAGCCCTTGAGACCGGCTTGCCACTCCGTGTCCATGTAATTGTGCTGGATCTGGCAGAACGTCCACCTGTCGTAGGCGTCCACGACCTCCTGAAAGACAGGGTACTCGTCGTGAAACGAAAAGCCCAGATGGCCGATGCGCCCATCGGCGATTGCTCTTTCGGCCCACTCGAACACGCCCCGATCGCGCACGTTGGGCCACCAGTTACGGTTCATCGCGTGCAGTAGGTAGAAGTCGCTGTGATCGGTCTGCAGTCTCTCGAGCTGCTCGTTGAGGAGCCTGTCAAAGTCCTC
>CAYNKW010000538.1:0-2382 GCA_964397845.1 uncultured Anaerolineae bacterium
GGCGTGACCTATCGCGGCTACCCGGCGGACATTACCCGTACCTTTGCTATAGGCGAACTAGATCCCGAACTGGTGGAAATCTACAGAGTCGTGAAAGAGGCCAACGCCGTCGCCCGTCGGTACGCCGGTCCCGGTGACAAGGCCGAAGACGTGGACCGGGCCGCCCGCCAGGTCATCGAGAGAGCTGGCTATGGCAAGTATTTCATCCATCGCACGGGGCATGGCCTGGGCCTGAAAGTGCACGAACCGCCCTACATCGTTGACGGCAACGACACGGTGCTGCGGCCAGGCATGACCTTTACCATTGAGCCGGGCATTTACCTGCCAGGCAAGGGCGGCATCCGCATTGAGGACGACGTCGTTATCACTGAGAAAGGCTGCGAGAGCCTGACGATCTTCCCCCACGGCCTGATACACCTACCCTCAACCACCACCATCCAGTGATCCGACGCCAGTGAGTCCATCACCTCACCGTCCACCGGTGCGAGGCCGCGCAGCCAGACAAAGTCAATGCGCCTCCTGGGAGCGTCGGCCGGATAGGTGGGCGCGGGCTCCAGGCCCAGTTCCACGAAGGGATCCAGGAAGCCGGCCTCTGCGATGCGCGCGTGGACGGGCGAATCGGGTGTCGAGTTGAAATCGCCGCCCCAGACGGCAGGCGTGTCCGCGTCGGCCTCGGCGATGAAGGCCAGTGCATCCGTCAGTTGTGCTGCCCGCTCCTCCGGCGTGAGGCCCATCCAGACGGCGTAGGCATCCAGCGCGCTACTCCCCACCCGCAGCCGGGCGCGGATGATCCCGGTCTGCTCCAGTTGACTGGTCAGCAAGCGGATCTGGCTGGCCTCGATGGGGAAACGTGATAGCAGGGCAATGCCGGTCAACTGCTCAACCGTGGGCAGGTAGATGACTTCCATGCCCAGGCGACGGCTCAGCCACAAGGCGTCGTCCACGCTGTAGGAAGTGATGCGGCCGGTGTCTACCTCTTGCAGGGCCACCACGTCGGCGCCGCTGATCTCAATGGTGCGAGCTTGATCCTCCAAGCTGTAGCGCCAGGGCTTGTTGTAACCGTAGTGGATGTTGTACGTCCCGGTGCGGACCGCGTTGCCGGCCAGCGGCAGCTCGACGCGGCGAGGCCGGGCTGCCGCTGCCGCCACCGTCACCAGCGCCAGCGCGACCACTGCCCAGGCCGTCCAGGCTGCACCGTCTGCCTCAGCCGCTGCGGCTGTCGAGACAGGTCGCAGCAGCGCCGGGAGCACCGCCAGCAGCGCAGCGACGAGCACGACCGGCAGGCCCATTCCTTTGAATGCCCCAATGGTGTCCGGATAGGTGAACGCAAAGGCGTAGGCAAAGTTGAGAGCCAGGAAAACCACTCCGCTGGCTGCTAGCCAGAGGCCGATGCGCTCCGGGTGGCCGTCGGTGCGGGCGAGCAGCAGGTGCGGCAATGCCAACAGCAGCGCCGCCTGCGCTGCCAGCAGACCGATGACCGCCGGCGCTCCCGGCAGTCGGCGACCGACTGCCAGGCCAACCAGCGCGACGAGGAGCAATGCCAGTCCCCACAGCCGGGCGTGGATGGCGTCACCGCCAAAAGCGCGGACGAACGCCTCTCGCAGACCGGGCATGGCCGTCAGCAGCGTCACGCCCAGGAGCAGCGGTGTCAGGATGGCATAGCTCCCCTCGCTCCAGCGGGCCAGCGCGTTGGGCAATGACAGTAGCGACGTCTCCACGAACAGAAATCCCGCCCAGGCCAGCGCCCCCAGCAAGCCCACTTGCACGCCGGTCACTTCTCCGATCTCGTAATAGGCCACCTCTGGCCGCGACAGGTAACGGGCCAGCAGGATCAAACCGGCGGAGAGGAAAATCTGGAGAACAATCCACGCCGGACGCATGGACACGTCCCAGGTGTTCCCCAGGCCGCGCAGGAGTTGGTCGGCCACCAGGGCCAGCACGGCGGCCCGCGCAAAGTGCATCGGCGTGTGGCGCAGCAGCGCCGCCAGGTAGACGCCGCCCGCTGTGATGACGACGATACTGCTGTACAGCCGCAGCGCGTGGTGGTTGACCGTCACCGGCACGCGGGCCACGGCGGCAATGGCGACGGTCACCAGCAGCGCCAGCCGCACCCGGTCGGTATCGCGGGGGGCGGCCAGCGGCGCGAGAAAAGCTAACAACACTAATACGCCAATGATGACCACCATCGGTGTGAACGGCCCGGCAAACACCGCATCGTAGATCACACCAAACAATGTCGAAAAGAGCGTCCGCGTGGCCTGCAAAGTGAAAAGCAGTACGACAGTCGCTTCGATCCACCGTAGCCAAAAGAACTTCACGATACACCTCCTTGAAAAACCAGCCAATTCGCCACCGACGAGGCCCAGTCGCCTGCCTCGACCC
>CAYNKW010000539.1:0-2381 GCA_964397845.1 uncultured Anaerolineae bacterium
TAGTGGGTCATGTCACCGTGGCCGGGGGCGAGTCTGTACTGGATCGCGATCGCGGCTCGGCCAACCACGCCGTGCAGAGGAACCCCAGACCCACTCCTGCCGCAGTTATAGCAAACAGCGTGGGATAAGAGTTATCTGTCACCTTGAGGATGACGCCGCCGACCAGGGCCGTGGGCCAGAGAACGATGCCGTTCAGGGTGTTGGACAGGGCGATATAAGTAGCCCGTTCGTCAGCCGGCGCCAGCTCCAGGAGATAGTTGAAAAAGCCTTGCATAAAGTTGGACTGGAGCACGCCAAGCGCCACGAATACCAGGCTGTAGCCATAGACCATCCCCGGGTGGCCGGCCGGCATCCACAAAGGCAGCAGCAAGGCCCATAGTGGGACAAGCACCCCGGCGCCCACCCCGGTCTGGATGGTCCGTCGCCCGCCGTGTCTTTCGTACAACGTCCCCAGGATCACCCCGCCGACCATGCTGCCCACCACCTGCGCTGACGTAAACCAACCGACCACTCCCTGTCCCAAGCCCAGCCGGTCGGTGGCAAAGATGATGTAAAAGGGAAGGGCCAGGCCGTTCAATCCCACCAGCAGCCGCACCGCGATGAACAGGCGAAAGTCTCGATCCCGCTTCCAGATGCGGGTGAGCCGGTGCAGAAAAGGAGTCTGTGAGTCGGCGTCGTCGGTTTTTAGCGCCTCTCTGGGCTCTTTGATGCTCGCCATAGCAAACCAGGAGAGCGCAAAGAGCGTCCCGGCCGCTAGCAAGAGGCCGGCATAGTTGTGGGGAAACGGCGGGCCAGCATCGCCGAGGACGTAATTGATGGCCAAACCGGCGCCCACTGTCAGTAGGCCGGAGACGACCTGCGCTAACCCGAACAGGCGGCCCCGCCGCCTGGCCGGGATGGCCTTACCCAGCACGTCAAACCAGGCGACAGCCGCCAACGCATCGGCCATCCAAAACAGCGCCATGCCGCCAAAGACTATCGTCAACATCAAGGCGGGGTACCGCGCTGCGCCGAGAAACAGGGCCAGGGCTAGCGCAAAATAAACCGGCCGGCCAATCGCCGCGGGAATCAACATGTATCGTTTCTTTTGCGCTCTGCCGCCCAGGTACCTGGCCGCGATGAGCTGTGGAAAGAGCCAACCGGCCGTTTGAATCGTCCCGTTCAACCCGATGAGCAGCGGCGAATCGGTCAGTTGCCGCACAAAGGCTGGCAGGACCGTGTTCGGGTTGACGAAAGCCATCGCCACGCTGAAAAAGCTATAGTCGGCCAACAAGGCACCAAAGTTGCGGCGGTAATGGGGATATGAGCTTTCGATCTCTGTGCTAACAGTGGTGTCTAATGCCAAGCTATCTCTCCTCTGAGAAACGTGATGCGTATTGCGTGTTGCGTGAGGAAACGGAACATGCAATACGCCTCACGGCTGTGGCTCGACCTACAAGGTTTGTATCATAACAAGACACTCCCCCGTGGAGGCGAACCCCTGGCCCACGAAAGCCTGGCGCAGCCGCCAGTCCCACGAGGCGACCAGGCAGCCGATTTCGTCCAGCCCTTCGGCCCTGGCCCTCTCGACGGCGGCGGCGATGAGGGGCGCAGCCTCGTCCGGGCGCGACCCTTCGACCCTTCGACGAAGCTCAGGGCAGGCTGCGCTCAGGGCAGGCGTGACCAGGGTTTCCAACCAGACCCCGGCGTACAGCAGTGTCTGCACCTTGACCAGTTCCACGAAAGCAGAGACGCCACCGTTGCGCTCGGCGACGAGAAGGGTGTTAGTCTCTGCGTCCGTCAGGCGGGTCACCTCTGGCGCAGTACGGGGCAACGCCGGAGCCAATTGCAGGATGCCCCGCGCGTCGGCCTCGCTGGCCAGCGGGCGGATGGTCTCCATGCCGGGTACAGGTGGACGCGCCGCCGCGCCTGCTACGTCGCAGCGCATCAGGTGATAGGTATCGGGCAGCGCCTGGAAGCCGGCCGCTTCAAACGCCCGGCGGGAGGCGTGATTCTTGACCATCACTACCGCCCGCGCCTGCCCTGAGCTATGCCGAAGGGCCATGCCCCTCACAGCCTGCTTGATCAGCGCCGTGCCAATGCCCTGGCGTTTATACTGCGGATGGACAGCCAGCACGTCTACCTCCCAACTCTCGGCCTGTAGGGTGCGCGTGGGAAAGGCGGCCACGAACCCGGCGACGCTGCCGTCAACCTCCGCCACCCAGGCCCGTTGCTCGCCAGCCATCAGCAGGCGGGTGATTCGCTCCGGCGGGTAGGGGCAGTCGTCAAAGGTGGCGCGGTCTATGGCCAGGATGCCTTGCGCGTCCTCGAGGCTGCCGTTGAAGGGGCGCAGCAATGTCTTGATCACCTGGCAAATACTCCTCTGCAAAGCTGTGTAGGGC
>CAYNKW010000540.1:0-2373 GCA_964397845.1 uncultured Anaerolineae bacterium
GGTGGTCTGGGCCAACGTGACGGTTTCCCTTGTTCGAGGAGCCCGGGGCGAGCCTCGGTACGCCATCAGCGTGGTGGAGGATATCACGGAGCAGAAACAGGCCCAGGTTGCCTTGATCAGGGCGGAGAAGCTGGCCATCACAGGCAGGCTGGCCGCTTCGTTGGCCCACGAGATCAACAACCCCCTGCAGTCGGTCATCGGTTGCCTGGGTCTGGCCGAGGAGTCGCTGGCCAAAGGGGAGGACGTAGGCGAGTTCCTTCAAATTGGCACAGAGGAGCTGGAACGTGCAGCTCGTATCGTAACGCAGTTGCGCGACCTGAACCGGCCATCGAAGCCGGAGGAGAGAAAGCCCACCGACGTGAACGCGCTGCTGGACCAGGTGCTGATGCTGACCAGGAAGCAGTGCCAGAAGTGCGGGATAAAAGTGATCCGGGAGGTGACCGATGATCTACCCCCGCTCATGCTGGTGCTCGATCGGATGCAACAGGTGTTTCTGAACCTGGTGCTCAATGCCGTCGAAGCCATGCCTGAGGGGGGGCGGCTGGAAGTGAGTACGAGCCATACTGGCGAGCCAGCGGGGGTGCGCATTTTGTTCACCGATAGTGGGCATGGCATCGCTCCCGACGATCTGCCCCACATCTTCGATCCTTTCTACACTACCAAGCCTGAGGGTTTGGGATTAGGGTTGTATGTTACTCACAGCATCGTCGAAGACCATGGAGGGCGTATTGAGGCGCAGAGTCGGGTCGGAAAGGGAACTGCGTTCGAGGTGTGGTTGCCGGCGTGAATGAGGGGCTGAGAGGTGTGAACGCGCTCCAAAAGTGCACCGCACCTTGCAAGGAGAGTGATTGATGGCAGAAGTGGTGCGCAGCCTGGTGGTGGATGACGAAGAGAGGATCCGCTTCACCTTGAAGGAGACCTTACAACGAGTCGGTCACGTTGTAGTGACAGCAGCCAGCGGTGAAGAGGCGCTGGACCTGCTGCGGGAAACTTCCTTCGACGTGGCGGTGGTGGACTTGAACCTGGGCGGCCGAGTGGACGGCCTGCGGGTGCTGGAAGCGGTGCGGTGGCGTTGGCCTGGGATGGCTGTTGTGATCTTGACTGCTTACGGCTCGTTAGAGTCGGCCATAGCCGCCATTCGCGAAGGCGTGGACGACTATCTGCTCAAACCGGCCAGGCCGGACGAGGTGCGGCGGGCCATACAAGAAGCGCTGGAGCGACGAAAGGCGCTGGCTCAATCTCGAGAGGCGGGTGAGAAAGCGCGTATCGTGCAGCGTGGCCGCTTTTTCGTTTACCTGGAGCAGCACCTGGCAACTTTGGATGGACGGCCACTAAAACTGACGCCTCAAGAGTTCAAACTGTTGGTTCATCTGATGCAGAATGCCCCCCGGGTAGTTCCCCCAGCAGAACTGGTGCGGGTGGTGCGAGATTATGATCCCAAAGATCTGTACGAGGCACGGGAGATCATCAAGTGGTACATCCACCGTCTGCGGCGCCAGGTCGAACCTGATCCCTCCAGTCCTCGTCACATTCTGAATGTACGTGGGGTAGGTTATCGGTTCAAGGAGTAATACCAGTCTCATAAATGATTTTCGAGGGGTGCAAGTGCGTCATTTGAATCGCGCACGACTTATGTACAGTCAAGCAGGGAAATCTGGGCTCCGAGCCCGTAACGGTTTACCATAACTGGTATTTTGGGCTCAAAATCGCTTATTTTGGCTTGCTGGGAAGTCTATCATTATCTCGCTCTTGCTCTCGTAAATTGGCCTTAGCCGGATTTCAACAAATCCTAAGACATTTCTAACCAATAATGGTTGACAGGGAAGGGAAATAGATGGTAAAATGGATGATGGGTGTAATATTGTAAACACCCACAACAGTTCGTTGACGGCTTTAGGATTTGAGCCGGTTGTCCGTGCGCTACTGGGAAAGCTGAGCGGGCTCAGGTTGGCCTGTCCGCCATAAGGTGGGTCCCAGGCGTGGGGCGGGTGCTGGGCTATGACGACAAGCCCGCCTGTATCCCCAGTCCCGTGATCGAGGAGATCCGCCGTCGCGTCAAAGAGATACAACGGGAAGATTCTTTTGGCCTGGGACAGTTTCGTCGAGGAGATCGCGTGCGCATCACGGAGGGACTTTTTCGAGGGCTTTGAAGGCATGTCCGACACTCGCTTGGGGGGGCGAATGCGAGCGCGGATCCTTGTCGAGTTCCTGGGGCGCTTGACGGCAACCGAGTTGGACGTTCGATACCTCGAAAAGGCCTCACCCCGCACTGTCTAGTCTCTGAAACAGAGTGCAGTTCGGACCTGACGGACTTTTCTACCGGCCGATCAGGCAGATTGAGCTGATTCGCTCAAGAGAGTAAACGGTGTAACA
>CAYNKW010000541.1:0-2354 GCA_964397845.1 uncultured Anaerolineae bacterium
CAGCCGTTCCCGCTCCAGGGTGCACCACGAGCAGTCAAAGGCCGCCAGATAATCGCTGGCGTAGAGGGTCAGCGATTGACGATAGGCATTTATTCGATCTTGCTCGGTTTCGGCCGCCTGTGCCTCGTCCAGCAACGCCTCAAAGGCTTCCACGTCGTACCACGATCCCTCCGGCAGGTCAAGCCAGTATCGGTCGTCTTCCCAACGCACCTCGGTATACAGTCTTCGCAGCCGGTAAAGCGCGCTCCTGAACGAAAGGGCTGCCCTGGATGGCGTCGCTTCCGGCCAGAACTCGGCCACGGCCTGATCCTTGCGCACGCCTCGAGAGCGATGGGCCAGCAGGTAAAAGAACAACTCGCGCACTTTGGGCCGGCCGGTTTTCGTCTCCTCGTCGCCATACCGGACGCGATCCTGACCCAGGGTATAGATACGCAGCGGCCGGCGGGCAGGCGCAGCCCTCTGGGGCTCAGCCATCAGCGGGGCCGGCGGCCGGGCCGCCCGCTCCAGGATGCCCGCCCACCACCTTTTGTCGCCGTTCAGCGAGATGGCGTACTCTAGCAAAGACCTGACCTGCCGCCCCTCCACGACCAGAAAGCTGTCGTAGCCCAATTGATGAGATAACGCGGCTACTACACCCAGGTGTCGCGCCACGTCCTGATATCGGCCTTGCCGGAGGGCCAGGTGAGCCAGGTGGAAGTGACTCCGCGCCAACTCGTGGGGGTGGCCGCTTCGCTCAAAGAACTCCTTCGCCTGACCCAGGCTGACCCAGGCCCGTGCCTGGTTGTCCAATGCTTTCCACAGGATGCCCCGCGCCAACTCGCACAAGCCCATCTCGTAGATGGAATCGTGCGCCTTGGCCCGTCCCAGCGCCTCGGATAACCAGACGGCCGCCTGCTCATAGTCGTCCAGCAAGCGACAAGTCTCTCCCAGGCCCTGGCGGGCGTAGACGCTGACAGCCCCTTCCTCCGCTTCGTCGGCCAGTTCGGCGCTTCGGCGGAAGACTTTGTGGGCCGCCTGGTATTGCTCCGCGTCGCGATAAAGGTCGCCCAGGCTGGCAAGAACAGCGGCCTGCACACGCTGGTAGCCGGCCGCTTTCGCTTTTTCCAGGGCCTGGTTCAGCGCCTGGTAGGCCTCAGCGAACTCGCCGCACAGGTAGTGCACCACGCCGATGCTGTTCAGGGTCATGGCCCACAGGCCAGGGTTGTTGAGTCGCTCCCAGAGGTGGATGGCCTGGCGGTAGTGCTCCACCGCCTTGCGCCACTGCCCGGAGGCGCGGTAGGTGATGCCCAACTCGTGATGAAGCATTGCGATATTGCCAATATGGCCCAATACCTGGTATTGCTTCAAAGCTTTCTTGAGATAATGGGCTGCCTTTTCGACCCTTCCATCGTAATAGTGCGTCATGCCGACAGTGCGCTGTACCTCGGCCAACAGGTTTCCACTCTTTAGTCGAGCCGCTTCAGACAGGGCCCTCTCGCCTGTGTCCAGCGCCTCCGCGTAACGCCCCAGCAAGCGCAGCGCTGTCGCCCGCAGTATCAGGGCCCAAGTCGCCCAGACGGCATCCTCTCGTTCCTCAAAGCCGCGCCGCGCCCTCTCGGCATAGGACAGCGATGAAGCGGGATCGCCCTGCTCCATGAGCATCAGTCCTCGATAATAAACCGCCACCGGGTTCGCTTCGACGGCAACGGAGGGCAGCGCCTCGATCCAATGCCGCAGCGTGTCCCAGCGGCCAATGGTGTATAGTTCCCCTGCTGCTGTTTCGAGTAGCCGTACCATCTCCTCCTGGTCGCCAGCCTGGGCGTGGTGATCGAAGGCCGCCGGCCACTCCCGCCGCGCCTCAAAGAGCCCCGCTGCACGGCGGTGCAGGGCCTCGAACTGTTTCTGTGCCTTCCGACGCAGCCGGCTCTGCAAAAAGCCGCGGAAAAGCTGATGGTAACGGAACCACCGGTTTTCGTCGTCGAGGGGGATCAGAAAGAGGTTGCGGTTGCCCGCCTGCGCCAGCCTGATCGCCGAATCGCCGGCCTCCCGCAAGGTGTCCAGCGTTTCTGCGCTCATCCTGTCCAAAACTGCGCTCTCCAGGAGAAAAGTCTGCAAGTCGGGAGGCTGGTCGGCAAAGACCTGTTCGGCCAGGTAGTCGTAGACCTGTCCCGCCGTCTGAACCCGGATGGCATCCTCCAACAGCTCCGCCCAACCAGACTGCGCTGTTAGCAAGATACCGGTGATCCACCCCTCAAAATGCTCGGCCAGTCCGGTTGCCTCGTCAGGCGGCAGGTCAAGGCCATAGTTCTGCTTGACCAACGCCTGGATCTCTTGAGCGGTGAAGCGCAAATCTTCGGTGTCCAGGCCCACCATCT
>CAYNKW010000542.1:0-2346 GCA_964397845.1 uncultured Anaerolineae bacterium
CCAAGTTTATCATGGTTTCGCCTGGCTGGGAAGTTTTCTCCGACAAACTGCTAGCTGGGCAATTTCATCTGCATCCACTTCCCAATTGAGCAAGTTGTCTAGGGCTTGTTGGGCCACATTGAGATTGATCTGTGCTTGCGCCACGCTGATGTCATCGAAACTAATGCCACTTTGGGTGGTGGTGGCGTCCGTTTGCATGGCGGCTTGCGCCAGTTGCAGCTCGGCTGTGGTCACCGCATTTATGGCCGCGATGCTGTTGACCCGTGCCAGCACATCCCCGGCCTGCACCTCTTGCCCCACCTGCACCAGCAGTTCTACCACTGTGCCGGGGCTGGCAAAACTGAGCTCTATCTGGGAGGTAGGGATGAGTGTGCCCGAGCCCTTGATGGATTCGAGTTTGCCGTTAAAGGTTTCTTCCTGAGTCAGGTCGGTGATCACAACTTCGGCCAAGTTTAACGGATCCGTCGCGGTGTTCGCTGTCGGCGCGTCATTCGGACGCAGGAGAACCACAGCGGCCAGCACAGCGGCAACGATAACTAACCCAATCAGGCTGAGCCAGATCCAGGGACGTCGTCGCGGTTCTTTGTTGTTTGAGGGCGTTGAAGGAGCGCTCATTTTCCGCTTCCCTCCCCAAACGCATCACCGCTGCATTCTTCAAAGTCCGCCTCTGCCGCCGGGTCGTCCCAGTTGATCGACATTTTGAAATCGCCCATCCAGGAGTCAAGTGTCTCTGCCGTAGGCTCATCCACATCGTAGCCCTTGTCGCGCAAACAGGCGGCCAGGGCAACATACTGGTCAACCAACGCACTCACATCAACGCGCTTTTTCTCGAAGGTGAACCCTTCCAGGTGCTCGGAGCAAGCCTCATAGGCTGCCCCAAAATCCTCTCGTTTTAGTTTTAGATCGACACCCTCGGCGGGTTCGGGTTTCCCCACGTTGCCCTCCGAGTCGACCACCGGGTCATAAACTTCGATGCCCTGGTCACGCAGGCATTGCGTGAAGGCCATCATCCTGGCCTCGTTGTCGCGGACGGTGTCCGCAGCATCTGCGGTGGGATCCACCAGTTGCGTATCCTCTATTGTTCTGAGCGACGGCACGTCATCGGAGTCAGAACCACAGGCGGCAAGAACCAGGATGCCAATCACGGCCACCGCAATCAATGTTATGTGCTTGTATTTCATCGTTCCCCCCTCAATCCGCGCTACTGCATTCTTCGTAGGCGGCCATTGCCTCTGGGTCGTCCCAATCGAACGTCGCGCGGAAATCGCCCAGCCAGACCTGAAGCGTCTCGGCCGTGGGATCGTCCACATCGTAGCCCTTGTCGCGCAAACAGGTTGCCAGGGCGACGAATTGGTCGACCCGCTCGGTTACGTCGCCTCTTCCCCTACCAAAGGTGAGACCTTCAAGGTGCTCGGAGCACGCCTCGTAGGGTTCGTTCCACTCCTCCCGGCTCATCTCGACTCCCTCAGCAAGCTCGGGTGCCTGTACGTTGCCTTCGGAGTCGACCCCCGGGTCCAGGAGTTCGATGCCCTGGTCACGCATGCACTGCACAAAGGCCATCACCTTGGCCTCGTCGTCAAGGGTTTTCTCCTCAACAACTGCGGTAGGGGTAGCCTCAAGCGAGGGCACGTCGTCCGAGGCCGACCCACAGGCGACCAGGAACAGGCCGATCGCAGCCAAAAAAACCAGTGTTGTCAGTTTGTTTGTCATTTTTTCACCTCACTAATCTTGTTTGAAAGCATTGCCGTGCTTGTATGATACCACAAAGATGTTAAGATTTGGTGCAGATCAGGTCGAGGTTTGGTGAATTATCGGGACGGTTTAGTTGAATTGCTCCCTCTGCGGAAATTTTCCCCACCCCGGAACTTTTCCCATCTCTGGAATCAGTTTCCCGAAAAAGATCCCGCTGTTGGATATGGTTGGCATCCTGAAATCAAGCATCAGCAAAGTCCCGGTATTCTTGCTCTGTTTCCAGGCTTGCGCCCCATTCCGTGAGAAGACCGTGTGACTTGATCCCATCCTCGATCGATCAGAATTCTTTGACCTTGGGTGATAATTTCTAGCCGGTGAAATCCTTTCCGCCTTCGAATCAGAAGGCTGTGGGTTTCGCGCCAGCATCCCGCCGGGCGCGCCGAACGGGATAGACCCTAAAGGTCTCAAAGACCTTTAGGGTCTTGTGCTATGCAGTTCAAAGGGCTGTGAGTTTTTGCGAAACGCAGTGAAGCACTCCGAGCATAGGCGAGGAACAAGGACCGGAGGGGAGCATCCCGCTGGGCGCGCCAAAAAAGATAGACCTAGCAGTCTGTCGGAGAAATAAGGTTGACAGAGTATTTCAGGTAAAAACCG
>CAYNKW010000543.1:0-2345 GCA_964397845.1 uncultured Anaerolineae bacterium
AAAACTCAACTCTGCCCAAGAACTACTGGCAAGAACACATCGTACCGCTCTTTGCCCAACGCCAAGTCGCCGGGATGCGTGACAGTAACGACGAGTTCCCGGTCCGAATGTTCGCACCGGCCCGCCAGACAGAGGTCTATCCATTGCTGCTGCTCCTCTACCCATCGCCATAAATGCACTTTTTCGGCCGGGGTGAGTGACACGGGAATGTCCAACGTGAGCGTTAAAGGCGAAGCAAAATGGGAAATTGCCGTGCCAGTTGGGACATTCGTGGCCGCCAGCCGGAAGTCGTAACCTGTTCCCGGGAAACGCGGATCGGCGGGCACCATCGGCCCGCTTAACTCTGTAAGAGTGAAAGCAACAGTTTCTGCGAGGGCTCCGGTCGTCAGCGTAAGCCAATCGCTGGGCATCCACGTTTCGCTGGCACCAAGTTGAGTGGCAGTGATGGCAATAGCCCGATTGATCACCGTAGCAGAAACTGCTGTGCCGATCGCGTCAACCCCGGTACCATAGACAGTGGTGTAGCGGGCCAAAGAGTTACTGTTCCACAATACACTGCCGCTATAGGTCTTTGAAACGGTGACCGCAAGGCTCAACGAGATAGCGTGTCCCGGGCTGATCGTCAGACTGCTCCAGGTAACCAGGTTGCCGCCACTGCACCCATCAGAGCAAGACACAAAATTGAGCAGGGTATCCGGCCGGTCCTCCACAACGACCCCGTTGGCCGTGCTAGAGCCAGTGTTGGTGACGTGCAACGTAAAAGTCAGCATTTGCCCAGACGCAACTCCTATTGGCGTGACAGCTTTGGTCAACTGCAAGTGCGGGCCGATAGCTTCCTGGAGGTCCATCTCTGGTTTGCCCACAAAGGCATTGTTATACTGCCAACGTCCGCTCCAATAGTCCTTGTCGATCCATACGGCATAGTCAGCGTCGTCAGGGTGCGTGGAGCGATTTACCGTGGCACTGTTAAAGTCAAAGTACGATTCATAAACCTCCCCCAGCGTTTGCCCGTCGAACAGGTAACGCACGAACATCTGAAACGCGCTGCCAAACCAATTGGCATAATAGCCGGAGGCTTGTAGATCCACAAAGGGACTGGAGTACATGCCAACCCGCCGCTTGGCCTCCGTAATATCAATTTCGCCCTCATCGGGGGCGCTCGACGAGCCGGCAGTGAAACAGCCGTAAAGCATCACAATGGCGTTGGGAGCCAGGTTCAGATCGTTGCGAATATCATCTGATGAGGCGAATCTGCCCTTGAGCGAAAATCCTCCCACCCAGGTTGGTGGCATGTCGCCGGAATAGACGCCGTGACCCCGGTAGAAAACAAAGTGCGCACCGTTGGCAGCATCCTTGATTTGCTCCCAGTCGTTGTCGGGGGTATAGAACTTGAAAACGGTAACACCGTGGGATGCCAACTCTGTCGCGGCCAGATCCATGTTCTGTTTCTCACTCGTAGTCCAACTGCCATCATCGCCGTCTATCGGTCCCACCAGCAGCACGGCTCTGAGCGACGGTAGATCTTGAGAGATCACCTTTTCCGTGGTCTGGGCGGGCTGCAGAGCAGAGACACCATCAGGGGGACGGGGTGGGTGGGGAGGAAGTTGCGGCGTAGGCGGGGAAGAGGCTGAACCAGGAATTGGACGTATGCTCAAGGCCAGAATGAAGCCAAGCAGCAAGGCTCCGGCCACAAGCAGGCACAAGTGCACTTTTCGTTTATGCATGAAGCCCCCCCCCCTTGTATCCTTCTTGACTTCAGAACAATGTACTCACGATTGCAGACAGCGATGGGCCACCTACAGCATGGCAGAAAAGGCGGATCATGCCGGCTACATTATAGCACGGGGGCACGGAGAGGGCAAGGTTTAGCTTATGATTATGGCAGAAAGAGGAAGCTTGACAGACAAGATAAAGGGACCAGCAAATTGGGAGGGACTGGCCCTCGGATGAACGGAAGCAGGCAGTCTGGCGGCTGCTATGCGGCCTCGGTAATCCAAATCTGGGTTTCCTGGATGGCGGCTTCAATGGCTTCTTCATCTTGTCCGCCTATACTATCAGCACCAAGGTGCTGAACCTGCCACAAACCATGCCTCATTATTTGGGGTTTGGGAGAGTATCTTCCAAGCCAATCTGGTGAGGGACCGCAAACCTTACACTGTGCTACGGTTCCGATAAGACGACTCTCCAGACCTTTTGCTCCGATTCGATCATCTTCATTCTCGATGATAATGAATCTGAAAAAGAAGCTTTCTCGAAGCGTCCTTGTGATTTCGAATTCTAGTTCCTTTTCGGCATCGTTTCAAAGCTAAGAAATAGAACCTTCACAATTTAACAGCTCCCCTTGA
>CAYNKW010000544.1:0-2338 GCA_964397845.1 uncultured Anaerolineae bacterium
CACCAGCGTCGGGTTCTGCATGGCCGGGTGCAGCACCACCCGCCCGGCGTAAAAGACCATCGTCAGGCTCTTGCCCGCCCCCTGGGTGTGCCAGACCACCCCAACGCGGCGGTCGCCGGGCTGCGCGTCGCGCGATGGTCGGGCCAGGTAGGTGCCTCTCTCCTCGAAGCGCCGGAACTCTTCACCGGGCAGGCAGGCGCGCACGGTTTCTTCAATCGCCACGTTGACTGCGTGGTACTGGTGGTAGCCAGCCATTTTCTTGACCAGCACCCCGCCGCCGGCGTCCTCAAAAACGATAAAGTGGCGGATCAGGTCCAGGAAGCGCCGCCTGTCAAAGGCGCCCTCCAACACTACCTGCAACTCGGGCAGGTGGGCGGCAGCCAGTTCCTCGCCGGTGATCGTACGCCAGGGCAGGAACCACTCGCGGTCGGCGGTCAGCGTGCCGATGCGGGCCTGCACGCCGTCGGAGACCAGCAGCGCCTCGTTGTAGATGAACAGGGAGGGGATCTGTTGTTTGTAGGTTTGCAGTTGGTTGAACGCCCGCCAGACGTCGGCGCTCTCGTCGGCGGGGTTCTTGAGTTCGATCACCGCCAGGGGTAGGCCGTTGACGAACAGCACCACGTCGGGCCGCCGCTCGCGCCGTTCCTCGACCACGGTGAACTGGTTGACGGCCAAGAATTCGTTGTTTTCGGGGTCGTCGTGATCCAGGGCGCGGATCAGGTCGCCGCGGAAGGAGCCATCCGGTTGTTGAACCTCGACCGGCACGCCTTCGACCAGGTAGCGGTGGACGGCGTGGTTGTTGGCCACCAGCGAGGGCGAGTCGGGCCGGGTGAGACGGCGAAAGGCTTCGTCCAGGGCGTCGGGCGGGGCGTGGGGGTTGAGCCGCTGCAGCGCCTGGCGCAGCCGCCGTTCGAGTACCACCTGGCCGTAATCGTCGCGCTCGGCGAACGGCACGCCGGGGGCAATGTCGGGGCCGTGCAGGATAGTGTAGCCCAGACCCTCCAACCAGGCGAGGGCGGCTTGTTCGACCTCGGATTCATAAAACGCAAAGGCGCCAGGACGCAGAGGAACTATGGATCCCATCTTTGCGTCTCTGCGTCTTGGCGTTGGTTGTTGCTCATAGTCTGTTCACTACCCGATGGATACCATTTTTGACCAACTTTTCCCCAAAGTTAATTACCAATCCCAGTTTCAAACCGGTCAACCGCAGATAGGTGAGTGTTTGGGCCTCAAAGATGGCATTGTATCGCGCGACAGCCTTGCACTCTATGATAACCTTGCCGCCAACGATGAGATCAATGCGTAGGGGAGAGGCCAGGATATGGCCCTTGTATGGGATGGGCAAGGAGACCTGGCGTCTAACCCCCAGCCCTCGTTGTTCCAGTTCCCACACCAGGGCTTGTTCGTAGACGCTTTCGAGGAGCCCGGGGCCGCCGAGGGTGCGGTGAACCTCGATGGCGCAATCAACGATGTGCTTGCTGATCTCGTTTTCGTGTAACGCAGCGACGCCAGTGGGTTTTCTTTGCGCCTTTGCGTCTTGGCGTTGATTTTGACTCATACACACCTCCCCACGATTCGCTCGGCATCGGGCACGCGCAACTCGCCGGAGATGAGCTTGGGCAGGAGCGTGTCGCGTAGGGCGGCGAGGATGCCCGATTCTTTATCGTTCAAAAGAATCCGTTCAAAAAGTGGCCCAACAAGCGTGTTATAGCTACTTCGCAGACTTGCAGGAGGAGATTGGATCTTCAATTGAGAAAAACGTCCTTTACTCAAGTTGGTTAAGACCGATCCACCACTTCCCCTCGCTTTGATCTTATCACGAAGGTCAAAGAAAACCCAATACCAAAAGTACGTCTCGTTTGGCGATTTTGGAATGACAGAGTTGATTTGCTGATTGGTTTGAGACTCCTGTGTTGTGATGATTACTAGTCCTACAGTGCCGATACAACTGACACAGATTGAACCAGCCGGGAGAGTCGTTTTTTCTTGGGATGCGGCTCCAGCGAGTGAAAGCATTTTCTGGGTTTTCGTTGCAAATATCTTGCCGTGCATATCGGGAATTCTGATGAAGGGTACATCATTGCCATAGTACTCTGGAATCTTCGTGGAGGGCGTCTTCCCACAAACAACTTCTCCTACATCTGCCACACGCCATATTTCCCACTCTCTTGGAATCTCCCCCAACTCCGACGCCTCAAACGCATCCGGGAACAAGTCAGCGATGGCCGGATTTAACGCAGAGCCGCCAAGACACAAAGACGCAAAGGAGTCCTGCCCTTGCTTTTCTTTGCGCCTTTGCGCCTCTGCGTCTTTGCGTTGAGCCCTGGCCCGCACGGGC
>CAYNKW010000545.1:0-2326 GCA_964397845.1 uncultured Anaerolineae bacterium
CGCCGCGCCAAAGACGCCGCCGCACAGGGGGGACGACTCACGAGTCTCCCCTACATCTACGTCTGGGTCGTCGGCGACCGTGACGGTGACTTCTGGGCTATGGGGGCGGGTTGGTTCCGACGTCACGGTTGGGGTGGCGGCAGGGGGGATCTCTAGCGGGTCACTCTCACCTTCCACCACCTCGTAAGCGGTGCCGTCCAGAACGACGATCACGCGGCTGCCCAGGGCAAAGTAGCGACCCCACTCCGGCCGGGCGGCCAGCAGATTGAAGTAATCGTCGCTGCCAAAGCCAACCTTGACGGCCGTCGTCTTGTCCGCGTCGAAGGTGGTGTCCACCCAGGCGTCGTCGTGCCAGACGAAGGTCTTGTCACCCACGGTCTTGACCTGGGTGCTGCCGGTGTCGCCGGCGACGTTGGCGCGGCTCATCTCGCCCTCTTCGGCGGCGCGGTCCACCGCCTCAGCGCCGTAGGCCGGGGCAGGGGTGGCCATGATGATCTTTTCTACTTCCTTCTCCACCACCTCCTCGCGGCCTTGCTCCGTCAGCACGTCGGCCGTCTCGTCCACCAGGAACGAGGTATAGGGGGTGATGATGCCGTAGCGCACGCTCAGTTCGACGATCTCTTCGATCACCTCATCGCTCTCGCCGTGGAGCCGGATCTGACCCAGTAAGTAGCCGATCTTGCGCCGCGCCCAGAGGCGGGGGATGAGATCGTCGCCCCCTCTGCTGCGCAATGTCACGTCCTCGTAGACAAAGGTTTGCGGTCGATCGTTGACCACGCCTTCCAGTGTGACCGTCGTCGGGCCGCCCTGGCGGTAGCGGCCCACCAGCACCAGTTGTGTACCGGCAAAGAGGTCGGGCAGCGGGTAGGGGTAGGTATCCTCGACGTGAATCTCGCCAAAGTCCAGGCTGATGTCGGACAGCAGCGGTGTGCTGATCTTGGCGTAGAAAGCCGAGACTTCTTCCTCAATGTCCATGCCGGGGCGGACGTAGGCACTAACGCCGCGATGGTCTTGTGCCAGGCGGTCGAGCAGGAATGTGTTGACGTCGTGCCCCACGCCAAAGGTAAAGATGCGAGCGTTGGGTGCGGCGGCATCGCCGACGTTGCTCAGGATGCGGTCGGTTTCGACGACGCCCTCGGTGGCCAGGCCGTCGGTGAGAAAGATGACGACGGTGGGCCGCTCGGCGGCGGCGGAATCCAGGGCCTCCAGCAGGGCGCGGTTGATGTCGGTGCCGCCGGTGGCGGTGAGGTTCTCCACGAAGCGCAGGGCCTCCCGCCGCTCGGAGGCGGGCACCAGCCGGCGGGCATAGGTCTGCACGCCAGTGCTAAAGGCGACGATGTTGAAGCGATCTTTTTCGTGCAGGTTCTCCAACACGAACTCGAGCGCGTTCTTGGCCTGGGCGATCTTTTCGCCGCGCATAGAGCCAGAGACGTCCAACACCAGGACCACGTCTTTGGCCACGATCTCGGTCTCGTCTACCTCGACTTTGGGGGCGGCCAGCAGCAGGAAAAAGCCGTCTTCGCCGGACTGCTTGTAGGTCACCAGGCTCAGGCCAAAGTCTTCGTCAGACACAGAATAGTAGAGCGTAAAGTCCTTGTCTGGCCTGACGTTGTATTCCTCGTAGCCGATGGCGGCGCTATAGTCGCCCCGGCGATCCACCGCCACGTCGTGGCTGGAGGAATAGACAGCCTTGAGCGGCTGGTCGGAGTGGATCTCGACGTGGACGCTGACATCTTCGATGGGCCGGGGAGAAAACTTTTCGGTGTTGAGGGGGTAGACGTACTGGACCAAACCCTGGTCGGCGGTGAGGACCTCGCTGTACTCCAGTTCGATCCGCCGCTCGCCGCCGGGCGGGATGGGATAGACGCGAGCCTGGAAGGCGTTGCGGCCGGCGTACTCTAGCAGCGCCGGGTCGCGTCGCTTACGGACGATGCCCTCATAGATGGCACGGGCCTCGTCCTTTTCCAGCACGCGCGCTTCGACCTTTTCGCCGTCCACCCAGAGGGCGAATTCAGAGATGGCGGCTTCTTCGGGCAGGGGAAAGATGTAAGTGCCTTCGACTTCGTAGGGCGCGTCGTTGACAAAGACCTGGTCTACGTGGGTCGTAGCCACCGGCCCATCAATGTCCACCGTGACGCGGTGGTACTTGATGGTCAGAAAGGGCACGTCCGCGATGGGCACATCGGGCGGTGGATCCGGGATCACGATGCCGTCGGCGTGGGCGGGCCGCGCCGGGAGCAGAGTGATCAGCAGGACGAACAGGGTGAACAGGACTCTCTTTTTCGTTTTCATGGCAGACCTCCGGCGGATTGTAGATTGTGGATTG
>CAYNKW010000546.1:0-2318 GCA_964397845.1 uncultured Anaerolineae bacterium
GATCAGGTCGAATCTGGCTCAAAACAGCACCTTTGGAAACCTGTCAGGTCTTAACGGAGGTGTCCCATGGCTGATCCCAACCCAGCCCCTGATTCTCCCCCAAAAATCACCGATCCCCAGACGGTTGCTATTGAACAAGTGGGCGATGTCTTGAAAAACATCGTCGGCAACCTCAATGGCCATCCCATCTTTGTATTCGGCATAGGGGCCATGCTCCTGGCCGTCCTGGCCTTTGGCGCACTCCTCTTCAAACCCGATGTCCTGGATCGGGCGCCGGTTTTTCAATGGTTCCCTGCGATTCTACTGGGCTTCGGGCTGCTGCTGGTTGGCATTGAGGTGTGGGCCGGGCTGCGCCGGCAACGGCTACAGGCAAAGCCAGGGACACCGCCTCCGCCACCCACGGAAGAGCCGGTCTCTCCCGCCGGGGAGGAGGAAGCGAAAGAGCCCTCCATGCCTGTAAAACCCGCCCTTGTACCGCCGGACACGCTGGGGCGACGCTACCTGCAAAAGCTGTACGACGACCTGCGCTTGCTCCAGTTGCGCGGCATTGACCCCGCGGCGGTGCAGGCAGGCAAGGAAACCCTCTCTCTGGACGCGGTCTATATCGCCCTCAATACCACCACCAGTCTGGAGCCAACGGCTCCCAAAGACACCATGCCCGGCGAACGGGAACGCCGCCCACTGACGGCACTGCAGGCCGTGGACCGTGCCCGGTGCGCTGTCTTGCGCGGCGATCCGGGCAGCGGCAAAAGCACCTTTGTCAACTACCTGGCCTGGTGCCTGGCCGGCGAACGGCTGCACCACGACGGCCGCCTGGTCCCCTACCTGGGGGACGACTGGCACCACGGTGCCCTGCTGCCCGTACGGGTGCTGCTGCGCGAATTTGCCGCCTGGTCAGGATTGGCCGGCGCCGAACGAGGCCAGGCGGCCCACCTGTGGAGTTTCTTTCACGAGTGGCTGCAAAGGCTTGGCTGGCAAGCCTTCTTTCCGGCCCTGCAAGCTCGCCTGATGGCGGAGGACCAGGCCATCTTGCTGCTGGATGGCCTCGACGAGGTACCCTTGACGCAGTACGACCGCGTTCGTCAGGCCGTGGCCGCCTTTGCCGGCAGCGTTGGCGCCCGGGTGCTCGTCACCAGCCGGGTCTATGCTTACGACCCGGTCGATCCCGACAAGAGATTGAAAGGCTTTGACCCGGCCCATACCCACACGCTGGATAATTTTAACGAGGAGCAAATAGACAAGTTCCTGGATCGCTGGTTCGAAGCCGCCGTCGCCGCCCGTTGGTTCGACGATCGCCTGGCCAAAGAAAAAGCCGGCCGGCTGAAAACCGTCGTGCGCCGCCAGGACCTCATCCACCTGGCCCAGCGCCCGCTGCTGCTGACCCTCATCGCCATCCTGGAAAGCTCCGGTGGCAAATTGCCCGACGACCGGGTAGACCTGTACAACTCTATAGTCGAACTCCTCCTCCGGCGTTGGAACGAAGCCAAGGAAGAAGGCGGCAAAATGGAGCCGGGCCTCATCGAACGCCTGGACGTGCCCGGGCTGACCATGGTCCACATCCGCCGGGCGATTCAAAAGACGGCCTTTCGTGTCCACCAGGCCCACGGCGACGAGCCAGGGGAGGCCAACATCGAAGAGCCAGACCTGTTGGAAGACCTGTGCGGCCTCCTCCAGGACAGCCGGGACAAGGCGGCGGTGGTGGTGGAGTACATCGAAAAGCGAGCCGGCCTGCTCCTGGGCCTGGGCCGGCGAGAGCTGGATAGCCCCCGCGTCTACGCCTTCCCCCACCGCACCTTTCAAGAATATCTGGCCGGCTGCCACCTGGTGGAGCGTGACGACTTTAGCGCACAGGCCGCCCGGCTGGCCGCTGACCACCCTGGCCGCTGGCGTGAGGTCTTTGTCCTGGCTGCCCGGCAAGCTAAAGCGGCGCGGGGCGTCGCCGCCGTCCAAAAGCTCTGCCCGGAGAAGGTGGAGGACCGCCCGCGCCCCCCGGCGACCGACGAAAAAGTCTGGCTGGCCCCGGTCATTGCCGGCGAAGCCCTGTTGGAGGTGGGCACCGCCGACGTGCGTGCCGAGCGGGACGGCCCAACCCTGCTGCGCCGCCTGGACGGCTGGCTGGCCGCCCTGGCTCAGACGGAGGGCGCGCTCTCCCTGGCCGAGCGGCACCGCGCTGCCGAGGTGCGCGACGCCCTGACGGGCGAAAAAGACCTGCTGAATGAACTGAGCACCTGGATCAGAATACCGGGCGGCGCGGACGACGGCCGTGACCTGTGGGTGGGCCAATACCCGGTGGCCAACCTCCAGTTCAAGCAATTCAT
>CAYNKW010000547.1:0-2313 GCA_964397845.1 uncultured Anaerolineae bacterium
CCAGCGAGAGTCGCACTTCCCCCACCGCCTATCACGGCGCTTCAACAGCAAACACAAAGCCGACCCGCTCCCGGCACACAGCCGGAAGCCCGGTCGGCCACAATCAAGCGTGCATACTCCCCCCCACAAACAATTGTGTGCTACGACGTGGACAGTGATGGTACAGTCCAACGAGGACTTTGAGATTGTTGTCTCTATGACGCCTTTTGATTTTTGGAGCTATCCTCGCAGCGCAAGCCAGGCGCGCAGCACCTCGGCCACGCTCCAGGCCTGGGCGGGGCAGCCACGCGGGGTGTGGGGCGCGTCACCGTCGAAAATCTCGCTGACCGTGCCCATACCGGCGTCGTGCAGGTGATCGGCGAAGGGCTCCAGCAGGCGGCGGGTGCCGGTTGTGTCACCCGTGACCCGGTAGTAGGCCGTGACGTAGGGGCCGATGAGCCATCCCCAGACTGTGCCTTGATGATAGGCCCTGTCCCTGGCCCACCGGTCGCCACCATAGCACCCTGCATAGTCCGGGTGATCGGGGGCCAGACTGCGCAGGCCGTAGGAAGTGAGCAGAGAGCGACCCACGGCCTCCACCACAGCGCGGGCGCGATCGGCCGGCAGCGGGCTGTGCGGCAAGGAAACAGCAAAGATCTGGTTGGGCCGCAGAGAAGCGTCGTTGCCTGTGGGACCGTCTATCACGTCGTACAGGTAGCCTCCCTCCGCGTACCAGAACCGGTGGGCGAAACTCGTAGCAACCCGTTGAGCCAGGGCTTCGTAGTGCGATGCTGCATGGGTGTCGCACATCCGGCGGGCGAAATCAGCCATGATCTTGAGCGCATTGTACCACAGGGCGTTGATCTCCACCGGCTTGCCTGTGCGCGGCGTCACCACCCAGTCGTCCACTTTGGCGTCCATCCAGGTGAGCTGCACGCCTGGCTCTCCGGCGTGCAACAGCCCGTCACGGGCATCCATCCCAATGCCACAGCGCGTGCCTCGCTCGTGCCAGCCAATAATGTCTACCAGGATGGGATAGAGATCGGTCACCAACTGCCAGTCGTCGGTGTGGCGACCGTATTCATAGATAGCCTGAAAATACCAGAGCGTGGCGTCCACGGTGTTATAGTCTGGCGTCTCGCCCTCGTCAGGGAAGCGATTGGGGAGCATCCCCCGATCCACGTAGCGGGCGTAGGTGCGCAAGATGCGGGCGGCCACTTCCGGGCGGCCAGTGGCCAGCGTCAGACCGGGCAGGGCGATCATGGTATCCCGTCCCCGGTCGTTGAACCACGGATAGCCAGCGATGACCGACCGGCCCCCTTCGCCGCGGGCCACGATGAACTGGTCGGCGGCCAGCACCAGTTGCCGGGTGAAACCTGGCTCGCTCTCCTCCCCCAGAGGGCTGGCGGCCAGCAGCGCACGCTGGCGTTCCTGTTCGGCGGCCAGGGCCTGGGGGCCATCCAGACACGGTTCGGCTTCCGTGCTGATGACCAGCGTGGCTGTCTGGCCCGGGGAGAGGGTGACGGTGAAGCGCCCCATAGCGTAGAGGTCTTCCTGGTCATCCAGACCCCGGTAAGCCTCCATGCGATGGTGGAAGCGCCAGTACCACTCGCCTTCCAGGGTTGCTGAGAATTCCCGGCTCAAGATGTAATAGAGAGGTGTGCCGACGAACTGCACCGACAGACCGTAGGGCACGACGGTCAGACGGGCTTCCCAACCGTTGCCCCGGGCGTGTTCGTGATGATCGCGGGCGGTGCAAAGAGGAAGCACAACCAGCGTCAAGGGGCGGCTGCCCTGGCGCAGCGTGTAAGCGACACAGGTGGTGTTATGCCCATGGATCATCCAGATGCGTTTCTCCAGACGCACCTCGGCCAGAGCATGGGTAAAGGTGGGAACCGTGCCCTCCAGGCGGAAGGATTCCAGGTGAAGGTAGCCATGGGGGTGAACGTAACGCCCGTGGAATTCGTTGGTGGAGAGAAGAAATTCCTGTCCACCGAGGATGGCCTGTTCCTCCAACAGAGCCACAAAAACCGTGCGTCCCAGGGGAGGAGTCAACGCTGCCACCAACAGGCCGTGATAACGCCGGCTGTTGGCTCCATTGAGGGTGCCCAGGGCATACCCGCCAATGCCGTTGGTCACCAGCCATTCCCGCCCGACGGCACGCTCAAAGTGGCCGCAAACCTCTCGCCCCACTTGAATCATACTTGTCGCTCCCTGCTCGCTCGTGCGTCTGACGCAAGCAGGCCATGTTCAGCACACTCGACTGGAAATTCACGCCGACTTGAAAGGGGAGTTACATTACACATTATACACGAACTTGTAGTAATGGACAAG
>CAYNKW010000548.1:0-2313 GCA_964397845.1 uncultured Anaerolineae bacterium
TCAGGGCCTCTTTGTTTCTGCCCAGAGCATGGTAGGCCAGTGCACGGTCGAGGTAGGGGCTGTCGTCCTCAAAGTAGGGCCAACTGTAATCCTCGTCTTTATCTTTCATCACCTCGGTAAAGTCGGCGATCGCCTCCTCGTAGCGTCCGGCAGCGACGTGCACTCGCCCGCGACCGTAATGCGCGCCGCTGTGCTCCGGCTCCAGCAAGAGGATCCTGTCAAAGTCTTGCAGTGCGGCGTCCAGTTCGCCCATTTCCAGATAGGTAGCCCCCCGATGGTAGTAAGAATCCAGATCGGCCGGTTCAAGCCGGAGTGCCTCGTCATGGCAGGCAATGGCTTGCTCGTACTCGCCCACTGCATAGTAGGCAAAGCCGAGCAACGGCCAAGCGTAGACATCATCCGGGGCCAATTCGACGGCCTGAGTCAGGTCGGACAGCGCCAGATCGTATTCCTCCCCCCAGAGGTAGAATTCTCCGCGCGTCTGCCAGGCCTCGACAAAATCGGGCTGCAGTCCGATGGCCCGATCGAGATCGGCCAAAACGAGGTCGTCATCGCAGTCCGGGACGTACCAATCGCAGGCCTGGGCGCGTTTGTAGTACGCTTCCGCATGATCCGGCTGCAGTTCGGTGACCGTCGTAAAGTCGCGCAGGGCGTCTTTCCCGCGCGCCAGGTCGAGGTAGAGGTCACCCCGCTCATAGTAGGCCTCGACCAGGTCCGGCTTCAGGGCGATGGCCTGGGTCAAGTCGGCCTCGGCCTCCGCCAGTTGACCGCCTTCGCGGAAGGCCGCCCCGCGCAGGTAGTATGCTTCGGCAAAGTTGGGGTCCGCCTCAATGGCCTGGGAGAATGCGTGGATTGCCTCCTCCAGATCCCAATCCTGTAAGGCAGCGACGCCCGCGTCGTAGTGGGCCATCGCATCGGGCAGCGGCGTCGAAGGCACGGCGGGAGGCGTAGGCTCCGCGGTAGAGACGGTCTGTGGTGTGATCCGGACTATCGGTGTTGGCGTAGCAGCAACAACCGGCGACGCGATCTGGGCCATCGCTGTCGGCGTGGCGGCGACCGCGACGGTGGAAGGTATTGTCGGCTCTTGTTGCCCACCCAGGTTGAGCAGGACGAGCAGCGCCGCCGCGATCAGCGCCACGACGATCAGAGCTGCAACACTGATGAGAGCCCACGGCGTCCGCTTTGGTGTGGGAACAGGCGCGGCAACCTCCACTGCCGTCTCCGGGGGCACGGAAGGCATCTCGATTGCCATCTTTTCCCTCTCGACAGCGACCTCCAGCGCATCGGCCAGTGCGCCTGCTGACTGGTAACGATCGTCCGGCGACTTGGCCAGGGCCTTGAGGATGACCCGCTCCACAGCCGGCGGCACGTCGGCGCTCACCCGGCGCGGCAGGGGTAGCGGCTCGTTGAGGTGCTTCAGAACAATAGCCAGCGGCGTGTCGGCGTCGTAGGGCACCTGGCCGGTGACCATCTCGTAGAGAATGACGCCCAGCGAATAGACGTCGCTTCGCACATCGCCTGGCTCTCCCTGGCCCTGCTCTGGCGCCATATAGGCCGGCGTGCCGACCATGGCTCCGCTGGCGGTGTAGCGCGTGCCACCCACGATGCTGGCAATACCAAAGTCGGCCAGCACCAGCCGCTGGCCGTCGAACATGATGTTGGCCGGCTTGATGTCGCGATGAACGCGGCCCTGCGCGTGGGCGTAATCCAGCGCATCGCACAGAGCACGAAAGATGTGCGCCACCCCTTCCAGTGGCATCCGCTTCCCCTCCGCATTGAGCCGCTTGAGCCGCGCTTTTAGCGTCTCGCCACCGACGTATTCCATGACCATGTAATACGTATCGTCTTCGACGTCGAAATCGTACACCTGCACGATGTGCGGATGGCGCAAGGTCGCCACGGCCTTGGCCTCTCGCTTAAAGCGTCCCACAAAGCCCTCGTCCTCGGCCAGATAGCCATGCATCACCTTGACCGCCACCTCCCGTTCCAGATTGGGTTGATAGGCACGGTACACCTCGGCCATGCCACCGCGCCCCAGCCGCCCGGTGAGGCGATACTTGCCCAACGTCTGACCTGTCATGTCTGCCATCGCACGACCTCCTTAATGCTTCCAATACCCCACCCCGCATCCCTCATTCCTCACTTCTCATTATACCACAATCCTGAGATAATGCATCCCCCTGGCGAACTTGTTTTGCCCCTCAACCTGTACTATAATTCCCTTCGCGGGTGACGGGCCAGGTTAAGGAATGGGAATAGCTAATGCAGAGATTGAGCCCACAATCGTTGCGCTATCCCGCCCCTGTAGTTTTT
>CAYNKW010000549.1:0-2313 GCA_964397845.1 uncultured Anaerolineae bacterium
GTGTTCGGGTATGGCATGGCGCCGCCAGAACTCACCGAAGTGATAGTGGATCGGCTGCAGCGGCTCTACGGCTGGCAGGTATCGCCCGAGGCGCTGGTTTTTGTGCCGGGCGTCGTGATTGGTTTCAACCTGGCCTGCCGTGCCGTGGCCTCTCCCGGAGAGGGAGTGCTGGTGCAGACTCCGGTTTACTTTCCTATCCTCTATGCCCCGGGCAACGCCGGGCTCACCTGCGACGAGATGGAACTGACGCGGCGAGCGGATGGGCATTACACCATTGATTTCGATGCCTTTGAAGCGGCCATCACCGACCGTACACGTATCTTTATCCTGTGCAACCCTCACAACCCGGTAGGGCGCGTGTTTCGAGGCGATGAATTGGAGCAAATGGCCGGGATATGCTTGCGTCACAACATCGTAATCTGCTCCGACGAAATCCACTGTGATTTGCTGTTCAGCGGCAGCCGCCATCTGCCCATCGCCTCGCTGGATGCCGAGATAGCCAAGCACACCATCACGCTGATAGCGCCGAGCAAGACTTTTAACATCCCTGGTCTCAAATGTTCGGTGGCCATCGTCCAGAATGTCGAGCTCCGCGAAAAGCTGCAGGCCGCCCGAGCGGGCCTTGTTTCAAGGATGATCAACGTCATGGGGTATACCGCCGCTCTGGCGGCCTACCGTGACGGCCAGCCGTGGTTGGGGGAGGTGCTGCGCTACCTGGAGGCCAACCGCGATTTTGTCCTGGAGTACGTGGAGGCGCACCTGCCCGGCATCACCATGGGCAAGCCCGAGGGCACCTACCTGGCCTGGCTTGACTGCCGCCAGTCAGACATCCCAGCCAATCCTCACGAATTCTTTCTGCAGGAGGCTCGGGTTGCCCTGAACAACGGCGCGATTTTTGGTCAGGGGGGCGAGGGATTCGTGCGGCTGAACTTTGGCTGTCCGCGCTCGACGTTGGCGGAGGCGCTCGACAGGATGAAGGGTGCGCTGGCGACTCTGGGGTGAGGTCGGTTGGGACTTGACTGCAACCGGGCGCGGATCGAGATTCGTCATTCGTCATTCGTCATTCGCACACTAATCCCCATACCGCCCGACAATCGTGACACTGGAGACGTTCATGTAAGGCATCCCGCCCAGGTTGTGGGTCAGGCCGTAGCGAGGGTCCGGCAGTTGCCGCTCGCCGGCCCGACCCTGAAGCTGGAGGTACATCTCGTACAGCATCCGCAGCCCCGAGGCGCCGATGGGATGGCCGAAGCACTTGAGCCCGCCGTCGGGCTGGCACGGAATCTGGCCGTCCAGGTTAAAGAAGCCATCCATGATGTCCTTGATGGCCCCGCCCCGTTCGGAGATGTGCAGGTCCTCCATGGTCACCAGCTCGGTGATGGAAAAGCAGTCGTGCGCTTCCATCATGCTGATCTCCTGGCGGGGGTCCGTGATGCCCGCTTCCTTGTAGGCCATGGTGCTGCACTTGGCGGTGGTGAGAAAGTGATCGCCGTCCCAGGCGTTGTAGCCCATCTCCTCGCCGCTGCTCAGGGCCAACTGGAGCGCCTTGACGGTGACGAAATCCTTTTTGCCCAGTCCACGCGCCATGTCCGGCGTGGTGACGATAGCACAGGCCGCCCCGTCGCTGACGCCGCAGCAGTCGAACAGCCCCAGGGGATAAGCGATGATGGGGGAGGCCATGATCTGCTCGACGGAAACAGCTCTGCGCAGGTGGGCCTTGGGGTTCAGGACGGCGTTGGCGTGGCTTTTGGCCGAGACGTGGGCCATGGCCCTTTTCAGGTCTTGATCGGAGATGTTGTGTTTGGCGGCGTAGGCCGTGGCTAACTGGGCAAAGGCGCCGGGCGCGGTCACGTTGGGCATCCACTGCCAGGTCAGCGTCCCGGCGTCAGAGCCCCAGTTGGGCAGGCCACCGTAGCCGATGTCTTTGAGCTTTTCCACACCCAGGGCCAGAGCGATGTCGTAAGCACCTGACGCTACAGCGTAACAGGCCCCGCGAAAGGCCTCCGTACCCGTGGCGCAAAAGTTCTCGACGCGGGTCACCGGCATCCTGGGCAATCGCAAGGTCAAAGATAGTGGCAGCGCACTCTTGCCGACGCTGATCTCCTCAAAGCAGGTGCCCAGCCAGGCAGCCTGGATCTCTTTCCGGTCAATGCCCGCATCCCCTATCGCTTCCTCAAAAGCCTCGACCATCAGTTCCTCGGCGCCCACCTCCCAGCGTTCGCCAAATTTGGTGCAGCCCATGCCAATGATGGCGACTTTATCTCGAATTCCTGTGGCCATGGTTGAGTCTCCTCGTCCGTGTCACTTTTTCAT
>CAYNKW010000550.1:0-2309 GCA_964397845.1 uncultured Anaerolineae bacterium
GTGACGGCACATCTCTGATCCAGGATGACACAGCGGTCAGGAAACGATCCTCAGCCTTTGTCATACTTTCCTCCTTTGTAGCAGAGTCGTTCAGTTCTCAACTCATTGCAGAAAGCCACCAAGCTCAATATTTTTCAAATAAGACTTCGGAAGTCTAGGGATAGGTCTTCCGACGAAATCGGCCTGAAATCAGCTCAAACCTCGTCAGTTCAAGGCACTTCTGAGACTTCCGAAGTCTGATCGCCGCTTATTTGAAAGGTATTGGCTCTAAACCTGAATGCTGTAGCCGGTGTCGCCGACTTTGAGAAAGCGAGACGACAACCACACCGTTCAGGGTGTGGGATGGTTAAGCAAAGCACAATACTTTGTTGCTCTACAGCCTGAACGCTGTAGCTAGATTCCCTGGATTCAAGCTTTCATCCTGTCAACGAATGAAGCAACGAATAAACGAATAGGCCTTGACGGCAGATCTCATTCGTTTATTCGTTTGGTATTCGTTGACAGAGGGGGCCGGGCCACCAGTAATCTCGAGGGTTCGAGGAGTGTAAACTTGACTCGCCCAGAAAATGAACCGTAAGCGTCTAGCGAAGCTTTGCCTCAAACCGACAAGTGGACGCCCCAGCCCTTTGCCCTTGGTCCTCAGGCACTTAGTCCTGTACGGTCTAAGTACAGGACTAAGTGCCAAAGGACCAGGGGCTTGCTGGGGAAAACGCGGCAAGCCCCTGGTCTTTGGGCCCAGGGACCAAAGGCCGCGACGTCCAGAAATCTTGACTCATTTGTAGAGGATTTGCGCCCTCAAGGAGTTCAGGGGAGCCTTGCGAAGGTTACAAAATGGGCTTGATTTGGGCACTATCAGCCCTTGACAGGGTGACTTTGAAGGCTCTCATCAAAGCAATACAGACTCGGCAGATCCAATCTTGCTCGGCCTGGATTGCCTATTGTGACAAATGTCGTGCAACTTTGTAGTGATCTTTGCTCAGTCTTCCTCTGCTCAGAGCGGATTGCCAAATCCGCGTTGCTCGACGGGGATCTGCCGATCCCCTTAGAGCGAGGTTAGTCTTTACTCAAAGTTGGAGGTCAAATGTCACAATTGCCAAATCCAGGCCAAAATCGGGATTTGGCAATCCCCGCAGAGCAATTCTGGATCCCCTGGGACGAGTTGACCTCACTCCCTCAATCTCGGGTCGAGCGCGTCTCGCAGGCCGTTGCCCATCATATTGCCGGCCAGCACGGTGATAAAGATAAAGAAGCCGGGAATCACGATCAGGTGCGGCGCGCTATACAGATACTGCTGCGCGTTGGTCAGCATGTTTCCCCAACTGGGCGTCGGTGGCTGCACACCCATGCCCAGGAAGCTCAAGGCCGTCTCGGTCAGGATCACGTAGCCGATGGACAGTGTAGCCGCGACGATGATCGGCGACGTAGCGTTGGGCAAGATATGCCGGAAGATGAGGCGAGTGTTGCCCGCCCCCACGACCCGGGCCGCGTCCACAAAGTCCCGCGCCTTGAGAGTGAGAAACTCGCCCCGCACCAGCCGCGACACACCCATCCAACCCGTCGAGGCAAGCACGAACGCCAGGCCGGTCACCCCGGGCCGAAAGACCACGGCGATGAGGATCAACAGATACAGGCTAGGGATGGCATAGACAATGTCCACAAAGCGCATCAGCAAGTTGTCAATCGCGCCCCCGTAGAATCCGGCCACCGCCCCAAGGACCGTGCCAATGGTCAGCGAGATGGCTACCGTCAGAAACGAGACGTAGAGGGAGACGCGGCCGCCGTAGATGATGCGGGTCAACACGTCCCGCCCCAGTTCATCGGTGCCCAGCACGTGGACGGGAATGCCGGCAGACTTTTGGTAGCCCAGTGGTTTGAGGATGCCGCCCAGTTCGATCTCTTCGTATGAATAACCGGTGACGTACCTGGACAAAAGCGGCGCAGCAATGGCGGCCAGAACCAGAATGATAACAGTGGCCCCACCAAGCATGGCCAGCCTGTCCCGCCGAAAGCGTTGCCAGGCCATTTCCATGAGCCCGGGGGTCTTTTCCACTTCTCGGAACCACAGATCGGCCAGCGCCTTCTCCCGCGCCGTGCCGGGGGCCACCTCGACAGGTTTGTCACGACTGGTCATAACGTGTCTCCTAACCCGGCCAAGCCGGAAGCCAATAAAGCTGCAGGCGAATGACCGATGACGGACGACGAACTTTTGTCTCCTGTTGAGTTTTCTCGTCGTTCGTCCTTCGTCGCTTCCTTGTAGTACTACAACGTTACTTTCCCAATAATGTCATTCTGAGCGACCGGAGGGAGCG
>CAYNKW010000551.1:0-2299 GCA_964397845.1 uncultured Anaerolineae bacterium
CTTGAAACCTTCGCAAGGGTTACCCAAGCCATTTTAGCCAGACTCGAATCAAATGCCTCTTGACGAAAGTGGGCATTCTGTAGTATAATGTATCTGGAACTAGAACACTTGTTCTAGCGCGCTATTTAGCCATAGCACCAGGTCAGTCCCTGGTGTGTCCAAGTTTAGCATTAGGTGTTGTGCATTGTACATTTCCCTTGAGGTATGACGAGGTGTGACATGCGGAAGGAAGCAACCGCCATCGTGCTGCTGGCCCTGATACTGGCCTGTGCGCTGGCCTTCGGGCTGGGCCTGGCGCTGGTCGGCAATAGAGGCCTCTCGCCGGAATACCAGACGGCCATGGAGTCGCTGCGCCTGGACACGGCGGTCAAGATGCATTGGATCAAGATCGGCCTGTGGAGCGGGCTGGCGGCCATCATCCTCGTTGGGGTAGGGGGGCTGGTGGGAGGGCTGCTGCGCGCTGTGTGGCGGCGCTCGCGGCTCGTTCGTCCTCATTCGTCTGGCATCTTTCCCATCGTCGAGGGCCGGGCCGGCGGCCAGACCTACTATCACGACCCCAATCGTCAACTGGCCGGGACGGTCGCTTACGGGGGCGGCACGGAGGGCGTAACCGTCCGCCACCTGGCCCCGCCCGGCCAGGAGGAGGCGCAGTTCCAGGTCACCACCCAGGCCCAGGCGACTCAGTTCGTGGCAGCAGCCAGCCAGGGACGGGGACTCACCGCTCCGGCGCGCCGCCTCGCCGAACGGGTGGCGCTGGCGGCCCCCGCGCGGCCTGTGCCCCGCTTGCCAAAAGTCGTCGCCCTCGACGAAGCGATCCCCGAGGAGCGTCGTCTGCTCGCCGCCTTGCGCCAGGATTGGGAGGAAGGAGATTAGATACATGAGGCCAGTGACGCCGGCGTTGACCACCCGCCAGGTGCGGCATCTGGAGACGCTGTTCCGGGGTGTGCGCCACACGCTGCTCAATCGAGGGCTCTATGGCAAGCGCGGTGGCGGCGGCATCCAGGAGGTACCCTGGAAGCGAACCATCCTGCTGGATGGCCTGGGCATCGTCGCCTTTGAAGTGGACGTGAGCCGGTTGCCGGTCAGGATCGAGCGGCTGCTGGAGCCCGCTGTGGCGCACCAGATGCAGGCCGGCCTGGGCGGCCGCCGGGTCAAGGTCACCAACTCGCAGGGCCTTCTCTTTAGCGTGGCACTAGGGCCGGGGGAGCCCCGTCCGGCGGCGCGCCTGCCCCGCCGGGTCGTCCTGGACCTGGGGGGCCGCCCGGCTGGCAAATATCTCATCCCCATCGGGCAGGCGGCCAGCGGCCCGGAGTGGCGCAGCCTGCTGGAGACCGGCCACATCCTGGTGGGCGGCGAGAGCGGTAGCGGCAAGAGCACCTGGCTGCACGCCATGCTCGTTGCGCTGTTGTCCGCCCACCCGCCGGCTGAACTCCAGGTGGCGTTAGTGGACCCCAAGCAAGTGGAGTTCCAGGTCTACCAGGGCCTGCCACACCTGCTGGCCCCGGTGGCCACCGAGGCTGGCGAGGCATCGGCGGTGACCGCTTGCTTGCTGGCCGAGTTTGATCGCCGCCGCGCGCTTTTTGCCGGGGTAGGGGCGCGGAACCTGGTCAACTACCGGCATCTGACGGGCGAGCCGTTGCCACTGGTGTTGCTGGTCGTGGACGAGGTGACGGACATTGCCCTGGAGGCCGGCCTGAAGAGCCCGTTCTACAGGGACCTGATCCGCGTGGTGAGCAAGGGGCGGGCCTTTGGCCTGGTCGTTGTGCTGGCCACACAGAATCCCAAGGCCGAGGTGCTCAACACCCTCATCCGGGGCAACATGAGCACCCGGATCGCCTTTCGCGTGACGACGGCCAACCACTCGCGCACCATCCTGGGCATGTCTGGCGCGGAAAAGATCCCCCGCTCCGTGCGCGGGCGGCTGGTGGCCCGCCTGGAGCAAGAACTGGACAATTTTCAGGGTTTTGATATAATAGACGAGCGGATTCGCGCGCTGGCGTCGAGGCTTCAGGGGTGAGAAGTGGCGGGCGAACGTAATCTTTCGGAGGGGGGAGGGGGAGAAATGTCTTTGGACGTATATTTTCCACAGGACATCCACCGCGCGCTGTTGGCGGCCGAGCAGGCCAGCAATGCAACGTGGCTAGCAACCGGTGGGGAGGAGGACGAGTTCGCGCAGGGTTATCGGGAAGGTTATCGTGCGGCATTGACTACGATAGCTCTTGCCTTTGGGTTGCTCCGGCCCGATGGTGGTCACGAGAGCGAGTGGCAGCCAGCCTGCCTGGCAGAGACCGCTCTGCGC
>CAYNKW010000552.1:0-2281 GCA_964397845.1 uncultured Anaerolineae bacterium
TGCAACATCTCTACGTCTTCCGGGTCCACCACCTCTGGATCGATGGTGATACTTTGAATGTGCTGGTGGCCGGTGATGAGCACCTCAATGGCGCCTCCTCCGGCCGTGACCGAGAGGGTCTCGTCGCCCAGAGCCTCCTGGGCCTTGCCCACATCTTCTTGTAGCTTCTGCAACTGCTTCAGCATGCCGCCCATGCCACCGCCGGCCGGTGCGCCTCGCCCGCTCAATCCACGACGTTGACCTCGTTTTGCCATTCGACATTCCTCCAGGTTTATCTCGCCTTGCACAACTGCAACACGTCTCACTCGTCGCTCACGTCTACCACCTGCGCGCCCAACTCTTCCACCGCTGCCTGGATCACCGGGTCCCGAGTCACCTCCCCATAGCGCCCGGTGGAGGAAGGCTCGCCAGCCCCGGCCGGGGGGTCGCCGGTCGCTTGCCGCGCCGGAGAGGGCTCCGCAGGAGGCGGCGGAGGACGACGGGCGGGGGCTGGCCGGGGAGACTGGCGGGAGACCAACACACACTCTACCCGGCAGGGCAGTCCCAGCACCTGACCGAGCGCTTCTTCCACCATCCGGCGGTTCTCGCCCTCCGATACCTTTTCCTTGTGAAACTTGCGCTTGGGATCAAATCCGATGACAGCGGTGTTCCCCTCGACGCGCTCGGCCCAGCCATCGCGCAATACTGCCTGCAGGAGAGCACTTCGGGGGCGAATAACCTCGAGCATCTGCCCCCACCGTGACCGCACGGCCTCGATTGACAAACCGCCCGACAAACCGCCCGACAAACCGCCCGACAGACCGCCCGCCACGGCGGATGCCTGGGGCGGCGCAGCTTTCGGCTCGACCGTCTGTGTTCTGCCCGGCGGCCTGGCCGTCGTGGGCGCTGGCGCCGCTGCAGGAGCTTCTGCCGTCGTCGTTGCCGATGTTCTGGACGTCCTGGCCGATGGCCGGTTGGGCGGCCGCGCCGGGGCGCTGGCGGCGGCCTCTCGGGCCGGCGGAACGGCCGGTTCTGTCAAATCCGGTGTAGCGGCTTCGATGAAGGCCAGTTCCAGCGGCAACTGCGGATGCAGGCTTCCCTTGAGAGCCCGGCCGGCTTTGTTGAACAGCTTGACCGACCGCACCACCTGCCGGAAAGGAATCTGCGCTGCCTGGTGGCGCATCGTCTCCAACGTCTCTTCCGGCAGGCTGAGCAACTGGTCGCCATCGCCCACCTGGAGCAGCATCAAGCCGCGCAGATATTCCACCACCTGGCGGTTCAGTTGTCCCGGCGCAACGCCCTCATCTATCGCCTGGTTGATGGCATCCAGGCCACCGGCCACGTCACCCGAGGCCAGACGGCTCATCAGGTCGCTCACCGCCCGCAACGATCCCGTGCCCAACACGGCCTGCACCTGAGCCAGGGTGATCGTTTCATCGCTGTAGGAGATGAGTTGATCCAGCAGACTCTCGGCGTCACGGCTGCTCCCCGTCGCCTGCCGGGCGATGGCCGTCAAGGCTTGCGGCTCGAATTGCAGGCCCTCGCGTCCGGCCAGGTCGGCCAGACGACCAACGATCTCGTCCACCGTCAACCGCCGAAAGTCGAAGCGCTGGCAGCGGGAGAGGATGGTCTCTGGGATTTTGTGCGGTCCGGTGGTGGCCAGGACAAAGATGACGTGCGGCGGCGGCTCTTCCAACGTTTTTAGCAGCGCATTGAAGGCCGGTTCGGTGAGCATGTGCACCTCGTCAATGATGTACACCTTGTAGCGCGCCTCATTGGGCCGGAAGCCGACCCGCACGCGGAGCTCCCGGATCTCGTCAATACCCCGGTTGGAAGCGGCGTCAATCTCAATGAGGTCCAACAGCCGTCCCTCGTTGAGGGCCCGGCAGATGGCACACTCGTTACACGGCCGGTCTGCGGGGTCTTTGGCCAGGCAGTTGACCGCCTTGGCCAGCAGGCGAGCGGTGGTTGTCTTGCCCGTGCCGCGCGGCCCGGTAAAGAGGTAAGCGTGACCGATCCGTCCGCCGCGCAGGGCGTTGCGCAACGTGTGGATCACGTGTTCCTGTCCCACCACGGCGTCGAACGTCTGAGGTCGCCACTTGCGATAGAGGACCTGGGCCGCCATTCTCTTCCTCCTGCCTCCTACCCAAAAGATAACCCTAGTTTATCACCGATGGGCATTTTGCGCAAGCGAAATGGTCAAGGCCCTGTCTCGTTTAGCCCGTCGCCTCCCCTCCCTGGCCGGTGAGCATTTTGATCAATCGCCGCCATCCCTGCTTGATCTGCAAAGAGCGCAGCCGCC
>CAYNKW010000553.1:0-2272 GCA_964397845.1 uncultured Anaerolineae bacterium
GACCAAGGGTCCCTGGTCCTTTGGCCCAGGGGCGTAGTCGAAGGGTCGAAGGGGGCGCAGCCGAGGGGCCAGCGCGGTTAGAGTAGGCAAACACGTCTTCGTTGACGTACCCTTCAGGGGCAAAGAAATCGTACAGCAAAAAATTCTCTACGCCAGCGAACAGGTGCCGGCGATGCAACAGCGGAAAGATCTCCCGCTCGTGACGTCGAATCAGGTACTCGTCCGGCTGCTCGTCCCAGTAGGCGCGCCGGTACTCCATGCCGTATCTTTCGGTAAACCCTTCGACCTGGCCGTGGCCAAACATGGGCAATCCGGGCATGGTGACCATCATGGTGCAAACGCCAAAATATTTGTCGTCCTTGCCAAACTGGGCCACCGCGGTTTCTTCGTCGGGGTTGTTCATAAAGTTGACAAAGCGTTTCAGTATTTCAGGGTCGAATTCCAGCACGTTCTTGACCGTGGTGCGGTAATTGGCATTGTCCTCGTTCTTGAGCATGTTCATAAAAGCGCTGTTGTAAACGCGATGCATGCCCAGCGTGCGGACAAAGTAGCCTTCCATCAGCCAGAAGGCTTCGGCCAGCAGGAGGGTGTCAGGCGCTTCCTGGGCCACGCGATCTACCACCTGGCGCCAGAATTCCTGGGGCATCGCGGCGTTGAACTGGGCCCTGGTCAGCCCATACTCTGCCCGCGAGGGGATGTCTCCTCCGCTGCCGGGCTCTGGGAACCACAGGCGCTGGTAGTGCCTTTTGGTCAACGTCATGGCCGCATCGAAGCGGATGATGGAGAATTGGCGCGCCACGTGCAGGATGGTCTGAATCACCGCCTCGCGCACCTCGGGGTTCAGGAAATCCAACTGGGCGGTGTCGTTCCAGGGCATGCTAGTGCCGTCGTTGCCGTGGTAGATATATTTTTCGCTGCCCGTCCAACTGTCTAGACGTTTAAAGGCCACCGCCGCGTCGGTGCGGCTGTAATAGCCATCTTCCAGGTAGATGCCCACTCGCCCATCCCAGGAGAGATTTGGCCCATTAAAGGTGTACGCAGGGAAAGGGCTGTAATTGAGCGCGACGAACCAGTCCGGGTGTTCGATCACCCATCTGCTGTCAATGCCCACGTGGTTGGGCACCATGTCGCCGGCCATGCGAATGCCTCGCTGCCAGGCCCGAGCTTTCAAGCTCTGAAAAGCCGCTTCGCCGCCCAGATCGTCTGCGATCTTGTAGTCAAACAGCGAGTAGGCCGAAGCCACGGCCTCGGGATTGCCGCACAGTTGCTTGATGCGCCGGGAGGCCTGGCTGCGCTCCCACAGGCCGATCAGCCACAAGCCGGAGAATCCCCAGCGGGCCAGGGTGTCCAACTCCTCGTTGGGGATCTGATCCAGGCGGGTGATGGGCCGTCCGTACTTCCTGGAAAGCTGATCCAGCCACACGTAGGTGCTCTTGGCCATCAGCACCACCCGGGGCATCCAGTCGTGATCCAGGCTGTAGCGCTCGGCCTCCATCTCCAGCTCGGCAAAGTCGTACGGCCGGGCCAGGCCAGGGCCCAGAAAGCGCATCTTTTCCTCTTCGCGGATCAGATCCAGGCTGCTGAGCAGACGGTAGAGGTATGGGCCAAGCAGCGTTCCCCACCTTTCCCGGATGTACTCCAACTGCCCTGTAAGGGAGTACGGTACTGCAGCGGCGGGACTGCGCAGCATGTCCACCAGGTTCTGCTGGGCGGGGCCAAAAGGGGGCTGAGCGTCAAAGAACTCGCCCAAACCGGCGATGATTTGCCGGTAGGCCGTTTCCTTTTCCAGGGCCCCATCGTCGAACAATTCCATAAAAGGCGAGAAGGCCGGATTCGTGTTGGCCAGCCAGAGCATCAACATTTCTTCCAGCGCGATCCGGCGATGCGGCAAGCCGGCGGTCTCCCCTTCCAGGTAGGCCTCGGCGCCAACTTGCCGCCGGTAGACAGCCAGTGGGGGGAACTCGTCCACGAATTGGCGCAGGGCCTCGTCCACCGCTTCCTGGCCCAATCTTTCCACCAGCCAGTCCATGGCCTGCTCCATGGCCTGGGGGTTTTCCTGCTCGTGGTACAGGCCGACGACGTAATGCAAAATCTCGTCAATCAGCCCCATGGCGTTGATCTGCCCGGCTTTGACAGCCTGTTCCGGGAAGCGGGCCAGGTCGCGTTTTTCGTTCATCTTTTGCGCAAACACCCGCACGGCGTGGAAATTGGCCAGGATGACGTTCCCGCTGAGAGAGAACAGCGCTTCGTCAAATTGATAGCCATCTCGCGC
>CAYNKW010000554.1:0-2259 GCA_964397845.1 uncultured Anaerolineae bacterium
TCGCCGATCGGCACGCCGCCAACCGCGTCGTCGTCACCAGCCGCATCGTGGGCTATGACCAGGCCTCCCTGCGCGGCGACGAGGGGCCACCCTTTGCCCATTTCACGCTCAGCCCCTTTGGCATGGACGAGATTCGCCTCTTTGCCCGCCAGTGGACCCTGGCCTACGAACGCCAGGCCGGCGACACGCCGGAGGCCGCCCGCCGCGCCGAGGAAGAAGCCCGCCGCCTGACGGCGGCCATCGAGGCCAATGCCAGCGTCCGCCGCCTGGCGGCCAATCCCTTGCTGCTGACTATCATCGCCCTCATTCACCGCCAGGGCACGCGACTGCCCGAGCACCGGGTCAAGCTGTACGACCTGGTGGTGGATACCCTGCTGGAGACGTGGAGCCGCGCCCGGCGATTGGACGGCCAGGCCGTGGCCATCGAACCCCTGGCCGGCGGCGAGGCGCTCAAAGTGTTGCCTCCCCTGGCGCTGTGGATGCACGAAAACCGGCCCAGCGGCACCGCCCGCCGCGGCGAGATCGAAGCCCGCATCGTCGAGAACCTGGTTGCCCGCCGCCGCGAATCGCCGGAGCGGGCCGCCGAGGGGGCGCGTCACTTCCTCGACCTGATCAGCCGCCAGACCGGCCTGCTCCTGGAGCGGGGCGAGGGAGTCTTTGGCTTCCTGCACCTCACCTTTCAGGAATACCTGGCCGCGTTGGAAATCTCGAAGCGGGGGCAACTGTCACGGCAAAAAACCGTGGACCTGTTGCGTCCCCATCTTTACGACCCCGCCTGGCGCGAGGTGATCCTCCTCACTGCCGGCCACATCGCCGTCATCCAGGGGCACGACGAAGCGGCCGCCCTCGTCGTCCGCGCTATCCTGGACGACCGCCCGCCGGAGAATATGCGCGGCCAGAACGTGATCCTGGCCGGTGGTTGCCTGGCCGACGTGGGGCGGGGCGGCGTCACGCCCGACTGTTGGGACGAGACGCTGACCCAATTGTTAGCGACCATGCAAGAGACGACACTGCCACCCCGCACCCGCGCCGGCGCCGGCGCCGTGCTGGACGAACTGGAGCTGGAGAACGAGACAGCGCTCCTCGGCGAGCTGAGCACCTGGATCAGAATACCGGGTGGCGCGGACGACGGCTGTGACCTGTGGGTGGGCCAATACCCGGTGGCCAACCTCCAGTTCAAGCAATTCATCGCCGCCGGGGGCTACGAAAACCCCGACTGGTGGAGCGGCGACGGCTGGAAGTGGCGAACGACAGAATACAATCCTGAATGGCGAGGCGAAGGACCGGTTACCCAACCTGAATACTGGCAAGATCCCCGCCTTAACCGTAACGGATACCCGGTGGTCGGTGTTTCATACTACGAAGCGGAGGCCTACTGCCGCTGGCTCACCGCCCTGCTGGGAGGGGAGATTGAGGTGGACGAGGTGGACGAGGCGGCCCACCTGCTGGTAGCCGACCTTTTGCCCGGCAAGGCGCGGGAAGTGCGCCTGTTGACCGACGACGAATGGACCCGCGCCGCCGGGGGCGAAGAAAAGGACCGCTACCCCTGGGACGCGCCAAACAGCCCGGCCACAAAGGATGAGAGAGCTATCCTGGCCCGGGCCAATACGAACGAGGCCGGCCTGGGCGGCCCCACGCCGGTGCGCATGTACCCCCTGGGGGCCGGCCGGCCCCACGGCCTGATGGACATGGCGGGCAACGTCTGGGAATGGTTGGTTAGTGAACATAAAGATTATAAAGGCGCGCGGGTGTTGCGTGGCGGCTCGTGGTACTTCAATCAGGACTACGCGCGTTGCGCTGCCCGCCTCTGGTACTTCCCGTACTTCTCGTCCAACCTCATCGGGTTTCGGTTGGCGTCCCCCGCTCCTTCTGATTTCTGAAATTCTGGTTTCTGTTTTCTGAGTTCTGCGCGCGAAGCGCGCCAGGGGAAATCCGCGCGAAGCGCGGTCGCTACTCAGGTGTTTCTAAAACAATACAAGATTGTCTGATGGCTAAAACCTACAGACTCCTCTACCCGCAAATCTGGGGCTGGGACAACCTCACTGCCACTGTACGTAGGGCGATTTGTCAAATCGTCACTGTACGTAGAACGATTTGTCAAATCGTCACTGTACGTAGAACGATTTGTCAAATCGTTCTACGCAATAGCCAAAACCTGCTTTTTGGAATCAAGGTGCCCGGCACCTGGGCAGTGGTTCGACCAGGCCTTTGTATCAGAAGCATACTTTTGAGCCCGTTTCAAAGTGTGCCTATAGCAAC
>CAYNKW010000555.1:0-2253 GCA_964397845.1 uncultured Anaerolineae bacterium
CACGCCCAAAGTCCAGGTTGATGATGCCGTCCAGCCAATAGCGCAACCTGGTCCAACGGCCCTGGCGACCGATGCAGCGAAAGTAGGGCGGGTCGAAGGCGCGCACCAGGTCGCCGATGCGGTAGCGAGGCAGAACCGGCGTCGAGACGATCAGGCTGCCATATTCGCCGGGGCGCATCTCGTGCAGCATCTTGACCCGTCCGCCCCTCACCTGTACCTCAAACACGTACAGGTCAAAGTTGGGCACCAATAGGGGGCGCTCGTCCCGCTGTTGGGCAAAGGTGCCCTCGGTGGCGATGTACATCTCGACCACGTCGACCGGGCCATAGAGGGCGCGCAGGGCTGGCTTGTACCTGGTGTGAATGCCGGGCACACTGGCCGCAGCGATGACACGCATGGGCCATAGCTTCTTGGGCAGCACCTTGTGGCGGCGATGGAGAAAATGCCCAAACTGGATGATGGACGGGCAGACCCCGGCGCACATGGTGATGGGCGCGTCTTTGGTCCGCTGATAGATCATCTCAAAGCGACGCTCCCAGGCGCCAGGGGTGGTGCCCCCACCCAGGGCATCAATTTCCTCTTGAGCGGGCAGGATTTCGACGGGGGTGGCCGCTGCTGCGTGCCGGACATAGATGCCGGAGCTGAAACCGTAAGAGGTCTCTTGCCCGGCCACATCCATCGTCCCCACGACGGAAGGATAGTTGAGGTTGAGGCTGTAGCCGCCGATGGCGTCGAGTTTGTCGGTGCGCAGCAGGTGGTTGAGCAGACCACGGGCAGCGGCCACGCGAATGCCCAGATCGGTATCGGTGATGGGGATGCGTTTCGGGGTGCCCCGCGTCGTGCCCCGGGTCATGGCCCAGGCGACGGGCGGCTCTGGCAGCAACGCCTCAGCCTCACCAGCGACGACGCGGTCGATCCAGGGCTTGATCTCGTCGTAGGTGACGGCCGGAAAGACCCGCCGGTAGGCTTCAAAGAAGCGGGGTGGGTCGTCGGCCAGCGCCAGCAGAGCCTGCCCTGAGCTTGTCGAAGGGTCGGCCGCGCCACGCTCCTGGCCGTAGACCGTCCGGGCGTACCCCTCGAGCAGCCACTCCAACGTCTGCGCCTGGGTTTGGGCCGGGTCTTGCAGGCCCTTGTGCCACAGTTCGACGAAAACCTCGATGAAATCGCGATACTCTTCCATCTTTGATTCTCTCATAGACGGCCAAGATTAAACGAGTTGAACTCGTGCCAGGTGTAGACCAGGGGCGTCCACCACCGGTCGCGGCCGATGCAACGAAAGTAGGGTGGCCGGAAGGCGCGGATCAGGTCGCCGATCTTGTAGCGCGGCAGGATGGGCGTCGAGACGATCAGGCTGCCGGTCTCGCCGGGCCGCATCTCGTGCAGCATTTTGACGCCTCGCCGGGTTTCGACCTCCAGGAAGAAAAGGTCATAGTTGGGCACCCAGGCACGGCGCTCGTCCCGCTGCTGGCCGAACATGCCCTCGGTAGCGCCATAGATCTCGCGGATGGCGACCGGCCCATAGAGGGCAGTGAGCGTCGATTGGATTCGGGTGTTGATGCCCGGTACGCTGCCCAGCGTCACGATCTGCGTTTGCCACAGGTCTTTGGGATAGACGCCGTGCGCCCGGTGCAAGTGGCGTCCAAAGCTGACGGCTGTCGGGGCGACGCCACCCACCAGCGTGACGTTTTCGTCTTTGCACTTCTCGTAGGCCAACTCAAAGCGGGCTTCCCAATCGCGGATCGTCTTGCCCCCCCCCAGCGCGTCAATTTCGTCTTGTGCCGGCGCCGAACGGATGGGGGTGAAGGCCGATACGTATTTGGTATAGATGCCCGAGCTATAGCCGTATTCCAACTCCTGTTCTCCCGCCCGCACCGTTCCCACCGCCGAGGGGAAATTCAGATTCAGGTTGACGCCCTGGAACAGATCGTACCGGCCACTGTCGAGTACATAGTTCATCACCGCCCGCCCGGCGCTGATGCGCATCGCCAGGTCGGTGGGCGTCATGGGGATGAACTTGGACTCGCCCGCCGTCGTGCCGCGAGTGATGGCCCAGCCAACCGGCTCTTCGCTGAGGAGCAGATTCACCTCCCCGGACATCACCCGCTCGATGAGTGGTTTATAGTCCTCGTAGGTGGCAACCGGAAAGGCACGCCGATAGTCCTTGACCGTCCCAATGTGGACCGCGCTGTGCTGATCGCCGTAATCCGTCTGAGCGTAACTTTCCAGGAGGCGGTGTAGCACCTCCTGTTGGGC
>CAYNKW010000556.1:0-2248 GCA_964397845.1 uncultured Anaerolineae bacterium
TGCTGTGGGGACTCTTTTCCTGGCGCTTCCTCACCCCGAACGAGACCGACCGGGTGAGCCTGCCGGAGGGCGATTTCACCCAGCAATTTTATGTCTTCCGCGCCTTCGCTTACGACCAACTCCGCCACGGACGATTCCCGCTCTGGATGCCCTGCATCTATGCTGGCTACCCCTACCAGGCCGATCCGCAATCAGCCACCTTGTATTCGCCTCTCTGGGTAACCATGCTGATCCTGAGGGCCATGCGTTACGGGCATTATCCAATTTCGGCCCTGGTGACAGAGGTGTTAGCCCATCTGTTGGCCACCAGCCTGTTCACCTACGCCTTTTTGCGCGCCGGGAAAGCCACTCGCCTGGCGGCGCTTTTTGGCGCGGTGACTTTGGCCTACGGCGGCTTTCTGACCGGCTACCCCCTTCTGCAGAGCGCCATTGTCGAGACGGCAACCTGGTTACCGTTGGCATTGTTGGGCGCCCGCTGGTTCGCCAACGAGCGGCGTATCGCTGGCGTGGCGCTCTCTTCAGTTGCCCTGGCTCTAAGCGTGTTGGCGGGCCACCCACAAACGACGCTTTTTGTCTTTTACCTGAGTCTGGCTTATTGGCTCTTTATGATCTGGCCCGCGTTTCGATGGCGGGCATTGCTGTTTGCTGCGCTGCCCGCTGCTCTGGCTGTCGCACTGTCGGCGGTCCAGATCCTGCCCACCTTGGCCTATACTCGTCTCTCCACGCGAAGCGGTCTCTCTTTTGTTCAGACAGGGACCGGGTTCCCCCTGCGCGACGTGTTGCAGTTTTTTATCACCGGATTAGTGAGTCATTGGCAGCCGCTGTACGTGGGGGTGCTTCCCTTGGTATTGGTGGTCGTAGCCCTGGCAGTGCGAAGGCGGGCAACCGGGATTTTTTGGATGGGCGCAGCGCTTGTTGGCTTTCTCCTTTCTTTCGGGCAACACACTGCTCTGTTCGACGTAGCCTATCTTGCCTGGCCCGGCTACCGCTTGTTCCGGGGACAGGAACGCCTCGCGCTGGTGGTGAGCTTTGCCCTGGCCGTGCTGGCTGCCCAGGGACTGGGCGTGCTGCTATCGCCACTCCGCCACCGCGAGCGGCGCTGGCTGGCAGTCATCGTTCGCTACCTGGGCCTGACGTTGCCTGTCTTGCTGGTCGCTCTGGGAACCGTCGTCGTCTCGCTTCAGCAGCCGGGCGTGCCCGCTGTTCGTGTCACCCTATCGGAGCGGCTGGCCTTTTTCCTGTTGATGGGCTTCCTGGCCTGGTTGCTCCTCTGTGGACGGTTGTATCGGGGGCGTACCCGCTGGGCCGTCGGTTGGCTGGCCTTAGCGGTTCTGATCATGGATCTGTTCACCTTGAACCGCCCGGTCAATTATGCCCCGGCCGAGCCACCATTTCCGGTGACGCCCGCAATCGCGCCGATGCTGGCCGACTCTACGCCCTTTTTCCGCTTTCAGGATGACTATCGTTTGCCAGGGCACACAGGCTGCGCCCACGGCCTGGAGGAGACCTATGGCATTACGCCTATCAAACTGACCCGTTACCAGGAGTTCATCGAGCGCGTGCCAGAGGAGGTGCGATGGTCGCTGCTCGGCGTGCGCTACCTGGTCACCTGGCGCGGCGGGCTGGAGCGCCCGGACGGCACACCGATCCCGGCGGAGCAACTGTACGCCCAGGGAGAGCCGCCCGACGTGACCTACGTGTACCGGCTGGCCGATGAGCCACGCTTTGCCTGGGTCGTCCACGAGGTGTGGACAGCCCGGAACGACGACGAGCTCTACGCTTTGCTGGCCAAGCCCGGCTTTGACGCCGGCCGCATCGCTGTGGTGCAGAGCCATCTGCCCTCCGTATCCTCTGCGACAGGCGACGCCGAGCCGGTGACGGTCGTCGAACGGACGCCAACGCAAATACGGCTGCGGGCCAGTCTCTCGTCGCCGGGGCTGTTAGTGCTGAGCCAGGCGATCTACCCCGGTTGGGAGGCCATCGTGAACGGCGAACCGGCCTCGTTACTGGAAGTAGACGGCCTGTTGCCGGCGGTGGCGCTATCGGCCGGCGATGCTGACGTGACGTTCCGCTATCGCCCGACGGCTTTTTACGTTGGGTTGGCTGTCTCAGCGATGACCCTATTGATTGGTCTGGCGATCGCTGGCGTCGCTCGACGGCAGAGGCATTAACCATGTTATACGATCGTGTCAAATTTTCCCCTGGAGACAGCTCATGGGCCACGACAAACGCCTCAAACTGAAAAGCT
>CAYNKW010000557.1:0-2246 GCA_964397845.1 uncultured Anaerolineae bacterium
CCCACCGTCTTGAGCACGGCGATCTCGAGCCTGCGCCGTGCCACCACAACTAGCATGGTGTTGGCGATGCCGAGGCCGCCGATGAGCAGCGCTAACAGCCCCACGACGAGGAAAAGCTGGCCGATCATGGCGGATGTCCTCTCGTTCTGGGCCAGCAGTTCAGCAGCCGTGCGCGTCTGCGATAGCGGCGCGATCTCGGTCACTGCCTTGGCCAAGACCGTGGCCCCTGCTTCGTCCTCTGTCGTGAAAAAGACCTCTGTAGCCGTCCGTCCCGGGGCTTCCAGCGAAGTGTTGTAGTCAAGGTAGAGGAATCCGCACGTCGAGGGGCCAATGTTTCTAGTCCACGCAGCGCTACTTGTAGGGGCAATTCCACGCACGGTGTAGAGTGTCTGGGAAGTGTCCCTATCTATCCGCAACTGATCGCCGACGGCGATATCTCCCCGGTCGGCCAGGTTCTTGCTGATCACGACGTCGCCGGGGCCGGTCAGCAATTCGGCCAGTGGGACGTCCGGCGGATCGAGGGCCAGTACCTGGCCGTAGAAAGGGTAGACTTTTGGGTCCACCAGGAAAGCAGTCAAAAACCGGAGAGTTTCAGTGCTTCCGGCCCGCACGACGGACACGCCCAGGCCGTCTTGGAAGCAGCGATAGGTCCAGTCCGTCGCCAACTCGTCGGCTACCAATTGCTCAAAAGCAGCCATCTGATCGTCCGTGAACCACATATGGCGCGCCGGGCCAATGGCCACATCGCCCCGGTTGCCGGCCTGGGCGTTGCCAGTCAGCGCGTCGGCGATGATCAGGCCGAGCATTTGCAGCCCGACGATGGCCGCCACGCCGGCGGCCACGCAAAAGAGGGCAAAGGCAGTGCGCTGTTTCTCCCGCCACAAGTGGCGGACAGAATAACGCAGGTAAAAACGCAAGCGCTCCATTGTTCATCTCCAAGTGTTAGTACTGTTGGTTGATTATGCCAGAGGATTGACAAGTTGGCCGAGTGTGCCAGTAGGACTCGACCTACCCAGCGATCTCCAAGGCGGCAAGCGCTGTCGGCAGCCGGGCATCCGAGCCTCTTGATTTTACACCAAATCCTGATTTTGCACCAATTCCTGCTTCTTGAACCATCAGACATCATCTATCAGCTTACGGGAGCCGGCATTTCGTCCGGGACGGACAGTACAGCAGGATCGTACCCTTTGGCCTGTAACCTGAAAAGGTGAGCATAGTGACCATCGGCAACCACAAGTTCTTGGTGCGAACCGGCTTCAATGCACTGCCCCTCCTCAAGCACCAGGATGTGTTGGGCTACCCGGACCGTGGAGAAGCGATGCGAGATGAGCAAGGTGATCTGACCGGCGCAGTTCTTAACTAGCTCCTGGAAAACTTCGAACTCTGCTTCAGCGTCGAGGGATGCCGTCGGTTCATCCAAGATCAGGAGGTTCCCCCGGCGCATGAATGCACGCGCCAGGGCGACCTTTTGCCACTCTCCGCCACTGAGTTGAACGCCGCCATCAAACCATTTGCCGAGAACCGTCTCATACTTCTGGGGCAGGGTCTCGATAAGAGCATCTGCTTTGCTCCTCCGGGCTGCTGCCTCGATGGCGGTCATGTCGTCCAGGTTGCAGACCCGGCCCACCCCAATGTTTTCTTTGGCGGTGAGATAATAGCTGCCGTAGTCCTGAAACAAGACAGCGATCTGTTCTTGAACGGACTGTGGGCTATAGTTGGCGATGTTCTCGCCGTTGACGAGGATTCTCCCGGAGGTTGGCTCGTAAAGCCGGCATAGGAGCTTGGCAAGAGTTGTCTCTTCCGCTTCATGTTGCAAGAAACGCTGCGATGGGAGATCGGTGTCAGCCTGATGGCGTTGGGGCCCTATGCGTGGGTACCGAGATGATTTGACATCGCCCTTCCTTGATGCTATAATATAACCATATAATCATATCGTCATTTCTCATTAGACTGGGAGTAATGCCATGCCAGGACTGGTTGCGGCCAAGTCGTTGCCCCAGGTGCGATTCGTCGTCTCCCTGCCGCTGAGCCTCGTGGCAACTATGAGCCTGGCCTGCGCTGCGCCACACTTTGAGGGGCTGGACGCCTGGCTGTCGGAAACTCGACAGAGGTTAGACCCCGCTTTTCTGGACGAAATGGCATTGGTGTTGGGCTTCCCTGGCCGCTTCCAGCGGTTCACCGAGGAGGTGTACGCCACGCTGCTGGCAGAGGATCCCGTCTTGAGCTACGAAGCGTTCGTGGCCCGG
>CAYNKW010000558.1:0-2242 GCA_964397845.1 uncultured Anaerolineae bacterium
CGAACATCAAAAATACCACAAAATGATGAGGAGAAATGGAGGTTCTCATCAATGGACTTGCTAATGAACTTTGTAGACCTGTTCCTTCACCTGGACAAACACCTGAGTGTTGTCATTGAAAAATTTGGCGCCTGGACGTATTTCCTGCTGTTTCTTGTAATTTTCATGGAGACGGGATTTGTCGTGACGCCTTTCTTGCCAGGGGATTCTCTCCTATTCGCTGCCGGGGCGTTTGCTGCGCTCGGTTCATTGAATATTGCAGGATTGTTGCTGCTCTTGAGCGTGGCGGCGATTTTGGGAGACACAGTGAATTATTGGATTGGCCATTTCATAGGTCCAAAGGTCTTGCACGAAAACATCCGCTTTGTCAAGAGGGAACATTTGGAACGCACGCACGAATTCTACGAAAAGCACGGAGGGAAAACTATTGTGCTGGCACGCTTTATGCCTATTATCCGCACATTTGCCCCCTTTGTAGCTGGCGTAGGCCGCATGACGTATGGGCGTTTTATCACTTACAACGTCATTGGCGGTATAGTCTGGGTGTCGCTGTTCACTTTGGTCGGTTTTTTCTTTGGCAATCTACCGGTGGTGAAGGAGAACTTTACGCTGGTGATTCTGGCGATCATTGCCCTCTCATTGCTCCCGGCTCTTTTTGAGGTCCTCAAGGCTCGTCTAAAGTCGCCAGAGGTGAGTGTAGAACAATGAGAAAATTCTCATAGAACTCTCATCATCCTTCCGCCATAAAGAAAACCCCCGGCTCCCTTCCAGAGCCGGGGGTTTTGTGTGCCGCTCAGGGCTGGCCCAGGTGCGCTTCCAGAAAGGCGACGCAGCGATGGTAAGAGTCTATCCGGTTCTCGACGTGCCGGAAGCCATGGCCTTCATTGGGGTAGATGAGACATTCATAGGGCAGGCCCAGTTCGGCCAGTTTACGACATGCCTGCTCTGTCTCGCTCACCGGGCAGCGAGGATCGTTCTCCCCGGCGATGAGCTGCACCGGCGCGGTGATGCGATCCATGTAAAAGAGGGGCGACCGCTCGCGGCAGCGGGCCTGTGTCTCCGGATCGTCCGGCTGGCCCATGTTCTCAATGTCCCAGTGTAGCAAATCTTCGCGGTCTGTTTCATAGACGGTGAACCAGTTGACAAAGGGCACGATGGACGAACCGGCTGCCCAGTGGTCGGGAGCGTGCGTCAAGGCCAGCAGCGTCAGGTAGCCGCCCCAGCTCCCACCGGTCACGCCGATGCGCGACGGGTCGGCCCGACCCTCGCGGGCCAGGTAGTCGGCGCCGGCCACCACGTCCATCAAGTCTACCTCGCCCAGCCGCAAGCAATTGGCCTCCTGAAAAGCCCGACCGTAGCCCGTGGAACCGCGATAATTGGGACAGAGCACAACGTATCCTTTGCTGACCAGCACCTGGATAGTCGGAGCCCAGGTGTTCTGCTGTTGCCAGGTGGGACCACCGTGGATGAGGACGACGGCCGGCGGCCGGTGGCCTTCGGGCAGGCCCTTCGGATGATATAAGAGCGCCGGGATAAGAGCTCCGTCGGCGCTGGGATAGCGCACGGCGGTCGGTGCGGTGAAGGCGTCGGGAGAGACCTCGGATGGGAGAGACGGCGTCAGCAAATAGGCAGGGCTGCCGTCCAGCGGCAGGTGCCACAGCGTCCACGGCGAGGCCGGTCCGGCGTAAAGACAAGCCAACGACTGCCCATCGGACGTCCAACGTGGCGAATCGTGGACGCCAGGTGCGATCTCCAGATAACGATGCTCGCCGCTTTCCACGTCCCAGATGCCCAGGCTCAGACTGCCGTCACGGTTGATCGTATAGACCAGCCGTCGTCCGTCCGGCGACCAGTACGGCGATTCCTCGTCCGAGTCACCAGCCGCGATCCAGGTGATCTCGCCCGTCTCCAGGTCGTAGAGGCCCACGTCCATGAATCCTCGCTGGTTGGAGACAAAGGCAATGCGTCGCGAGTCGGGCGACCAGCGGGGGTCGGCAGCGTAGATAGCGCCTTCCGGTCCGCCGATGATCCGCGCCTCGCCGCCTTCGGGGGGGACGATGAAGGTGTTCATGTCCTGCCCCCGCGTCAAAGCGTCGAAGGCGATCCAGCGACCATTGGGCGACCAACGGACGCGCTCGTCAGAATAGGGGTGGTCGTGCAGCAGCCGGGGCGGCGCCGAGCCGTCCACCGGCATCACGTGGACGGCGAACCGCCCCGTGCGGTTGGTGACGAAGGCGATCTG
>CAYNKW010000559.1:0-2241 GCA_964397845.1 uncultured Anaerolineae bacterium
GTGCTATAATATGGCTGAAAAAACCCGCCCTTTCTGCAAAGCTGTGGAGGGACAAAGCGTGAGTGATTGACAGCCAACCCTTGACCTGGGAGCGATTCCGGTGGTGGTCGGCTGTTTGTTTTCCGAAAACCCGAGTTCGCAAACGATCAATACCTGAACAAGAGATGTTCAGCAGCCGTGGCCAAGATGTTAAAGGGGATGACATAGTCTGTGCGAGCTGGGTCAACGTAGGTCAGCCAGTGGCGGATATCGGGGTTAGCAGGGACTTTTTGGGTAATAGGCAACCGGAGCAGGTCATCTACCAGGAGGGAATGGGGGTCAATCAAACCGCAACCTCGTCCAGCAACAATATCCTGATATAAGCACCACTCCAGGAGTAAGTGGAGCACACAGCCGGTGAGGCGCAAGGTGCTGACCGAACTGATGTCCAAAGCGTCCGGGGTCCTGCCGGACAAAGGTGAGGGCTGGATGATTCACTGCCAGGGCCGGCTTCACCGGCCCGACACGCGCCTTGGCCGATGAGCAGAGTGTGCTGCTGGTAGACCTGGATGAACTGGAGCGAGGTTTGGAAGCAGATTAGCTTGAGACACGACTATGTGGCACGCTGATGGCACATAATCGTCTTGCGAGAAGTAGGCAGAGATGGTATAATGTCTGATGCCGGCAACCAAGAAATAAGCCTCGCGGCTTGGCCGAGCCCGAGGCGACGACCGGGGCGGCGGGTACGCCCACGGCGTTGGTATTGTATCACGACAAGCCGTCCGCCGTCAAGCTCTGGCGTGATGGGCTGTTTGTTAATACTGGGGAGAGACATCCGTATGGCAACCGATTCCGTCCCAACGTACAGTAGTGCCCTTTCAGGCAAGAGTTCCTTGATCGAGGAAACACTGACCGTGCTCCGGCAGATTGACCAGGGCTACAGCCCCGCAGAGATCAAGGCAATGGTCGTGGAGAACGATCTGTTGGGCAAGATGACGCGGAGCACCCGCGAATCAGTGTGGGATCACATTCACGTCCGCTACTTGAGCGGCGAAACCCACGCCCCGATGTTGGCCCGCATGGTGATCTGCGCACCGGATCGCCAGACGGAGAGGCTGGTGCTGTTCTACGAGTTCTGTCGCTCGACCCCTGTTCTCCGCGACGTGACGATAGAGTGTGTCTATCCTCGGTATGCTGGTGGCTACACCGGGATTGACAAGGCGATTATCCAACGGTACTTTGACGAGGTCTCTGCGACGCACCCCGAGTTGACAGAGTGGTCTCCGCAGACCCGGGAAAAGGTCGTCAGCAACATCCTTACCGTCCTGCGAGACTTTGGCCTGTTGCGCGGAACGCAGCGCAAGCAGTTCTCCCGTCTATTTGTGCCTCTTCCAGCTTTTGTTTATGTCCTATACCGACTGGCAACCGATGGTGTGACTGCTCCCCGGCAGCTACTTGATGCCAAGGACTGGCAACTCTTGTTTCTGGAGCGGGCCGACGTCGTGGTGCTGCTGGATGAAGCCACGGCTGCTGGTCACTGCACCTTCAAGCACCAGGGCGATGTCTACACCCTGGACCTGCGTTATCCTTCCCTGGAGGCGTGTGTTGAGGCCCTTACGGCAAAAGTTTGAGGAACTGGAAGACCTGCTGCTCCACCACCGGCGAACGTTGGCCCAGAACACCGGCGTGCCCTTTGTCCGCCTGGTCTACAAGTCCAGTGAAGAGAGTGAAGAGATCGAGTGCCGGCGCTGGCGAGGGACGCTGGCGCGCACGCTGGCGCAGAAAGGTGTGGCCGTGGAGACAGTCTCTTGCCGTGGCGCGATTTTCGCACACTATGAAGGACGTGGACGGCTCGAACAGCTTTTCAAGTTGGAGCAAACGGACTCGGAACGCCTCAGGGCCAACATTGCCAAACACGCTCGCCAGGAATTAGGGGGACGGTTGGCCAGCAGCATTGAGCGCTTGAAGGGGGATGGAGTGATCTTTGTGGTAGATACCGCCTTTGTTTACCCCTACTTCCAGTTGGGTCCGGTGCTCGATGCCTGCACCAACCGCATCGCACCTCCTATGGCGCTGGTCGTCTTTTATCCGGGCGAGGTGGACGTAAACGGGCGGCTGCTATTCCTGGGCCAGCGGCCGAGTGGGTATTACCGGACGCGAGATCTTGTTTGATGGTTGGTAGAAGACCGACGTTTCATGCAGAACTAATGCAAACCTACCGTCGCTTCCGAGCGCTGAAGGACGAGTTTCGCCGACGGCTTG
>CAYNKW010000560.1:0-2223 GCA_964397845.1 uncultured Anaerolineae bacterium
TCGCCTCAAACCGACAAGTGGACGCCCCAGCCCTTTGTCCCTGGGCCCTGTACTTAGGCCGTACAGGACTAAGTGCCAAAGGACCAGGGGCTTGCTGGGGAAAACGCGGCAAGCCGCGACGTCCAAAAATCTTGAAAAGCCTTGCGAAGGTTTTTTGAGCGTTTTGAAGCCCAATAGTGCCCAAATCAAGCCCATTTTGTAACCTTCGCAAGGCTCCCCTGAACGCTTACGTCGCGATTTCTATATCGCGTGGGGCTTGCGCGTTATGGAAAACGCGGCTACCTCAGTGCCCTCGTGCTCATTTCACCGTTATCTCAACTTGCCTGCCTATGTAGAAGAGAGGTTGCTACCTGACCCGATTTATGGTAAAATGTAGTTACCTGCAATAACATAATTATGCCAGGAGGAACAGATCGTGGTAAAAGCTGATGTCTCACTGCGTGGGGTATTTACCCCCATTGTCACGTCCTTCGACGAGCACGGCCAAGTCGCCCACCACAAGATAGAGTTCAACCTTGGAAAGTGGAACCAGACAGGGCTCAGCGGATACATCGTACTGGGCTCCAATGGCGAGAACGTTTACCTCAATGAACGAGAAAAAGTCGACGTGCTGAAAACGGCTCGCCAGGCCATTCCCAGGGAAAAGCTGATGATCGCCGGCACGTCCTGTGAATCAACGGTCAACACTATTGCCTTGACCGAAAAAGCTGCCGGGACCGGCGCCGATGCGGCAATCATCATCAACCCCAGTTACTACAAGAGTCAGATGACCACGCCCGTGTTGGTCAATCACTACCGCGTGATCGCCGACGCCTCGCCCATTCCCATCGTCATTTACAACCTGCCGCCGGCTACAGGCATTGACCTGTCGGCGGATCTGCTGGTCGAACTCTCACAGCATCCCAACATTATTGGTGTCAAAGATACTTCTGGCAACATGCCCAAGATGGGGGAAACCATTCGCCGGGCCGATCCCTCGTTCCAGGTGCTGGCTGGCTCGGCTAACTTTTTTTATCCATCCCTGGCCATCGGCGTGACAGGGGGTATCCTGGCCCTGGCTAACGTAGCGCCTGACGAGTCGGTAGAATTGTTCAGCCTGTTCAACGCAGGAGAGATTGAGAAGGGCCGTGACCTCCACTTGCGGATGCTGCCCGTGAATTTAGCGATCACGAGCCGTTTTGGCGTCGGCGGTCTCAAGGCGGCCCTGGACATGGTGGGTTTTTATGGTGGCTCACCGCGCCTGCCCCTTTTGCCTTTGGATAATGAACGGCGCCAGGAGATGCAGAACATCCTCAGGGCCGCCAGGTTACTATGACTTTGTGTAACTGCTCAGCCGCTCCCGCCGGATCGCCAGATCCGGCAGGCGGGTGGTTCAAAAACTCCGGCGTTTGGCCGAGAACCGTCAAAAATCCGCGTCTTGCGTTGTCCCTGGCCTGGATTTGGCAATTGTGACATTTGGCCTCCAACTTTGAGTAAAGACTAACCTCGCTCTAAGGGGATCGCCAGATCCCCATCGAGCAACGCGGATTTGGCAATCCGCTCTGAGCAGAGGAAGACTGAGCAAAGATCACTACAAAGTTGCACGACATTTGTCACAATAGGCAATCCAAGCCGAGCAGGCTGAGTAGTTACCTGCAGGCAATACTGCTCTACTTGTGGAGCACCAAAAACCCGGTTCCTGGTCTACCCCCTGAACGGATACAGAGGCCAGACGTGGGCCTAGCCTGTGCGAGCCAGCACCTCGTCAATGGGATAGGCCGACATGACACGGGTGGTCTGACGAAACCCAAACCGTTTCCAGAAGGCCGCATCGCCGGGGATGGTCACAGAGATGGCCTTAGCGCCCCGCTTTTTGAAGCAGTAGGTGATCTCTTGCAAAAGGGCCTTGCCGATGCCTCGTCGCTGGACGTCGGGATGGACGGAAGCCAGATAGATGATGGCCCGCGAGCCGTCAAAGACGCCTCGAATCAGCCCCACCGGTCTACCTTCCTCCTCCGCCACCAAGAACTCGGCGGCCACACATTTCTGCACTGCGAGCATCGCCTCCGGACCGTCCAGTTCTGGATGCCCGTACTGTTGGTTGGCTTTGAGGATCTCCACCAATGCTTTTGCGTCTTCTGCCTTGAAATCCCTCACCAGCATCTTTGCTTCCTCCTCCCCCCTTGACCATCTTGACTACGTTGTGTATGCAATCGACGGTCTCCCGCTAGCGGGACGACGTGT
>CAYNKW010000561.1:0-2220 GCA_964397845.1 uncultured Anaerolineae bacterium
GATTCGCCCTCGTCTTCCGCCACCGATACCAGCGGTTGCGGCGCGGTCGGTGTTGCCGTCGCTGCCGGCGCTGGCACGTACTCTTGCGTGCCAAAGCGCGTCAGCACCACCGCGCCCAGGCCGAAGGAGCCGACCACAGCGACGAAGGACCAACCCAGGCAGCCACCGGTGATGATCCCGACCGCCGCTGCGATCAACGACAGGACAGCGCCGCCAACGATCACACCCACGACCGGCGTCGCGCTTTCTACGTTTAACCGATCGAGGACCTTGAGCCCGACGATGAGGCCCAGGGCAATCCAGCCAAACACACCGGCAATGAGCGCCGCCAACCAGACAATCCCACCGAACGGTGCCAGGCAGAGGGTGGCAATCAGTATCCCACCTGCTAACGTCGCCAGGATGGTCGACACGAGGCCAACCAACCAGCTATGCGCCGGGGTAACGAGCACTGCCTGGCTGACGCGCTCCAGGGACTGCGGCAGAAAGACAGCCACCAGTGCACCGATGATCGTGACCAGTACCACGAGCGCCAGCGCTTTGAAGACGCGGAAGAAGAAGCGCAGCAGCCAGTTATCCCAGCGGTACTTGTAACCGTTGGTCCATACCCTGGCGAAGGTAGGGAAGCGGAAGCCTCTGCCAAAAGAGAAACCCTCTACCTGGTTGCCTCGCACAGTCGCGCCTTCGTCGCGGTTTATACTGCCGCCAAAGGTGATCAAGTCACCGTCCACGACGGCCGTGGATGCCAGGTCCACACTGCCGCCAAAGACGACGATGTCGCCCCCCACGGTGCCGGCCGCGTCGGCGCTGCCACCCATCACGGCGACATCGCCATCAACGCGGCTGCCCTTCTCCAGTGTCACACTGCCGCCAAAGACGACCAGATCGCCGCCGAGAACCTCATCTGCTTCCAGGGTGAAACTCCCACCAAAGACCACCCGCCCGTCCAGGGGCCCGGCGGCAAAGGCGGGAGCAACAGTGGAAACCAGAAAGGTGAACACTAGCAAACTTGCCCATAGTAACTTTTTCATCATATGACCTCCACACATAGTTTATCGGTGCGCCGGCTGGTAAGCGCGCACGCGGCGGAGCACCAACCGGGACCAGAGAGTTGTGAGCAATAACACAACCACCATGTAAACCAACAAGATTGGCCCACCGACAACGTCGAACAGCGAACTCAGCAGCAAGGCGATGGCATGGCCGATGGCCAGGCCCACGTCGGCAAGCTGGGCTAGCCAGCCCTTGAGGCTGTCCCACAGCGATGGTTGCTGTAACAGTGGCCAGAGCTGGAAGACGAGCCCAGCCAATGAAGACAACCCCAGAGTGACCAGCGTGAGCGCGCCCAAGGCCAGTGCGGCGCCCCCTATAACGCCTCGCCGTTTAACGGCTCTTTCCGCCGCCAGGCGGCGCTCTACCCGCGCCACAAAACCCGGCGGGGCAGGGGCCATCGGCTGCTCGTCCAGGAAGCAGGAGACAAATTGCAGGGCTTCCCACTCGGCGCGACAGGCAGCGCACGTCGCCAGGTGGGCTTGCAAGGCGCGTTCCTGCTCCTGGTCCAACAGTCCATCCAGTTTCAGTGACATCCAGCGACGGTAGACTTTGCAGTTTGGCATTGGGTTGTCACCTCCCAAACGAGATTCCGCCTCGGGCAGCAGCGGCGAGGGGTGGGCTGAGTTCTGGCATGGTTTCCCGAGCCGCCCGGGTCATCATCTGCCGCGCCCGGAAGAGCCGCGACTTGATAGCACTCTCGGTGGTATCAAGCATCTGCGCGATCTCTTTGTAAGAACAGTCATACCAGTAACGGAGCACCACCGCTGCCCGATAGTCTTCGGGCAGCGCGTCCAGCAATTGGCGAACCTGGGCCTCTTTTTCATCGCGGGCCACGACCTCTTCGGGCTGGCCCATGTCGGAGACCAGGTGACCGGTGAAGGCCACGTCCTCCAAAGAGAGCAATGTCATCCGCCGCCGCCGTAGCCGGTCTATGCAATAGTGCGACGCGATGGACAACAGCCACGAAGAGAACTTGCGGTTCACGTCGTAGGTGTCTAGCCGTGTGCAGACGCGGATAAACGTTTCCTGAGCAGCGTCTTCCGCTTCTACAGAGTTGCCCAACATTCGATAGGCCAGGTTATAAACAGGTGTCTGGTAAGCTTCCACCAACTGGATAAAAGCTTCGGCATCACCTTCCCGGGCGCGCAGGATCCATTCCCGTTCCTG
>CAYNKW010000562.1:0-2208 GCA_964397845.1 uncultured Anaerolineae bacterium
GGTCACCCTTGCGAAGGTTACAAGAAGCACTCTCAATGGGACACTGGCTGGTTATTGAAGGCGCGTTTGTCTACAAGCCTATCACCTAACCTTCGCAAGGGTTTCTGAAGGGACTCAAAAGGTTCCATCTCTGGCGATCTCTGTTCGCCAGGCCTCACCGGGCCAGGGCACTTCCTTCCCGCGCAAAAGCCAGAAACGCGCGGGGGAGTGGCGAGGTGACGCGCGCCGCCAGGTAGACGATGAACAGATGGCGGGAGAACTCCAATCCCTCAATGGCCACCGTGGGCAGTCGCTCCGCCGGCGGCACACGGACGACGGCGCGTCGCGAGACAAACCCAATGCCCAACCGGTCCCGGATGGCCTGCACCACGGCCTGCGTGCTGCCCAAAGTGAGGGCCACGCTCTCCGGCGGCAACGCTTTGCCCTGCGCCGCCAGCGCCCCTTCTACCGTGTGCCGGGTGCCGGAACCTTCCTCCCGCACGATGAGCGGTTGCGCCAGCACCTCCTCCCAGGTGACTCGCTCCCGCCTGGCGAAGGGATGTCCGGCGTAGACGGCCAGCACAACTTCATCAGTTGCCAGACGTTCCAGGGCCAGGCCCGGCCGTTCGACCGGCGCACCGATGAAGCCCAGGTCACACTCGCCGGACAGCACCTGCCGCACCACGCCGGCCGTGTCGCCCACAGTGACCCGCGCTTCCACGCCGGGGTGCTGCGTCCGAAAACCGGCCAACAACTGCGGCACCAGATATTCGCCCGGTGTGGTGCTGGCGGCCAACCGCAGCTTTCCTGCCACCACGTCCCGCTGGCGATCCAGCTCCTCCCGCAGTGCGTCGTAAGCCGCCAGTGTGGCCCGGGCAAAGTCCAGCAGGAGTTCCCCACCTGGTGTGATTTCCGCGATTCCCCGCCGGCCGCGCCGGAGCGACGTTACTCCCAGTTCTTCCTCTAACCGTTGCACCTGCTGGCTCACCGCCGGCTGGCTGATGCCCAACGCTCGCGCCGCGGCCGAGAACCCGCCTCGCTCGACCACGGTGACAAAGGTGCGCAGATAGGAGAATTGCATTTGACAATCCCTTCCCTTCCGGCTATAATACGATAACAAGTTCCTCTAGCTGTGATAAGAAGCTCTTATTACAACTACTATTATACCCCGATCGTGGACCAGCGCAAGTTTGGGCGTCAGCCTTGCGAAGGTTGTAAACCTTCGCAAGGCTCATGCAAGGCTCATGATAGGGAGGCAATCCGATGACTCAACGAGACTTTACACGGCTGACGGCTCTCGCCTCGTGCGCGGGTTGAGCGGGCAAGCTGGCCCCTGGGGCCCTGGCGCAGGTGCTGCGCCCCTTGCTCGACCTGGCAACCGACGACAACACAGATTCCCGGCTCGTCGTGGGCCTGGAGCAGCCCGACGACGCCGTGGTCTACCGGCTGAACGGCGACCTCCACCTGGTGGCCTCTGTAGACGTTTTCGCACCGGTGGTGGACGACGCTTACACTTACGGCGCAATTGCCGCCGCCAATGCCATCAGCGACGTTTATGCCATGGGCGGAGAACCCTTTCTGGCGCTCAACCTGGCAGCTTTCCCGGCGGACATGCCACCCCAGGTCGGCAGCGCCATCTTGCAGGGTGGGGTGGATAAGGCTCGCGAAGCTGGAGTGATTATCGCCGGCGGCCACACCATGGACGACAAAGAGCCCAAATACGGCCTGGTGGTATTGGGCACCCTCTCCCCGAAGCGGATGCTGCTCAAGGGCGGCGCGCGCGTGGGCGAGTGCCTGGTGCTCACCAAGCCGCTAGGTGCGGGCATCATCACCACCTGCATCAAAGCTGGCCTGGCGTCGCCGGATGTGGTGGCCGAGGTCACAGATTGGATGCTGCGCCTCAACCGCGATGCCGTCGCCGCCGTGCACGCCACCCATGCCCGAGGCGCGACCGACGTTACCGGCTTTGGTTTTCTGGGACACGCCGTCGAAATGGCCCGCGGATCCGGTGTGCGCTTCCGCGTCCAGGCCGACCGCGTCCCCATACTGGAGGCAGCGCGTCGGTTTGCCAAAGATTGGCTCTTCCCCGGCGGGGCGACCGGCAACGGGCAATACTTCAACCGGTGGGTAACTTTTGCCCCAGGCGTGCCGGAAGAGACGCAAATGCTCCTTTTTGACCCCCAAACCAACGGCGGCATCCTGGCCGCCATCCCGCCTGACGAAATGGAC
>CAYNKW010000563.1:0-2207 GCA_964397845.1 uncultured Anaerolineae bacterium
GGCTGAACGCTTACCTCGGTGTGAAACTCTCAGCAGCGGGCATATAATCCCACGATCAATCCACCCCCATCCCAAATGTGAGATCCCATTGACCTTGGAACTGCCTTCTGATGATTGCTGGCTGGGAGCTTGTCTGAGTTTTGGGCTTAGAAATCCATTGCTCTGAGGACAGACTATGACGAGATACTTGGCACGACGTCTGCTGCAACTGATCCCCGTGGTATGGCTCATCACAATTATAACCTTCGTACTGCTGTCAGCTATACCCAGCGACCCCTTAGACATGTTAGTGATGGGAAACCCAGACATAAGACCGGAAGACGTGGAGCGTATGAAGGAATTGTATGGTCTCAATGACCCGCTTCCGGTGCGCTATCTGAAGTGGATGAAGCAGGTGATACAGGGAGACTTTGGCTACTCCCGGACTTATATGATTCCAGTGACCGAGCTGGTGCTCCCTCGCTTGAAGAACACTTTGCTATTGACCAGTATTGCAACACTCTTGGCCTTGGTGGTTTCTCTTCCCTTGGGCACTTTCTCCGCTATTCGTCAGTACTCGATAGGCGACTATGTGGGCACCTTTTTCACCTTCTTTGGCTTCGCTGTGCCTAGCTTTTGGTTGGGGCTTGTTCTCATCATCATCTTTAGCATTCATTTCAGGTGGCTGCCACCAGGAGGCATGATCACTGTCGAACTGAAAACCGGCTTGGCAGGGAAAGCTGTTGACCGCCTGAAATACTTGATAATGCCGGTTTTTGTTTTGAGCCTGACCTATATGGCCATGTGGGCCCGCTACATGCGGTCGAGCATGTTGGAGGTCATCGGCCAAGACTACGTTCAAACGGCTCGGGCGAAGGGTCTAACAGAGAGAGTGATCCTGTATAGGCATGCCTTGAAGAATGCCTTGCTGCCCATTATCACCATCGTCGGCAACATGCTGCCCTCGCTCTTTGGCGGTTCGGTGGTCATCGAGCAGGTGTTCTATTATCCTGGCATAGGCAAGCTCCTTTACGATTCCATCCTTAACAAGGACTATTCCGTTGCCATGGGCGTTCTCCTATTCCTGGCGGTAATGGTAGTCGTCTTTAACTTGCTGGCCGACATTTCCTACGCAGTGGTCGATCCGAGGGTGCGGTATGACTGAGATGCCAACATTTACAGGCAAAGCGAGTGTGAAGGGCCTTTCATCTGATGAGCAGATGGAAAATGGGCTGACGGCAAGTGCATGGACCAGGCCGGCCGAAAGTGAGTGGGTTTCGATCCTCAGGAGACTGATGCGCCATCGGCTAGCGGTGATCGGTCTTTTGGTTTTGTTGCTCCTGACCTTGTTCTGTATCATAGGACCTTATTTCACTGGCTATGAGCAAGATAAGCCGGACGTTGACCATAGGTTCGCCGCACCTTCGCGGGAGCACCTGATGGGTACCGATTCCCTGGGGCGGGATGAGTTCACTCGCGTTCTGGCCGGGGGGAGGGTCTCGCTAACGGTGGCTGCCCTGGCTTCTTTCATCAGTGTCTCCTTGGGAAGCATAGTAGGCATTGTTTCTGCCTATGCTGGCGGTGTGGCGGACGACATCATCATGCGCGCCGTGGACGTGGTCCGGGCGCTACCGCTGCTGCCCATCTTGATCGTGGTGGCCGCTGTCGTGGGAAGAGGTAACATTATGATGATCGTCGTCTTGATAACCATCTTTGGTTGGACCGGTGTTGCCAGAATAGTGCGCAGTGTTGTGCTATCGCTCAAGCAACAAGATTTCATCCTGGCCGCACGCACTGTGGGGGCGACAAGGCGGCGCATCATTTTCAGGCATCTCTTGCCCAATTCACTGGCCCCCATCATCGTTGCGGTCACGCTGCAGGCAGGCTGGGCCATCAGAACCGAGTCGATCCTGAGTTATCTGGGCCTGGGCATCCAGCCCCCTACCCCCAGTTGGGGAAACCTGATGATGAATGCTCAGGCGGACATGTGGAGTAACCCCTGGTTGGCCATTTATCCTGGCATCTTGATCTTTATCACCCTTTTGGCCTTTAACTTCCTGGGCGATGGCCTGCGGGATGCCCTCGATCCTCGCCTGCGTGGCCGATGAGGGCCGCAGCGAGATACCCAAAATCAGGTCAAGTTTTCTGAGCAGAGTTCGGCATAAGGAGGTAACAAAATGATAGACAGCAGGGTCAAGAGATTGCTGGTTGAGGAGGTTAACGGTGAG
>CAYNKW010000564.1:0-2206 GCA_964397845.1 uncultured Anaerolineae bacterium
TTTCATCTATCTCGTTCAGGGTCGGGCACTGAGGGCCGTCGAATCGCGCACGATGAGCCGGGGTTTGAGCAACACCCGCGCCGGCGACGGCGGCTCGCCGCGCACCAGGCCTATCAACATAGTCACCACCCGCTCGCCGACTTCGGCGATGAGTTGGCGCAGGCTGGTGAGGGAAGGGCGCAGATAGCCGGTGATGGGAGCGTCGTCAAAGCCGACCACCGCCAGGTCGGGGCCAACCTTCAAGCCGGCGTCGGCGGCAGCGTTGATCACGCCCATGGCCATCAAGTCGCTGAGGGCCACCACCGCCGTGGGCCGCCGGTCGGGCGGCAGGGCCAGCCAGGTCTGCGTGGTCTGGCAGGCGCCGTGGTAATTGTACTCGGTGCGGACGATCCAGGCAGGGTCCGCGGTCAGGCCAGCGTCGGCCATAGCGGTCAGATAACCATCCAGCCGATATTGCCCGGTGAGCGACGCCTGTGGCCAGGCCAGGCAGGCGATGCGGCGGTGGCCCAATTCTATCAGGTGGTTCACCGCTTGAGTGACGCCGTCGGCACCGTCCACGTCCACCCAGGGGAAAGCCCATTCGGTATTGGAGCGGCCAAAGGCGACGAAGGGAAAGTCCACGTCCAGCAGATAGCGGATGCGCCGGTCATTCAGGTTAGTGTTGGACAGGATAAAGCCGTCCACCCGGCCGCTTTCCACCATCTCGCAGTAGACACTCACTTCGTCGTACGGTTCGGGGCAGGGGAAGGTCAGGACGTGATAATCGTGCCGGGCGGCTGCCTCGGCCATGCTATGGATGAACTTTTCCAGGATGGGGTTGAACTGATCGGGCGGCACCGGCCGCCAGGAATAGCCGATCATGCGGCTTTCGCGGGCCTGAAGCCCTCTGGCAATGACACTGGGCCGATAGCCCAGCTTTTGCACAGCTTCCAGAACGCGCTGGCGCGTAGCGTCGCTCACGGTGCCGCTGTCGTTGAGCACATACGACACCGTGGCAATCGAGACGCCGGCTTCTTTGGCAACGTCTTTAATTGTTGGCATCCCATCCCCTTTATTTAAACGTTTAACCTACGCGATCAAAAAAACACCACCGTCTATCCGGTAGCTTAAACGTTTAAATTATAACATGTTTTCGACCGTTTGTCAAATCCGATCACCTCACCGCGCGACGATGCCGCGCCCGCAGGCGATCCAGGTAGCGAGGCATGGCGGCGGTGTAGAACCAATAGAGCGGGCGCGAGACTGGATAGTCATAGGCCCCGGCGTGGCGCACAAAGCGACCGCCAAAGCCGGTCTTGAAGCGGTAGACACCCCACATGGGATCGGATTCGTCCAGTTCGTCGGGCGCGCCCCAAAAGTCGTAGCGGGTACAGCCCTCTGCCCTGGCCCAGCGAATGGCCTCCCATTGCAGCAGGTGGTTGGGCATCCGGTTGCGGTGGCGGTTGGACGACGCGCCGTACATGTACCACGCCGTGCGTCCAAAGTGGAACAGGATCAACGCCGCCAGGGGCTCGCCCTCGAACCCGGCTACGAAAGGTTGGGCCAGCCCGGCAGTGCAAAAGTGGCCCCAGGCATCGTGGTAGTAGTCGAGGGGTCGAATGATGAAATCGTCACGGGCGGCAGTTTTGGCGTACATTTCGTAGATGCGTGGCAAGTCGTCGGGGCTGCCGGGCCGCACGACGACGCCTTTCCGCCCGGCGAGCCGAACGTTGTAGCGGGTCTTGGACTTCATGTGAGCCAGGAGGGTTTCCTCATCGGCAGTCAGATCCAGCATCAGCGTGTTGCGGAACTGAATCTGCTCGGCGGAGGCGCGCCAGCCCCGGCGGCGTAGCGCGGCGACCACCGCTTCTCCCTGCGGCGTGTCTGCCTCCACGTCCGGGTCAATCTTGACAAAGATGGCCCGGTGGCGACGGGCCAGTGCCTCCAGCTCGGCTAACACGCGGGCGAGGAGGGCAACGTCGTCAAAATCCAGCGTCGGTCCCTTGGGAACGTACATGACGGAGAGCGGCAGCCGGGGCCAACGGCGTTGCAACACCGACGCGGCAGCCCGGACACGACCGTTCTCCTCGAACAGAAAGCGGGTCGGCATCCAGCCGTATTTGGCTTTGAACGCGCCCCACTCCCAGGTCTGCAAGACGTGGGGGGCGGGGAGGTCAAGCAAGGCGGCGTTCCATTGGGTTGGGTTGGTGATCTGGTAGATGTGCAT
>CAYNKW010000565.1:0-2199 GCA_964397845.1 uncultured Anaerolineae bacterium
GCGGGTCTGGTTGGTACCGCCAGCAGTGGGAGGGTGCAATTGGCAGGTCTGTAACCGTCGAAATCGTCAAATCTATTCTCAAGGGCGATAAAGTGTGCCAGTTTGCCATCCAACTGCCGGAAGATCTGTGAAGGTTTTCCTACTTTTTCCTACCTGCGCGTCAATCGGGCAGGTCGTCCAAAACTTGCTGCATGCTTTGCTTGTACTCCCGGAAAGCAGTCCGGCCCTGATCGGTGAGTCTGCACCGTCTGGTTCGACGACGTGACCCGCAGCGGTGCGTTTGAGCCGGTGGGCACAGCACCGGCACACCAGCGGCGCGGCTTGGGCAAGGCAGTGATGTGCGAAGGGCAGTCCTTCTCGGTAAAGCGTTTCTTTGGCGCGCTCCTGGGGCGAGCATAAGGCAACATGGTCTGATTTGTGTAAACAGAAAGACCCTTCGGGTTTTCGGAAACCCGAAGGGTCTTTGGAGTTGAGGTTGCAGGACTAGACAGCGAACCCTTCGCGCAGGATGAGTGTCAGGTTCAAAAAGTAGTAAACCCCCACCCAGAGGCCAGCCATGCCGGCCCAGATCAAAACACCACGAAACTTTTTTCGCCAGACTCGTCCCAAATAGAGCACCATCGCCGAAGCGGCGAGGCCCATGACCCAGTGGGCCGCATCGGCGAGGACAATGGGCATCTGGCCCAGCGTCCTGGTCTCGGGGCGAACGGTCACAAACAGTGCGGCAAGCAAAACCACCCAGGCCACAAGGTTGGCGTAGGGCCTGACGCTCTTAACACGACGGATGATCAGGAACACCAGCGCCGTCACGGCCCAGGCAATGGCCGGTCGCCAGATGTTCATAAAGGCCGTGATTATGGCCAGAATGGCGCTCTGTGCCAGGGCCAGCACAAAAGTCCACGCGCCACCGACGCCCGAAAAGCCCAACCGCTGCCAGGCCGAGATACGCGCCGCGTCCAGGTCGTTGATGTACATCAATTGGTAAGCATAAGGCCCTGTGCTCTGCTGCCAGATGACGTGTTGCCCCCCCTCGCTGTCCAGCAGCATCACCGGCCACAACGCGCTGCTGGTGGCAAAGGTCAGCCGCGTCTCTTCTCCGACGCGGCCTGCCTCGTCCAGGGGAGTGGCGTATACCTGAAAGCGACCGCCGCTTCCCCAGCGCAAGTCGGCCCAGATGAGCCATTGCTGCTCTTCCCTACGCGCCAGACTCACCTGAGAATAATACTGGCTGCCCATCAACAGTGGCTCGGCAGGCTGTACCACCCGACCATGCTTATCGATCTTTCTCTGGCGCACCAGCGGGCCCAGCGATTCGCACAGACGCAACTGACCCTCTGTTTCCGTCACTGCCAACAACGGGTAGCTATGCGCACTACCCGCCCCCAGATCTTTAGCTACCTGCGACACCCACTCCAACACCAGCAGCTCCGTGAGTGGTTGCCCTGCCTCGTCATAAATTTGATGAACCAGAGATTGGTGAATCACTTCATCAGAAAAGTACATCAGATGTATAACGCCTCCACCCACAGCCAGGGCTGGCTCGAAGACAAAGGCCTGCCCGGTGTCGGTGACCTGCCGATCGGTGAAGGACAAGTTGCCCTGGCCATCCAAAGCCGTCATATAGACGTCGTATAACCCCTGGCGATTGTCGGACCAGACCAGAAAGACACGCCCCCTTTCATCGCCTGTCACCGCCAGGTCACGCATGATCCTGGGTGAAATCGAGACGATCTCGGGGGGCTCTCCGGCTTCCGGTCGTGCCATCATCAGGCGTTGCGAGCCGTCCTGGCGGCCTTTTTCGATCCAGAAGCAAAGCGGGGTATCATCCTTCGTCAAGGCCAGAGCCACATTCTCTGCGTTGACGCTGGCATCCGAAAGGCGGATCGGACCGTCAATCAACTGGCCGTGTCGATCCAGGCGGGCGTAAAAGGCCACCAGTTTGCGGCCTTCCTGTTTCTGCCAGGCCAGGTGGATGTGGTTCTGTCGATCCATCACCGCGCGATGGGAATGGCCCATCTTGACTTCGTCTATCCCTTGAGGGGCCGACCAACCCTCGGTAAAGGTGAGAGGCGAGGGCTGTACCATCAGCACGACGAGCAGGCCCAGTCCCAGGATGAACAGCGCCAGGGCCAACACCCCATACCGTGACGGCACATCTCTGATCCAGGATGACACAGCGGTCAGGAAACGATCCTCAGC
>CAYNKW010000566.1:0-2188 GCA_964397845.1 uncultured Anaerolineae bacterium
CTGCGTAAACCTCCTCGTTGTGCTCACCCCAGCGCGGGGGGAAGGGCAATTGCATGTTCACCGATTCGAGATAGGGGGTGATGACCGGCGGGGGCGGCAGAAGTACCACCGTGCCCGTGCGCGGGTCTTTGGAAGAGATCAGCTTGCCCTCGATGTGGGGGTCCTCTATTACCTCTTTGATGGTGCCGACCGTGGAGATAGGCACGCCGATGCTGTTGAACAACTCGACGAGCCCGGCCGCCATCCCGGTCTTTGTCACCTGGTTGATCGCTTCGTTCAAGCGCTGCACATCGGCGATGCGGCCGGCGTTGGTCTCGTACTCTTTTTTGCCCAGCCCCTCAAAGCCAGCCTGCTCGGTGATGGCCTGCCACTGCCGGTCGTTGCCCACGGCGATGTAGACGTAGCCGTCTTTGGTCTCATAAACAGACACCGGGGCAAAGAACTCGTGGGTATTCCCCCGGCGGGTGATCTTGTCGCCAAAGCTCCTGGCCAGCAACACCGGGTTCACCAGCCAGGACACCGCGCTCTGGAACATAGAGATATCTATACGGCAACCCTCGCCGGTGATCGCCCGCTTATAGAGAGCCTTCATGATCTGGCCGTACCCGTGCTCACTGGCACCCAGATCGGCCATGGGCAGGCCAAAGACCATCGGCTCGCCATCCCTCTCACCGGTCAGTTCCATGAACCCGGCCCTGGCCTGCAAAATGGGGTCATAAGCCGCTTCGTTGCTCTCAGGACCAAAGCCGGTGATACCCAGCCAAATAATGTCCTCTTTGATGCCCTTGAGCCGTTCGTAGTCAATGCCCAGTCTCACGTAATTGCGCGGCCGTTGGTTGGTGGCCAGGATATCCACGTCCAACTGAAGGATCAGTTCACGCAACAGCGATTGACCCTCCTCACCCTTCAGGTTCAGAGTGATGGCCTTCTTGCCCGCGTTGTTGGGAAAGTAATAGTTGTTCATGCCCTTCTCACCCAGGACGTCGTGGCCCACGAAGCGATTGGGATCGGGCCGCTCCGGGTGCTCGATCCGGATGACGTTCATCCCCTCAACGGCCAGGCGATAGGTGAGATAGGGCAACACTGTGGCTTGCTCTATGCTCAGCACCGTCAAGTTGCAGAATAGTTCGAGCTCGTCCATGTCTACCTCCGTGGTCAATGGCTCAACGAACCAACCAGCGCCTTCACCAACTTTTCGTTCTCCCTCCTTGTGCTGATGGTCACCCGCAGGCCCCCCGGCAGCCCAAAGCCGTCGGTGGGGCGCACAATCACCCCTTTGCGCAAGAGAGCCTCATTATTGCTTTTCTTTCAATGCCATCAGTACCTTCTCGGCCGTGATGGGCAGGTCCTTGATCCTGACTCCCACAGCATCGTAGACGGCGTTGGCGATGGCCGGGGCGGTGGGGTTGTTGGCCGGCTCGGCCATGCCCTTGGCTCCAAAGGGCCCCTCGGGGTCAATAGTCTCGACGATGATGGGCTCAACGGGCGGCATGTCCAGCGCCGTAGGCAGGGCATAGTCGGCGAAATTGGGGTTGAGCACCTTTCCCTTCTCCAGCACCAACTCCTCGTTCAAACCGTAGCCCAGGCCCATGGACACCCCACCCTCGATCTGGCCCTCCACGGCCATGGGGTTGATGGCCCGTCCTACATCGTGGGCGGCGGCTATTTTTAGCACCTTCACTTCCCCCGTCTCGGTGTCCACTTCCACTTTGGCGGCCTGAGCAGCGAAAGCGTAGGCCGCCGAGATGTTGCCCCGAAATTCCTTATCCTGCTTCTCAGTGGGAGGCTCATACCAGCCCCGGGCCAGGATGACGTCTCCATCGGGCCGGAAGTGCCCGGCCCGGATCGCCCTGGCATAGGGGATACCCTCCTCCGGTTCGCCCTTGACAAAAATCTGTCCCTTGCGGATGTCGAGGTTCTCTGCTTTCTGCTTATACGCTTCGGCAGCGGCTTCCAGGATCTGCCGCTTGGCGTCGGCGGCGGCCAGGCGGGCCGAGTTACCGGCAATGAAAGTGGTGCGGCTGGCGTGAGCCCCCACGTCCCAGGGGGTGATAGCGGTATCGGTGTTGATCACAGTGATGTTGTCCACCGGCAGTCCCATCTCCTCGGCCACGATCTGGGCAATGATGGTCTCAGAACCCTGCCCCATGTCGGTGGAACCGGTGATTACGGTGACCTTGCCATAGTC
>CAYNKW010000567.1:0-2175 GCA_964397845.1 uncultured Anaerolineae bacterium
CACAAGGAGCAGCAACATGGCATTTGACCGAGTTGATCAAGTATGTGTGACCACACTGGTGGAAAACAGTGTGAATCCCTTTCTAAAAGAAAGGGACGGCGTGCGGCGCCGCAGGCCTGAGGAGGGCAGGTTCCTGGCGGAACACGGCTGGGCGGCGCTTATCGAGACGACGACTGATGGCTTGAAACACACTATCTTGCTGGACGCCGGACTGTCGGAGACGACGTTGCTCCACAACATGGCCTGTCTCAAGATTGACCCTGCGGTCGTCGAAGCCCTCGTCGTCAGCCATGGCCATGGCGACCACATCGGCGCGGTGGTGGAGCTGGCCCGGCGCGTGGGGAAGCCGCTGCCCATCCACGTGCACCCGGCAGCCTTCCGCGAGCGATGGTACATTCCCCCCGATGGCCCCCGCCGTGGCCCCCGGCGTATCGAGCACGAAGCGTGGGAACCGGCCGGCGGCCAGGTTGTGACGGCCGAGGAACCGCGCCAGGTGAGTCCTGGCTGCGTCGTCACCGGCAGCGTCCCCCGTGCCAACGATTTTGAGCTCCCTCCCAGGGACCTATACTACCGTGAAAACGACACCTTTCACCCCGACACGTTGCCCGAAGACCAGGCAGTGGTGGTCGTGGTCAAAGACAAGGGGCTGGTGGTTGTGTCCGGCTGCGCCCACGCCGGCATCGTCAACACGGTGTGCTACGCACAGAGAATCACCGGCGAGGAACGGGTGTGGGCCATCGCCGGCGGTTTCCACCTGGGGCAGGCGTCTGGCGAGCGCATCGAAGCGACCATTGCCGGGCTGAAAGCAGTGCAGCCGGCCATCGTCGCCCCGGGTCATTGTACCGGTTTTGAGGCCTTCTGTGCCTTTGCCGAGGCCATGCCGGACCAGTTTGCACTCAACGTTGTGGGAACAGTCATCAGCACGGAGGAGGAGGAGGTTGAAGCATGATCGCGATTCATGGGGCCAAGTTGATTGACGGCCGCGGTGCTGAGCCAATAGACGATGCTGTCGTCCTGATCGAGGAGAAAGAGATCGTTGGGATAGGGCGGCAGGGAGAGATCGAAATCCCGCCGGACGCCGAGGTGCTGGACGCCACCGGCAAGACGGTGATGCCCGGCCTGATAGATGCTCACGTTCACATTATGACCACCGAGTTCGACATCCAGCGGAGGCTGATCACGCCGCTCTCGTTCACCTTCTACGAAGCCATCCAGAACATGCGGGCCACGCTGGAGGCAGGCGTGACGACGGTGCGCGATGCCAGTGGCGCCGACCTGGGCGTCAAGCTGGCCGTCGAGCGCGGCCTGATCGCCGGGCCGAGGCTGGTCATCAGCGTGGGTGCGCTTTCGCAGACGGGTGGCCACGGCGACGACTATATGCCAGTGGGCATCGAAATACCGATGTACTACCCTGGCCAGCCACGACTGATCTGTGACGGCCCCGACCAGGCGCGCAAGGCGGTGCGCATGGCCATCCGTGCCGGGGCTGACGTGATCAAGATCATGTCCAGCGGCGGCGTCCTTTCGCCCACCACCGAGCCGGACGTGGCTCAATTTCGCATGGACGAATTGCGCGCCATTGTGGAGGAGGCCCACGCTGCGCACAAGCGGGTCATGTCCCACGCTCAGTCCAAGGCCGGTATCCTCAACGCGCTCAAGGCCGGCGTGGAGTCCATCGAGCACGGCATCTATGTGGACGACGAGTGCATCGAGGTGATGCTGTCCCAGGGCAGCTACCTGGTGCCCACCCTTTACGCGCCGCTGGCCGTACTGGAGGTCGCCGAGCGCACCGGTCGGATGCCAGAGTATGCTATCCGCAAGACAAAGCAGGTGATAGAAGTCCACCAGGAGAACGTCGCTCGCGCGGCCGAAGCGGGGGTCAAGATCGCCATGGGCACCGACTCTGGCATAGATGGCCACGGCAGAAACGCCCGCGAGTTGACGTTGCTCACAAAGGTGGGACTCTCGCCCATGCAGACTATCGTGGCTTCGACCAGGACCGCCGCCGAATGTCTGTCGCTGGAAGACAAAACCGGCACGCTGGAGACCGGCAAGCTGGCCGACGTGCTGATAGTGGATGGCGATCCGTTGGCCGGCATCGAGGTACTGGAAGACAAGAGCCGGATCGAGGTGGTGATGAAAGAGGGGCAGATCGTCATAGATCGTCGTTCGTAG
>CAYNKW010000568.1:0-2167 GCA_964397845.1 uncultured Anaerolineae bacterium
TCGCCCTTGTGCCGGCCGTACTCGTCGAAAAAGACCTCCGGGAACTCGATCTCCCAATGGAAGAAGCGCTTGTCCTGCCAGATATCGTGCGCCTGGGCCAGCAGCGCCTCGGCCTGGGCGGCCTGCAAGAGCACCGGTTTGCCCTGGGTGTGCTGCACGCAGGCGTTGTACAGTTCCGGCGTCAGCTCCAGCCCAAAGTAGGTCGCCGTCCACAGGTCGGCCGCGGCGCGCCACTTGCGCCGCTCCTGCTCGACCGTCTCTTCGAACAGTCGCTCCTTCTCCTTGACGCTCACCAGGTCGACTGTCTCGTACTCCCCGATCTGGCGCATGGCGCCCACCACGCGGAACATGTCCTGGGTGAAGGCGCTTTCGTCCCACAAGGCAAGCTGCGAGACCTCCGAGGTTTCCGAAACCTCGGAGGTCTTTTGTCTTCGCGTCTTCCTCTTTCGCGCCGGTAACGCCGGCAGATCGGCCACCCGCGCTCCGATGAGCGAGTTGCCGCAGCGCAGGTGGTGATCGAGGAACGACAGCGGCTTGCCCCGGGCGACCGTCGCCAGCCACAGGCTCAGTTTGGCCAGTTCCACGGCCAGCGGGTTCAAGTCCACGCCATAGATGCAGCGCTCCACCACCCGCCGCCGCCAGTAGCTCAACTCGCTCTCCTCGTCGCCGCCGGTCAGTGCCTCCGTTTCCACATTGGCACTGACGATGCGCCGCGCCAGGTAGTCGGTCGCCTCGACCAGGAAATGCCCGCTGCCCATGGCCGGATCGAGCGCGTTCAGGGCCAGGACGCGCTCGGCGAAACTGTTCTGCAGGCGGGCCAGTTCGTCCTTGTAGGCTTTCGTGCGCCGCGCCGCGCCCTTGTTCCTGGCCTTCAGCGCCGCGATCTCGCGCTCCACCGCCTCGGCCTGGGCGTCGGCCAGCGGCCCCAACGTTTGCTCGACGATGTATTTGACGATGTAATCGGGGGTGTAGTAACTGCCCGTCGCCTTGCGCTCGCCCCGGTCGGTGACCAGGTACACCTGCCCGGCGGGGATGCGCGCCACCAGAAACCGGGTTTTTTCCGAAAAACCCGGTTTCTGGGCCTCCGGTTTCTCGGCCTCCAACAAGGGGATGATCTCCTCTTTCTTTCTTCTGCCCCGCCTGACGACGGCCATCTCTTCGGCGGCGTAGGCCAGCCTGTATTCCAGTAGCCCCTCGTAGATGCTGCCCAGGTGGCGGATCGAGAGATCGCGATAGTCCACGAAGCTCAAGCCCTGGCCCGGCCCGCCCTCGGCGCGGGCCAGCAGATCAATCGCCCCGGCCAGGTAGCGGTCGCCGATGGCCCGCTCCTCCAGAAAGGGGTAGCGGGCCGGATCGAACAGGCGGCCATCGTAGGCCGGCACGCCCAGCGCCTCCTGACCGCGGTAGATGATGTCGAACAGGGTGCGCAGGTCGTCCCACAAGGTGGCTTTCTTGGCCAGGTAGACCACGCCGGCGTCCAGCTTGCGGGCGATGTCCTCCTTGATCGCTTTCAGGCTGTACCCCCCGGCGTAGCTGGGGTTATCGAGGGGCAGCAGGCCCCGGCTCTCGGCGTAGAGCAGGAACAGCAGGCGGTAGAGCAAGATGAGGCAGGCGTCGTGAACGCGGGGCAGGTCGAGCCCTGGCGCAGGTTGGGCAGCGGCTCGCGCGTCAAAAGCGTCTTTGTCTGTCAAAGATCGCCCGGCTGCTGAATCTATTTGCAGCCTTTGCCGGGGTGGCTGAGGGTAATCGAGGAAGCCCTGGGCCAGGAGGCGCAGCGCCTCGTACACCCGCTCCTTGAGTTCGTCGCCCACGCGCACGGCGTAGGCCGTGCCCTGGGCCAGCACCTCGTCCAGCCAGCAGTGGCCCTTCGTTTCGCTCAGGACAGCGCCCTCGGCGTCGGGGCGAAAGGCGGCCAGGACTTTGGCGAGCCCGGTCGAGCCGTCGCCCTGTCCGATCAGTTGAACCAGGTCAACCTCGTAAAAGACGTCCAGTTTGAAGCTGGACTCGCGGTGATAGAGCCGCCACCGCCGCCCGTTGGAGACGATTCCCCAGGCGCAGCCCGTCTGCCGCAGGTAGTAGTCAATCTGGAAGCAGGGGTTGGCGTTGGTAAAGGCGTCGGGCGCGCCGTCCACGATGCGCCTGTCGAGCGGGCGGTCCCAGCGCTTGG
>CAYNKW010000569.1:0-2152 GCA_964397845.1 uncultured Anaerolineae bacterium
CAAAAAGACTGAGGCCCAGGAGCAGGGGGACGGTGTGGTAATTTTCTTTCAACCCGCCCGGCGATGTGGATCACCTGTCATGTGCCCGATAGCGGTTCCAGCACCGCGCTCCCCGACTTCCATCAAAAACGGCGAGCGTCGGTGCGGGGTCACCGAGCTGAAAGATCTCGCGCGCGTGTGCTATTCGGCGAGCTGGATGTCGTCAATATAAGCCCAGGTGTTGTGCCAGGCACGGTCATTATAAAATTGCGAGTCATATTCACGGCTCCAGATAGCGAGATACAAAGCGATGTTCTGCCCCTGGAAGGCGCTCAGATCCAGCGTGACGGTCTTCCATGTTTTCGTGTCCCACGGCGTCCCCACGCCAGAGGTGCCGGGACGACCACCGCAGAAAACCAATCCATTCTCTGAAACTGCCACTGTCCCCTCGGGATTAAGCACTGTGCTGGCGCACCCTCGGGTGTCCCGTTCGGCATTCGAGATTTGATCCGGCGAACGGTTCACCGAGACCTCAAAGGTGTCGTAGTATCGTTGGCTGCTCCTGGCGACGTCGTAAGAGAAAACCCAGTATTTCAATTGCAGATATGGTTCGTCCACCGTGAAAGTTTGAGCGATGGTGCCGTAGCCAACGTGAATGGCATCATCCAACGCGCCTGGTTCGCCGAGCAAGGCCCGGTTGCCCTCGTTAAAGACGACCACACTCTGGGGCAACCCGCTGCCGTGTCCACTGAACGGTCCTCGCCCAGTATTCCATCCCCTAAACTCGTCCTCAAAATCGCCGTTGACGAGAGAGTAATAATTGCGGCTCACAATCGGCAGGTAGAAATGGTAAGGCCCGACGATGTCGCGTACGTAGGTGATAGCGACAGTGGCCCGTTGGCCCTCAGAGTTGGTAACGGTATAGGCCACGCCGGGATAGTCTCCACCGCCGGCTTCCACGCTGTAGGCGACCTCTTGCAACCAGGGCGTCTCAGCCGAAGTGTAGGTTTGCGCCGCATCGCCAAAGGCTGCCCCGGCGGTCAGGGTCAGCGCCGGCGTGCCGCTGATCTCAAAGGTGAGGGTGATTATGTTCCCCGTAGTGTTGTTAAAGAAAACGGTTTTGGTGATGCCCTCACCACCCGTAGGATCGTAGAGTGGGAGATGCGAGGTCATTGTGATGTAACGAATTTCAGGATCGAGGCCGGTGCCAGGACTGTCCAGGGAAGCAGCCCGAGTTGCCCCTCCCAGGACAGCCAACAGAGCCAAAATGCAAAAGCTGCCGAACAGAACGGAAAAAACGAGCCGCCGAATGTGAGCCAAGTCTATGCTGTGCATGTTATCCCTCCCTTCCTAGAACCACCCGCTGAGATCAACGGGTGGGTCCGTGTTTTATAAGCTGCCACCAGAACCTGACCCGCGCATCCCAGGCGTGTTCATAGTATTCCACCACCAGTTGATGCTCGCCGGTCAGGGGTAGTTCGGCCGTGTACACCTCGTCCCCACGACTGTCGTGCCATTCGTCCAGGATCAGATCGCCGTCAATGTAGAAGCGGATGCCGTCGTCAGCCCAGGCGTAAAGGTGGTAGATGCCGACCTCGAAAGTCACCTGACGACTCCAGCGCGCCGAAAAGTTGTCCGCCGGTAGCCCGGGTGCAGCCGCGCTCTCGCCCCAGTAGAAGTCAATCTCTCGATCGTTGCGCGCCAACGCCGGAGCGCCACTCAAGTCCCGGTTTGACCAGTACTCGCCTTTCCAGTCAGGATAGGGTGGGGACACAGCTTTCTCCCACCACACACGAATCTGGGCGTCGTCGGTGTGTTCATAATACTCCACCCGTAGACTGTGTGCCCCCTTGGTCAGCGAGTGATCGGCCGTCACCTCGTGGGGGGGGTGGTCATACCATGCATCGATGATCAACTGATCATCCACCCACAGGCGCGTGCCATCGTCTACAAAGATATGGAAGCGGTAGGTCGCCGCATCAAACCCAACAGTGCGCGTCCAGCGCGCCGAAAAGTTGTCCGCCGGCAGACCATACGCCGGCGCGTACCCGCCCCAATAGAACTCGATCCCCTTCTCGTTGCGCACCAACGCCGGAGCGCCACTCAAGTCCCGGTTCGACCAGTACTCGGCCTTCCAGTCGGGATAAGAGGGGGACACAATTTGCTCCCACCA
>CAYNKW010000570.1:0-2136 GCA_964397845.1 uncultured Anaerolineae bacterium
AGGGCGGCGTGGACTATCCTTCGCTGGACGACCTGCCCGAGGTGGTGTTGCCCACGCCCGAACCAGCGGTTCAGGTTCTGGTCTTTTTCGACCGCGACCACGCCGACTTTGGGGCGTTGGAGTCCTTTATCGTCTCGCTAGGGCAAAAGCACGGTGCCGGGCTTCAGGCCTACGCCGTGGACGTCACCATTGGCGACAACGCCGACAAGTTGGCCCAGCTCAACGAGGCGTTTGGTGCGGACGAGCCAGCTCCCGGTACCCCCGAGGTTTTGATAGACCATCAGTTGCTGGTCGGCCTCGGAGAGATCGAGCAGCAACTCCCCGGTCTCATCGAAGAATATCTGGCCCAGGGTGGCATCAACATCCCGCCGTGGGAGGAACTAGTCGGTGGCGCTCCGTCAGGTACTGCCACGCCGACCCCAGCCGGTCCATCCGGCACTGCCACGCCGCCCCCGGCCGTCACCGAGCCGGCGCAAAAGCCGATCCACCTGCTCTACTTCTACGAGACCGGTTGCCCGGAATGTGACCGGACCAAGTACGACCTGAATTACATCCAACAGACCTATCCCCAGGTACAGATCGTCGAGTACAACATAGAGCAGAAGCAGGCTCTGGCCGAGTGGCTGGGCGGGCGCATTGGCGTACCGGAGGAGGAACGCTTGCAATCGCCGGCCCTCTTTATCGGCAACGACCACCTGCCCCCTGACCGGATGAACCTGGGCAACATCCAGGCCGCCGTCGAAAAGTGCGTCGCCACCGGCGCACAGCCCATCTGGGAGGAATTTGACCCACAGCAGCAAACAAAAGCAGAACAGACCCTCATTGAGCGCTACAAATCGCTGGGCGCGCTGACGGTGCTGGGCGCCGGGCTGGTCAACGGTCTCAACCCCTGCGCCTTTGTGACCATCGTCTTTTTCCTCTCTTACCTGGCCTTTGTGGGCCGCCAGGGCCGCCAGGTGCTGCTGGTGGGCGCTACCTTTACCCTGGGCGTCTTTGTCGCTTATCTGCTGGCCGGCCTGGGCCTCAGCCGGTTGCTAGAGTCGCTGGGCAGCGTGCAATTGACACTCAAACGCCTGATGTTTAGCTTTACGACACTTCTCTGCCTGGCACTGGCGGGCATCAGCCTGCATGATTGCCTGAAAGCGCGGCAGGGCAAAATCGACGAGATGAAGATCAAGCTGTCACTGGATCTGCGGCGGCAGGTGCACAGAGTTATCCGCCAGGGCGCCCAGATGCGGGCCTTTTACCCGGTCGCCTTTGGCGTGGGGGCCATCGTGTCTCTCATCCAGCTCACCTGCACCAGCCCCATCTACATCAACATCGTCTTTCTCATTCACGAGGTGCCAGAGATGCAGGCCAACGCCTACCTCTACCTGCTCCTCTACAACCTGGCCTACATCGTGCCGCTGGTGGTCATCTTTGTGCTGGCCTACTTTGGCACCTCGTCGGAGCAACTGGGTAATTTCATCACCCAACGGACGGCGCCCATCAAGCTACTGACGGCAGTTGTCTTTCTGGTGATGGCCGGTTGGTTGATCTACAATCTACTACCCCTCTTTGGGGTGACGTAACCCACGACCGGGCGCTTCTACCGCCCAGGATCAGACACCACGACGACGGCAAAGCCCGGCCTGACAATTTGCGATTTACCCCTGCCTGTGCTAAAATCCTGCACCAAACCGGGTTGGTGGACTCTGCCAAGAGGAAACCAGGAAAACAAAAGGGGTAGAAACCATGAGATATTACAAAGCCACAGCCCGCTGCCCCGCGTGCGGCACCAGGTTCTTCTACGCCGTTACCGAAGAAGAAATCGAAGAAAGAGACGTCCTGGAAGCCATGTGCCCCGAATGTGGCGAGCTGGTCGAACTGGAGAACCTGACCCCCTGTAACGAGTTATCTTACGAGAACATCATCGAGGTCTACGAAAATTCGCTGGAAGAAGACTTTGAGTTTGACATTGATGACTTTGAGGACTGGGACGATTCTGAAGTCGAGAGCTGGTAAAGCCTGATGCTGCCTCTCCGGTCGCCGATCTGCGATGGAAAGCGCGACTACTTGAACAGTTGCTGCAGCGGATACCAAAAGCCAGTCAACACGTCCTCGCCTTCCAGGTCATCGTTGGCCGTCAACACACGG
>CAYNKW010000571.1:0-2135 GCA_964397845.1 uncultured Anaerolineae bacterium
TGTTCGTCAAGCGGAACAACCTCAGGTATGGCAGCGGTGCTACCGCGCAATATCGCCTGTACGACGGTGGTATCTGCATGGCCAACGTCGCACTGGCGCTGGAGGCACTGGGCGTGGCAGGACACTGGCGCATGCTTGCGCCAGACGAGGCATCCCTGCCGCACTACCCGGCGAACCTGCAGCCAATGGCGAGGCTCGTACTGCGGGCCGGTGAGGAAAAGCAATGAAAAAGTTTCCATAGCCGCCATTCGCTACCCGCCCCCCTTCCCCTGTGCCCCCCTGCCACCCTATTCGGCGGCTGGCCCGTTTTTCCGCCCCATGCGCAGCCCGATGCGGTAGGCAGCGGCGGCGACGATCCCTGTATGCAGCCGCCAGGCATGGCGCAGTTCCCACCAGTCGCTGATCGTCTCCACCTGGCGAGCGACGTGGCCCATGAGCAGCACCAGCTCCTCCCAGTTGCCCAGCAACTCGGCGCACTGCCAGTCCAACTGGTGCATGATCTCCTCCCAGTGAGGCGGCACCGGGCGACCGGCCAACTCTGGCAGCAACGACGCCACCTGGGCGACGGAGGGAAACGGCTCCTCTTCGGCCAGGGCGGCCGACCACTCTTTGACAAGAGGCGTCAGGATGCCGGGCGGGGCGTCACCGTCATCCGGCGGCGAGTCGAGTTCGCGGGTCGGCGGCGGCAGGTCCAGGGCGGCGCGGGTCAAGATCCGCTTGGCGCGCCGGATGGCCTCGGGTTCGAACCCCCGGATGCGGGGGCGGTTGCCCGTTGGATTGGTTACTTTGTCGGTCATGAGTTCCTCCTTGCAAATTGCGAATGGCGAGTTGCGAATTCCGAGCTCCGAATTCGCAATTCCGAGTTCCAAACTCGCCGAACAGCCCGCCAGCCGCCGCAGGCCCACGCCCTGCGCCTCGCAGCGAAACAAAACGGCCACCCCTGCCCGCGCAGGGATGGCCGCGAATTGCACAAGACGCCATGTTGTGGTATCATGCAACGTAGCCTTATCCCCTGGTATGTTCAGGTGATGGGGTCAGCGGCCCGGTGGGTGTGTCGCCACCCGCCGGGTCGCGCTTTTGGGCTGTTCGGTTGGTTATATTATACCAACTTTAGGGTTGGTTGTCAAGAATCCGCCGAGATGTCCCGCCGATAGCGCCCGGTCTTTTTCCGGCTGCGGATATATGCCTCCATGTCAGCAGATGTTGTGATCCAGTCTCGGCCCAGCTTCCTGGCTTTCAAGCGACCACTTTGAGCCAACTGGCGCAGATGTATGTGAGAAAAGCCATACCGCTCGGCGGCCTGGGCCAGGGTGATCAATTCGTCTTTGTCAGGAGTCTCTTGGTCAGTCATTGAGCATTGCCAACAGACCTACAGCGCTCACAACACCAACTCCCGCACCAGCACGTCTTCTTCGATAATCCAGTCATCCTCTACTGGCTCGAGGTAGAGTTCTATGGCTTCCTCAATGTTCACCAAGGCCTCTTTGAGGGTATCGCCTTCGCTAATGCAGCCGGGAAGCGAGGGAACGTGGGCGGTGTACCCGCCTTCATCACTGGGTTCCAATATGACTCGCAACTTCATTTTCACCTTCCTCCTGTGCCGATGGTGTATGACGACACTGGCATCGGCGACATGGGGGTATCCTAGACATCGCCATTATAGCCGATTTTGGCCCGTATGTCTACCTGGGGTACGTGGGGATAGCGCAACGATTAGGGGCAGTGGTAGAGGTTGGGCGAGGGGTGAGGGGCCAGGTTGGACGAGGGGCCAAGCTCAGGCGACGAGCAGGTAGCCACCGTAGAGTGTGTGTCCATCGAGGAAGCAAGCCAGCGATTTCTCGCCATCGGCAGACCCGAGCTGGCAGAGTTATACCGGCTGGCGGTTGCGGTTCGCGGCGTCAGGGCTAGCCCCCATTTCACTCGAGGACAATAAAGTGATGCCCACCGGCGTATCCCTGCCCGACGAGTTTCTGAGTGGTCTGGCAACTGATAATAACCTTGTTATGGACACCTTGCTCTTTAGGGCTATGTAAATTTCCTGGACGTCGCGGCCTTTGGTCCCTGGGCCCAAACCCTCAGCCCCCTTTGTCCCTGGGCCAAAGGACCAGGGGCTTGGGCCTGAGCCCTGGGTCCTT
>CAYNKW010000572.1:0-2121 GCA_964397845.1 uncultured Anaerolineae bacterium
GCTTGTCCCCATCCTGCAAATGGGGTATAATCATCGTATGATCCGTCCTTTTGAACCAGAGGGAGAAAACCATGCCCGGTTTTGAGTTGCCTACCCGCAAGGCCATGACCCTTGACGACGCCTGGGTCAACTTTGACCCCCAGACGCCGCTGCCGCCCAACCATCCCTTCTATGTCGCGCGAGGAGAGAACCCGCTGGACGAACTGGTTTGGTCGTTGAGGCAAGAAGTGGGCCGCGCCCCCAAGTACTTTTTCGCCGGACACCGGGGCTGCGGCAAATCCACCGAATTGGCCCGCCTGGCGGCTCACAGTGGCATCAACATGCACTATTGGCCCGTCCAGTTCTCCGTCCGCGACAAGTGCGACTTTAACGACCTCAATTACGTCGAGGTGCTGCTGGCCTTAGCTGCCCAGATGTACGTGGACTTTACCGAGCAGGGCGGCAGGATGGCCAAAGACCTCCTGGCTGAACTGGAAGGTTGGAAAGATCGCACCGTCGAAAAGCTGACCGCCAAAGGCGCTGTCTTTGAGACGGGCGCCGGATTTGACCTGGGCAAGTTCTTCCTCACCGCGCTGGCCAAGGTGCAGACCGAGCACACCACCCGCCAGATCATCCGCCAGGAGTTCCGTCCCCGCGTCTCCGAACTCATCGCCCGCATCAATCTCATCGCCGCCCAGATACAGGCCACCACCAGACGCAACGTCCTGGTCATTATCGAAGACCTGGACAAGATTCCGCTGGAGCAGGCCCGCGTCCTTTTCTCCGATGCCTATCAAGTCCTGGTCCAGCCGGCGGTCACTGTCGTCTACACCGTGCCGGTGGCGCTGTACTTCTCGCCGGCCTATACTCCTATCCGCGAGCAGGGTTTCTTTCTGCCCAATGTCAAACTCCACGCCAGAGAAGACCGCCAGAAGCGTCACCGGGCTGGTTACAGGGCCATGCGCGAGTTCGTCCTCAAACGCATGGACACCCCTCTGATCGCGCCGCGTGCTCTCAACGCCGCCATTCGTCTCAGCGGGGGCATCTTTCGTGAAGCTTCCTACGTCATGCAGACGGCCATCGCCCGCGCCGCGCTGCGCAAAGCCGACCGCGTGACGCCCGCCGACGTCCGGGAGGCCGAGAGTCGCATCCGCAACAGCTTCCGCCGCATCCTCACCGCCGACGACCGGGCGGTGCTCCGCGAGGTGTGGCAGACCCGCGAACTGCGCGACCCCGAACGCCTGGCCCCATTGCTCCACCTTCTGGCGGCCATTGAGTACAGGAACGACGAAAACTGGTGCGACGTCCATCCCGCGCTGGAGCCGTTGCTGGCGGAGGAAGGCGAAGAAGGGCAAGGGAACGGGTGAGGCCATGACTGCTGCTGACCGCTGGGCCACCGACGCAGAGATCACCGATTCCCCGCAAGAAGGCGCGCGCCTCCTGGCCGACCTTCTGGACCGGGCGGCGCGTCACGGGCGAAGCGCGATCCTCTTTGCCGTCTACCGTGCCGAGAGCACCCGGGCTCTGGCCGAGCAACTTTTGCTGCAGGAATTGCGCGAACGCAACTTGCGGGCCCGCCGCGTTCGCCTGCCGCTGGAAGATAAGCACAGCGGCCCGGAAGACCTGCCCCTCTGGCTGCGGTGGCATCCGCCGGCCGACGACGAGGCTGTCTTTGTCTACGATCTGGCCCGTGCCTTCCCCGGCGTTCTCAACGCGCTGAACTACCGCCGTGAACTGTTTGTCGAAGGCCGTTGGAAAGTCCTCTTTTGGCTGCGGGACGAGGAACTGGGCCAGGTGGGCCGCCGGGCGCCCGACTTTTGGGCCTTCCGCAACCAGGTGGTCGAGTTGCTGGACGTGCCACCCCTCGATCTGGCTGCCTGGTTGAGCCAGGAGATCGGCCTGGCCTGGATTGGCTTTGAAGAGCGCGTCCCGCCGGAAGAGTTGGAGGCCCGCATCGGCAGCCGGGAGCGGCTGCTGGCCGAACTGGGCGACGCCGCGGAAACCGCCGCTGTGCGGGCTGAGCTCGTTTACACGCTGGGTGGACTTTACCATTGGAAAAAGGACCATGCCCGCGCCCTGGAACTGTTAGAGCAGGCGTTGGCCCTGGCGCGGCAACTGGAGGACCGCCGGCTGGAAGCCTGG
>CAYNKW010000573.1:0-2120 GCA_964397845.1 uncultured Anaerolineae bacterium
ATAGAAAGCAGGCTGGCGGCCTAACAAGTGCTGTGGCGGTTCCTCCGCACAGCGAAGCGTAGCGTGCTCGCAGCGGAGGTGAAACCTACAGCCCGGTGGTCGCACCCTCGATCATTTGATCATACGTTCGTATTCGTCGTGAGTACCAATCCAAACCCATAAGAAGTCTTCTCCATCGTCAATCGCAAGTGCCCTGTGATTGATTCCGACTCGGACAGACCAAAACTTGCCAACCTTCTTGAAATGAAGAGACGGGTGTGAAGGATTTGCTTTGAGCAATTCGAATTTCTTTTTCGCTTTCCGTTGGACAGATTCTGGAAGATCTCCGAAGCATTTCCAGAAACGATTTGTTGTCCTATGCATCTACAATTCTTTCAGGCTGCCTTTGGCTTTCTCAGTGAGAGCTTCCTCAATCAAGAAATCCAGCTCTCCTGATTCCGAATCCGCCTCAATTTGCCTATCCCACTTTTCCCAGTCTCTTTCCGAGAACCACTGCCTCAGGCGTATGTACTCCTGATAAGGCAGGGATTCAATCGCAACTTGAATCTCCTCTACTCGTGTTATGTTCATCGCCTTCTCCTTTCTTCTATTCCCCTCGGTGCCAGCGGCGGTTCCTCCGCACAGCGAGGCGTGGCGTGCCCGCAGCGGGGGTGAAACCTACAGTCCGGTGGAGGATCGAGGAAATAGTCGAGCACGTCAGTACACGTTGATACTGTTTGGTGCTCCATCTAACAACTGCTGCTACCTCCTCCTTGAGCCTTGTCAGTGAAGACCTACGGGGCTGTACCGGCTCTTTCTTTCAATTCCCTGGCTACTTTGCGGGTCAGGTCGTCCAAGAATTTCAAGTACCCTTTCTGGTCAGATACCAACCACATCTTCTTCTCGTCAATCTCGCCTTTCAACTGTTGCAAAAACCGCTTATCATCCAACTGGTCGCTCTTGAGGACAAAGCCGAGGAGCCGGCTGGCGGCATCCACCAGACGGAAGGTTCCATAAAGCTTGGGCTCGTCCACGCAGAGCCTGGCACTGGTTACCAGGAAGGCGAGTAATTCAAGGACATCATCTTCCGTGACCATCATGCGTTGCTCCATAGGGCATCACCACTCTTTCCCGTACTCGTCGGCGAATACGATCTGGCTCAGCGGCAGCCTGGAAGGCGGCGCAGGATCTTCTGCCGGATAGCCCAGGGTTACAACCAGCTCGGGCTCGACCTGCTCCGGGATGTCAAGGATCTCCTTGAGGGCAGTCCGGGCATACGAGATGGCGAGGCAGCTACCGAGCCCCAGCGCGTGGGCGGCCAGCATTATGTTCTGTGCAGCGATGGCGCAGTCGGCCAGGTAGGTCCACTCGTCCCAGGCGCTGGCGTCTGGGACCTTCTCGGCGCAGATCACAACAAAGGCCGCAGGCGTGGCAAAGATGCCCGGCGAGACCTTTCTCACCATTTCCTTCACCGTGGGGTCGGTGACGACGATGAACCGCCATCTCTGTTGGTTTCCGGCCGTTGGCGCCCACCGGGCGGCGTCCAGAATCTGCTCAAGGAGATTCCTGTCAATTGCTTGCTCCGTGAATTGCCTGATGCTTCTTCTCTGCTTGATGGCTTGCAGCACGTCCATTGAGCCTCCTGGGTAAGCTGTCACGGCCCCCCCACTGCGTGAGGGGCTTGCTTGAGCCTCCTCTGGATTCCCTCAAACCTTAGTACTTCGCGGCTTTACACCGAGCCCCTCAACAACTCAGGACAGCGCGCAGAGCCCAAACGTGCGTCGATTTGCGCGGTCAGGTGCAGTGACTCGTTAGCCGCCGTTTCTCCTACTGTTGCAGTTGCTTCTACTCTTCCCCTCTGATTTCGGCTATCCGTGAGGTAACTTCAGACAACTCAACGGTGATAATGTGCCACACAATGTCAAGATTGACCCCAAAGTATTGCGGTTTCCCTTACGGGCTTCGTGGTTCCCTGTGTACGCCTCAACTGTTTTGTTCGGTTCTGTTCCTACCTCTTGAACGACCTTCCTGACAGTTGTAACACTCGGTATGGGTGGGTGGTTAGCCCTTACCCAGCAGGCATGTCCTGAGATGTCCTAAATCGTGTCAAGTTCGGATAACGAGCTTGAACTGCACTTTAC
>CAYNKW010000574.1:0-2102 GCA_964397845.1 uncultured Anaerolineae bacterium
GCGCCAAAAGGGGCACGGTGGTGCGATTGACAGCCAAACCCACGAGCACGCACGCCGATCCCCAGAACAATCCGAAGGCGCTCTCCCTCACTCTGCGCCTGCCGAAAAGAATCAAGGGCACGATCACGCCGATGACCATCTCTTCTAGGAACAGAACGCTCAGCCACCCTTCCGAGAACACCAGCCCCATCTCCCCGGCGAGCAGCAGGTCTCCCACCTTTAGCACCAGGTAGATACCCAGCATGATAGATATGATCCTGGCCAGGTCGGTGAGGAGCCCGATCTCCAGGCGGCGGCGGAAGGCCCTGAAGCTGGCCACGGCTACAAAGATGGCCATAGACAGTCCGCTAAACGCAGCCGAGGTGAAGAACAGGAGAGGGAGCAGTGGTGTCCACCACAGGGGATGGAGCTTGTAGGGCATGAGCAAGAAGAGCGAACCTAGAGATGATTGGTGCAGCGACGAAAGCACGATCCCTGCGCCCGCTATCAGAACTGTCGAAATCCCGATTGCCCGCAACGGCTTCTGCCAATCGAAACGCTCCAGGATAGCAGGCGCCACTTCCATGATCAGCACTCCCGTGTAGAGGGTAATGCACAAACTGACCTCGAACATGAACGAGTGAAGGTTCCAGTACCAGGGTATGAGGATGTTGTAGAACTTGTGCCAACGCCCCAGGTCCATCAGCAGGATCACGACGACAAAGACGTAGCCCAGGAAACCGGCCAGGACCACCGGGCGCGCGATGGGGTAGTACTCTTCCCTGTTATAGATATGCGTGACGGCGGAAATCATGAACGCCCCGGCCGAGAATGGGATAAAGAACACGTCGTACACGATCCACAGGCCCCAGGGGCAGCTATCATTCAGATTGGTGGTGGCTCCCAGTCCATTGATCAAACGGACAATGCCCATCACCAGTCCAAGCGCGGCCACAGCAACCAGGATGAAATGACCAACCGGTAATGTACTTCTCTTCTTCGCTGCGATCATGATTCTATTTCCCTTTCCTCTTGACGGATGGCCTCCTCCGCCCCAATCTCCTCAGCGACAGCCTCTCGCCTGGTGAACCAGTAGTAAAGTCCTCCCAAGAGGGTGGCCACACTCACGGCAACGCTGGGCGTACCATACGTGGCAATCGCTTCGCTCAACGCTGTGACCGGCCCCGAACTCAGGGTCGGCAGCCCCAGTTTTTCGAAGGGAATATGAGAGAGATAGAGCATCGAGGTCCCTCCTAACTCTTCCTTCCCATAGATGTGGTTCACGTACTTATCCGGGTTGTTCCGAATCCGGTCTTCCGCCTCAGCGATGAGGCTATCGCGCTCTCCAAAGGTGAGTGCCCCGACCGGACAGGCCGCCGAGCAGGCTGGCTCCAATCCGTCTTTCAGGCGGTCTATGCAGAAAGTGCACTTGCGAATGTACGGCAGGCGCTTCTCCCATTCTAACTTTGGAACTCCGAACGGACAGGCCACCATACAATAGCGGCAGCCTATGCACCTATCGGGGTCATAAACAACGGCTCCATATTCTGTTTGGCGCAGAGCACCCACCGGGCACGCCGATACACAGGCCGGGTGCAGGCAGTGCATACATTGTCGCTTCAGGAAGCTCCTTTCGCCGTTCTCTGCTAGTTCCGCAAGCTGAATCAGGGTCCAGGTGTCCGCCGAGAGCTCCGTAGGAGCATCGTACAGACCGGCGGGGTCTGGTTCGGCAGGATTCCCATTCCATTCCTTGCAAGCGTTCTGGCAGACGCGGCAGCCAATGCACTTGGTGGCATCGTAAAGCATAGCCACCCCATTCGTCCGTGCTGCGCGCAGCGGAGCAAATTGCTTCAACCCAAGGAACGCCGCACCCAGACTGCCCCCCGACAACTTGAGAAAATTTCTACGATCCATTGTCACCTTAACTCTCCTTCGATTTTATCTCTTGAGGATCCGCTCCTCCCAAACTCTGTGGATGATCTCCGGATATGCCTGTCCCAGACCCCCCAGATCGTGCACTGTGAATGGCCGCTCGATCTCGTGAAGCTCTGGCACGGCCTAGTTGAGCGCCTCGCCGGTCACGGCCCGGAAATAGTAGCCTATAAACGTCACCCGTGATCCTT
>CAYNKW010000575.1:0-2101 GCA_964397845.1 uncultured Anaerolineae bacterium
CATTTGTCCAGTTAGAAAATGGTTAGAAAATGGTTAGAAAATGGTTAGAATCGGCATCGCGCGGGGCTTGCGCATTATGGAAAACGCGGCTGGCCGCGAGTGTCGTAAACGTATCCCTGGCGCGTTTGCCGTCTGCGGTACATGGACCAAAGCTAACATCACGCTTGCGAACGCGGCGTCGTATTGTGATGCGCCCCTATTCTCACGAAAGACTAATCGCCACTCTCCACAAGCATCCGCCCCTCCTTCTCCGGGAAGCGGGTCAGCACCGTGGCCCACACCGGCAAGATAACAGAGTCGCCTGCGGCCAGGCCAGCCGGTGGCTTGACAGCGGGGCCTTTGCCGCTGGCTGCGGGGTAGACCGCCAGTTGGCTGCCTGGTTCGGCGTAGCGCTGGTCTACCAGCGCCATGCCCACCTGAACGCCCTCCACCAGCGTGCAACTGGTCACGCGACCCACGTACTTGCCCCGCTTGTTGACCACCGTCTCGCCGTGATCCCCACCCCGTAGTGCCTTGACGCCCGTCTCGTTCACCCGGAAGCGCACCACGGTTCGCTTGCTGCGCGCCGCCCGCGCCATCACCGCCTTGCGACCGACGAAGAACGGCTTGTGGAACTTGACGTAGGCCGGGAAACCCGCTTCGTGAGGAGTGATGTCCAGCGGGCCGGCTAACTCGTGGCCATAGAGCGGTAGCCCGGCTTCGATGCGCGTGCTATCGCGGGCGGCCAGGCCGCAGGGTTTGACGCCGTACTCTGCGCCCTTTTCCAGCAACAGGTCCCACAACTCGATGGCCAGGTCCGGATGGACAAAAATCTCGTAACCGATCTCTTCACCAGTGTAGCCGGTGCGAGCGATGATCAGAGGGATGTCGGAAAGCGTCACCTCGATCAGATCCGTGCGGCGGACGCGGGCCAGTGCGTCCTTGACCTTCAGGTCACCAGTCAGCGCTTGCAGGGCGGGCAGCGACGCCGGACCTTGCAACGCCAGGTCTATCCGCCGATCGGAGCCACAGGCGGGGTCTTTGAGGTCCCGCAGGAGCGCCTTGCCCTCCACCGTCATGGCCGGGTTGTCGTGGTCAATGACGGCCCGCCCTTCGTTAACAGCAGCGAGCCACGCCCAGTCCTTTTCGGCGTTGACCGCGTTGACGACGAGCAGGAAGCGATCGCGGTCACGGCAGTAGACCCAGATGTCGTCAATGACGTTTCCGTCAGGGTCGAGCAGGTAGGAGTAATGCGACTGGCCAGGGTCGAGCCACCGGACGTAATTGGTCGTCACTGTGTCCAGAAAGCTCGCCGCATGGGGGCCGGCGACCTCCAGCACGCCCATGTGGGCCACATCAAAGAGGCCGGCTGCCTGGCGCACGGCGCGGTGCTCCTCGCTGACACTGGTGTACCAGACCGGCATCTCCCACCCGGCGAAGGGGATGACCTTGCGGGTGAGCGTTTTGTGCGTCTCGTAGAGCGGCGTCCGTCGGAGCGGCGCGCCGTCCGGCTCTTGCCACGCAAAGTCTCTCTTGTCAGAAAGGGGCCGCACGCTCGCCAGCGCCGCCTGGCCGACGAAATAGGGCTTGGTCAGGCAAAAGAGGTCGCTATGGCCGTCCCGGTACAGCGACAGAGCATCGGCCCCGGCGGGCAGCCCGTCGGACAAACCGGCCATCTCCTGGCAAAAGGCCCGCGCCGCCCCCAAGATGGTGACGTCGTCGCAGCCATCGAGATCCAGATCTTCCACCACGGCCGGCCCTTGCACCTTGCGGTGCACATCTTTGTTGTCAAAGAGGACATAGCCATCGGACAGACCACGGAACCAGGCCTTGACCCGCTCGTGCGCCACGCCGTGGGTGACGACGACGTACCGGTCACGGCCCCGGTCGTCAGGGTCAAGGCGGAGCAGACCGACGTCGTCTATCAGCTTGCCGTCTCTATCCAGCAGGAGCGTACGCGCGCCCGCGCCGCACTTTAACAAAGAGACATCGGCGCTACCAACCTCTTGCAGAAAAGGCTTCGCCCGCCAGCCGCTCACCAACAGCAGACCCCGAGCCTCTGGCGCGGCGGCCTCGTCGGCGAAAAAGTAGTGCGGATAGCGGCTGCCTAGCGATTCGGTCT
>CAYNKW010000576.1:0-2098 GCA_964397845.1 uncultured Anaerolineae bacterium
TTGTCCAGGGCCTGGAAGAGGCCGTCTCGCACCTCGGCCCAGTGTCTGAATAGCTCTAGCGCGTTCATCTTTGACCTCCGGGTGTCTATCAGATCTGAGGGGCTGCAACCTAGTCGTCCTTAACGCTCCGCGTTGACGGTCGGCAGGGTCTCGTATGGGACACATGCAGGGTGACCACCGGGATGCAGAGTTGCGATGTCTACGCCCCGGCTCTATCTCACAAGGCATGGAAGAAATCCACCCAGCGCCGGTTGATCAGCAAGATCCCGGTCTGGGCGGGGCCAAAGTCGCGGGCCGGCTCGGCAGAGCGGATGCCGGCTTCGCTGACGGCGAAAAACTCACCGCCCATGACGTTGAAGAGGTTGGCCACCGGCATGTCGCCGGTGGGGTGCAGGTTGGCCCGGATGAGGAGGCCGCCGGCGTAGACGGCGCCCGGCACACGCCGGGGGGATAGTTGGATGCTCCGCCGCCCGGCATCGTCCATCAGGTCAAGGGCGACGATGCGGTTCTTGGGCAGCGTTACCTCGGCGGGTGAGAAGGCTTGCACGAGACTGTCGGAGGCCAGGCCCATAGCCTGGGCGTGGGTCAGTACGATGGATCGCTGATTGACGTTGTTGAGCCACCCCAGGAAAGCCTGGCCTGGCGGTGCAACGTAGCCGCTCAGCACATAGTCGGGAGTAAAGACGCGCACAGCAATGCCCGCCGGGCGCGCCGGTTGTGCGGGAGCGGCCGGCCTGGCAGCCTGAGAACGCTTGAAGACCATGTGGCTACCTCCCTGATGATCGCTAAAAACGGAGCGTGATAGAGAACATCCGCCTCTTTGTCGTAGTCCCAGATGATTGTCGTTGGTCTTTTCATAATTCTTGCTGCTTCCATATCGTTGCCCTCCTGGCCGATGGCCGCCTGGTCAGATAAGCCGGGCGGTTAACTCATGCCTGGCGCAACTGTTGGCGGTACAAGTCGCGGATTTCGGCAAACAAGGCGCAATAGTGCGAACTGGCATAGTCGGGATACGTCCAGGGAAAGCCCCGGAACGCGCCGTCGCGGTAGTGCAACGTCACTTCACCATAGATGCCATCGGCCAGGTAGATGCGATGGGCGTGGTTCTTGGTGGTGGCCAGCACCAGCTTGGAGAGGGAGACGTAGCCAGGGTCAATGTTGACCCGGCGGCGACCCTCAACCAGCCACTCGGCTTCCAGGGCGTTGGCCTGCCGTTTGATGGCCGCCAGGTTGCCGGGGCCCACCAGCCGTTCAAAAGCCAGGATAACCCGCACCAGTCCCGGCCCGAACTCGAGCGTGTAATAGTCGGTGTGGTCGAAGGGCAACAGTTCGCTCTGATAGTCCACCGGCCCAAAAGCTTCTTCCAGACGGGCACGGGCGACCTCCAGCAGCACCTGGCGGCCAGCAAAGAGGCTGGCGATGAGCTTTACCGGTTGTGGCTGCCTGGCTGTGCCCACATTTCTCCCTTGCTGCCTAGCGAAATCCCAGCCCTCGCTCCTTGAGACTCACGAACCGGCCCTGACCGATGATGAGGTGATCCAGCACCTCTACGTCCAACAACTTGCCGGCCTGGACCAGCATCTCGGTCAGGCGCACGTCTTCGGGCGAAGGAGTGGGATCGCCGGAGGGGTGGTTGTGAATGACAATGATCGCCGCTGCGTTCTGCTTGATAGCATCACGGAACAACTCGGCCACGCGGACGACGTTGGTATTGAGGCTGCCGACATAGATGGTGGGGATGCTCAAAACGCGGTTGCGCGTATCCAGGATGGCGACACGCACCTCTTCTTTTTCCAGCGCGCTCATTTCTAGCAGCACCAGGTTGGCCGCGTCGGCGGGGGAAGTGACCTGCGGCCGGGCGTCGGGTGACTCGATCAGAAGCCGCCGGCCCAGTTCCAGGGCCGCCTTGAGCTGCGTTGTCTTGGCCGGCCCCAGGCCGTGCTCGGCGCACAGCTCGGCAAAGCTGGCCCGGGCCAGGCCCATCAGGCCGTCGTATTTGGCCAGTAGCGCATGGGCCAGATGCAGCACACTCTGCCCCTTCACGCCGACGCGCAGGATGATGGCCAGCAACTCGGCCTTTGAGAGGGCGGCTGCACCG
>CAYNKW010000577.1:0-2093 GCA_964397845.1 uncultured Anaerolineae bacterium
CAGCCTCGTCAGCGGGTTCCTCGGCTGCGGTTTCTGCTTCGGCAGCCTCGTCAGCAGGTTCCTCCGCTGTGATTTCTGCTTCAGCAGCCTCGTCAGCGGGTTCCTCCGCTGTAATTTCTGCCTCGTCCTCAAATTCGAGTGTCTCTACTTCGGCTGCTTCGGCCAAAACTTGCTCTATGCTGACCCCGGCCTTAACACGCTCGAGTTTCTCGAACGTGCCTATCTTTTTCAGCAGCCGGGCGACGGCCTCGGTGGGCTGGGCGCCTACCGAAAGCCAGTAAAGAGCACGATATTCCTTGATCTTGAAGCTGGGCGGATCAGTGCGCGGGTTATACCATCCCAATCGCTCAATGAACCGCCCGTCCCGGGGTGAGCGCGAGTCGGCTACCACCACGCGATAACTCGGTTGCTTCTTGGCGCCAACACGGCGCAATCTAATGCGAACCATATTCTCTTTATCATACTCCTTTCGAGCTGTTCGAGACGCTCTCTAATCCATTGTCAGTCGCGTTACTGCCAGTGGAGCAGCAATCCATCCGCTGCCTCACTCTTCGATCCAGGTTCCAAACGACTATTTGAACAATTGCGAAAGCAGCCCCATGCCTTTACCCCTGCCTCCGCCCAGTTGCTTCATCAATCGCCGGGTCTGGCGGAACTGCGACAACAAAGCGTTGATTTCCTGAACGGTCGTGCCACTGCCCCGGGAGATGCGCCGCTTACGGCTGGCGTTAACGATGCGCGGATTGCGCCGCTCTTCCCGCGTCATGGAATTGATGATGGCTTCAATGGTTTTCATCTGCCTGTCGGTGACTTCTGGCGCTATCCCCTTGGCCGCCTGCGAGAGGCCCGGGATCATGTCCAGCAACTGGCTCAGGGGGCCGAGTTTCTTGATCTGCTGAAGTTGCTGGAGAAAGTCTTCCAGATCAAACTCGCCCTTGACCAGCTTTTGGGCCATGCCCATCGCCTGCTCCTGATCCAGCGTGGTCTGCGCTTTCTCAATGAGGGTCAGCACATCGCCCATGCCCAGGATGCGAGAGGCCAGGCGGTCAGGATGGAATTCGTCCAGCGCGTCCGTTTTCTCGCCCACGCCCAGGTACTTGATGGGCACGCCGGTCACGGCCCGCATCGAGATGGCCGCACCGCCCCGGGCGTCGCCATCCACCTTGGTGAGAATCAACCCCGTGAGCCCCAGGCAGCCGTGGAACTCGTTGGCCACGCGTACGGCGTCTTGGCCGGTCATGGCATCGGCCACCAGCAACACCTCTTGCGGCGAGGTGCGCGCTTTGATCTCCTCCAGCTCGCGCATCATGTCATCGTCCACGTGAAGACGACCAGCCGTATCCAAGAGGACGACGGTGTACGCGGACTCGCGAGCGCGCCGGAGAGCGTTGGTGCAGATTTGCAGCGGCGGCGTCACCGTGCCCTCGCTATGCACCGGCACGTCCACTTGCTTACCCAACACCTCGAGTTGAGTGACCGCCGCCGGGCGGTACGTGTCGGCAGCTACCAGCAGCGGTCGCTGACCCGATTTGTGCAGCTTTACCGCCAGCTTGGCCGCCGTAGTCGTCTTGCCGCAGCCGTGCAGCCCTACCAGCATGATGACGCGAGGCGCCGGGCCAGAGAGATCCAGACGAGCCGGTTCGCCCAACGTGGCGATGAGCTCTTCGTTGACAATCTTGACCACCTGCTGGGCCGGGGTCAGGCTGCGCATCACCTCGTGCCCCACAGCCCGTGCTCTGACCCGCAGGGTAAAGTCTTTGACCACCTTGTAATTGACGTCGGCTTCCAGCAAGGCCAGGCGAACCTCACGCAAGGCAGCATCCACGTCTGCCTCAGAGAGCTTGCCCCGTTTGCCAAGCTTATCAAAGACCCCTTGCAGCTTTTCGGTCAGGCTTTCAAACATCGCCTCTCATCCTCCAGTGACTCTCGTGGGACTCAATTGTAGTGCAGATTGGCGTTTTCGTCAAATCAGGATTTCAGGAAACAGGGCTTTACCAATCACCGGCGACAAGGCCTGGGATGAGGTCGACGATCTGGCTGTTGCTTTTCAGGCGGCCACTCGGCTGAGCCCTTCAACGAATCTATGCCGAGTG
>CAYNKW010000578.1:0-2071 GCA_964397845.1 uncultured Anaerolineae bacterium
CGGGGATCAATTCCGCCTCGGCCTCCTCCTTGGGCTTGGAGGTGATGGCGGCGAACAACGCGCAGTCACAGGTCTTGAGGGTGTCAATCGTGCGCTGCGGTAACGGATCTCCCTCCTTGCACCAAAACTCCCACCCGATGTCGGCGGGGACGTACTCGGCATCGAGGGCGATCTTGTCGAGCACGATCTGTGCAGCGTCCATTACATCTTTGCCAATGCCGTCCCCTGGCATCCATGCGATTTTGTACTTTGCCATAACTCGTTATCCTCCTCGTATGATACGTGTGCTGGCGCAGGGTTTGTAACCCTCTATTGAAAAACTCGGCTGATGCCCCACTTTTGCGGGCGGGGGGATTATCGCGGCTCACCCGTTGCTGGCGGGCTCCTGGGGAATGACACTCCCTTGATGCCTGCCGTGCAGCAGGTAGCTCAACACTGATGGCAGCAGGATAAACACCACCAACTGCCGCGTCAGGTGGAGCGCTGCTACCAAGCGCATGTCGCCTCCCAGGTCGTGGGCCACGGCGGGCATGGTGCTGGCCCCGCCAGGTACGCTGCTCAGGAGGGCCGTCGCCAGGTCCAGCGGCGTCGCCAGCGACAGCCCCCACCCCAGCAGCAATCCCACAGTGATGATGACCACAATGACCGCCGCCGCTGGCAACGCGACCTGCCGCAGCCGCCGGAGGCTCTCCCTCGACATTTGAGCGCCCACCGCTGTGCCGATAAGCAGCATCGCCACCTGCCGAAAGCCCCCGGCCAGGGGGCCCAATCCTGCCCCCAGCAGGTTCGCCCCGCCGATGGCCAGAATGGGACCCAGCATGTCGCCAGCGGGAATGCCCACGCGGAGCGCCAGCAGGCCGCCGATCAGTCCCCCGGCCACGGCAGCCATTGTGCGCCACAACCCCACCGATTCGATCAGAGAAGCAGTGACGGTCGCTCTGGCAGGCGTCGCCGCCAGCAATGGCACCAAGGCTGGCACTGCCACCAGGATGGTTATCAGCCGCGAGAAATGAATCGCTGCCACCACCGTGGCGTCGGCGCCCATCTCCCCGGCCATGGCCACCATGGCTGGCAGCCCGCCCGGCACGACGCTGATGAGCGCCGTCGCCGCGTCCAGCCGGGTGAAGCGGGCCAGTGCCCATCCCAGTCCCAGCCCCAGGCCGACGATAATGGCGATAAGCACGACCATGGGCAGCAGGGCTCCCTTGAGGGGCGCTATCACGTCTGGGCCATAGGCCGCGCCGACGACCGTACCCAACAGCAAGCGGCCCAACCGCCCGTAGAGTCTCCGCCACGAGCCCGGATCGCCGCCCGTTAAGCGGTAGAGACCGCTGGTCAGCAGCGCCCCCACGATCATTCCGGCTGGGACGCCAATCCCTTGAACGGCCAACCCGCCGGCCGCGCCGACGACCAACAGCGCCAACCCCCGGCCCAGATCGGCGGGCCAGTGCTGAGGTTTCAAGGCCTTACTCAACGCCCAATTGTTGGCGGACGTGGGGGATCAGCCCGCCGGCATCCAGGATGGCCATTACCTCCGGCGACAATGGCGGGCAGGCATACTCGCCCGCTGGCGTTGTCACTGTACCGGCAGCAAAGTCAATCGTGATCTCCTGGCCCGACTCTATTCCATCCACCGCGTCGCAGGTCACGATGGGCAAGGCATGGTTGATACAGTTGCGAAAGTAGATACGGGCAAAGCTGCGGGCCACGATGGCCCCCACGCTGGCCTCTTTCAGACAGACCACGGCCTGCTCGCGAGAGCTGCCGCAGCCCCAATTCTTGCCGGCGACGATGATGTCGCCAGGCCGCACGTTGTCTGCAAAGGTCGGATCCAGGTCTTCCAGTGCGTGCTGAGCCATCTCTTTTGGCTCGGAGATGCTGTAGGTGTATTTGCCGGGAAAGATGACGTCGGTGTTCACGTCGTCGCCGTATTTCCACACCCGACCGGTGATCTTTGTTTCCATGTCGAAAATACCTCCCGTGATGCATCTTTGACAAACTGTTCTTTTCGAGTTATACTCTTGCCATAAATCAGCGAGGAGCACGGCGTTGAGCCAACCACGGCGCGGAA
>CAYNKW010000579.1:0-2057 GCA_964397845.1 uncultured Anaerolineae bacterium
CGTGCCCGCAATGCGTCGCGGTAGGTGTGCATTTTGTACAGGTCGGCCTTTTTGGCAACCCGTGTGACACTCTCTTGCCGCTCGTTCTCGGGTGTATCATCCGCAAGCTCAAAAGTGGATAGATCGAAGCGGAACTTGGCATCGAAAACCAGCTCTATCCTGTTATCGTTCAACAAGGTAAGGTCGGGACGTAATTGGACAGAGTAACTGCCTGTACAGTCCTTGCGTTGACCAAATCCACGGTTGTAGACCAGTCGCCAAGGCTCACATGCATAGCGTGCCTCGGCTTTATACTCCAGACCATGGACATCGGTGATCTCGAGTCTGAGGGTTGCTGTTCCTAGCCCAGGTTCCAACCGTTTAACCAACGCAAAAAAGCACCAGAATTCATACAGGGTAGCGACATCGCGGCTGTCTATGGCCTCCTGCAGCGGCCCAAAGAACGGCCGCCGTGCCAGGTGAAACAGCCGCCACAGTCCGAGTAGTTCTCGATAGCCATCACGCTTCAGCAGTACCTGTGACTCGGCCGGAAAACGGTGCATCTCGCTGACTTGGTCGAACAATGTGTCGTGTAGTGCCTGTTCGACAACGCCACGGGCGGAGGCCAGGTGCTCGGAGAAATGAGTCAAGGCAGGGTGAGCCAACCACTGGGTCAACTGGCACACAAAGTGGCGAACGAAACGATTGGGGGCAGTGTCGAGGGTTTCTTCGGCCAACTGTTGCCAGACGCGGGCCGGTGCATAACCCTGAAAATGCTCAGCGATAGCCACGTGGGGTGCTCGCACCCACTCCTGTGGATGAGTGAGCACCCAGTCGATGACGGCAGAATTGACAGCGTTGACCTGGGCCAGCGGAACGACGGCTTCTTCCTGGCGCAGCAGCCGGTGTGGAGCCCGCAGCACTGTCTCCAGTGCACTGCCCAAGTCATTGTGATGTTGCCGCAAAAAGTGGTAGACAAACAGAGCAGAAGGCGGCTGTGGCGCTTCCTCCACGGCGTGACCGGTGGGAGCACGGAAGGTGAAGGGCAATCGAACATTCCGCTCAATCAGGTCATCGAGGAGGGATTGATAGAAAGCCAGGTGCTCGGCTGGTGTGGGGAACTTGTTGGAAAGCACCTCTACGGTGAGTGGCGGCAGTGGACGGTCATCCAGTGCAAGTTGAATCGTGCTCTTTCCGATCTGGTTCTGGAACACAAAGGTCCAGAAGGGACCATCAGGGTCACGCCTGATCCATTGCCGATTGACCCGCACAGACAAGCGGTCAGCAACGCTGGACTCGGCGACCACGCGGTAGTCAGCCCATTCATGCAGCGCGAAGGGAGGCAGTTCTGCAGTGTTGGTAAGCTGAGGAGAGTGATCGGCATCCAAGGCACGCAGGCGCACCCTCATGCCCTCGTAGTCAAGTACACACCCCTCTGATTCAAGCTGCCACCTGTCCTTCATCTCTTGCAACCTGGCCTTTCATCCCTGTTTGAACACTGGTTGGAAGCAGATGGTACGCGTCTGAACATAGTTCCAGAACCTCTCATCTTCAGGTCCATCCAAAACCGAACAAAGAGCTTCGAACAGTCCCTCCCATTCGGCGCGACGAAATTGGTATCCCTTGTCCTGACGAAGGAATTGCCCAAAGTCGTGTTCAATGCTGGTTTCATCGCCCCGTCGCACCAGGTTAACCAGCCAAAATGGCAGGTCAAGCTGCGCCGCCAGCAGGCAGCCGATCACCCAGTTGCGCAGCAGTTCGTAGTGTTGCAGGCCATCGCGGTTGGGCTGTAAGTAAGCATCGCCAGCGTCGAGATAACGCTTCGCTGATCGTTATAGCCCCAGTAGAGCACGTCAACGGGAGCGGCCCAATCGACGCCCGTCAGGACACGAGCAGCAACGGCGAGCAAGCCACGTTCTTCCAGATGCGAAAAAACGCTCCAGTGGAACTACGTTTCTCGTCACAAACAAGTTGGCTGGTGATCTCTCAAGATTTCAACCTTCCCGATCACCAACAACCGTTTTTATTATCGCAATTGCTATCCCCGTCGCTGCAACTGCCACAGTTCCAATCGCGCC
>CAYNKW010000580.1:0-2051 GCA_964397845.1 uncultured Anaerolineae bacterium
AGCCCAAACCAGGGGACTGGCCAGGCGGCGAGGCGAGGCAGCCGTGGCCTGGGCCGAACAGGCCATAGACGAGGCCAAAGCAGCCTCGGCCGACGAAGCACTGGAGCTGGGCGTGATTGACTTTGTGGCCAGCGACCTGGACGACTTGCTGAATCAGATGGACGGATTTGCCGTAACGGTGATGGGAGAGGAGATCACCCTGCATACGGCAGGAGCCACCCGCGAGAAGCTGTCCATGAATCCCCTGGAGCGACTGATGCACACCGTTGCCAATCCCACCATTGCTGTCATTCTGATGACTATCGGGGTCAATGCGCTGATCTACGAACTCTCCGCGCCGGGCGGCTACATGGGAGGCATCATCGGCGTCATCTGCCTGGGCCTGGGCCTCTATGCGCTAGGGGTGCTCTCGGTGGACTATACGGGGCTGATCTTTATCGCGCTGGCCTTTGTGCTGTTTGTGTTGGATATCAAAGCGCCAACGCACGGCGTGCTCACGGCTGGGGGCATTGCCTTGTTCGTCTTTGGTGCAGTGTTGCTGTTCCAGGCCTCCACGTTCGACGTGCCGTGGGGGACGATCATCAGTATGGCTATGCTCACCGGCGGCTTCTTTGCCTTCATCGTGACCAAGGCAATACGCGCGCAAAACTGGCGGGTGATCACTGGTGGAGAGGCACTCATCGGCGCGACGGCGATAGCCCGCACCGATCTCGACCCGGAGGGGACAGTTTTCCTCATGGGAGAGTATTGGAGCGCCGTGGCCGACGAGGGAAGCGCCATCGAAGCTGGCAGTCAGGTGAAGGTGGTGCGCCGCGAAGGATTTCGGCTGCGCGTGCGGGAGAAGAGGGTGCACTTGCGGAAAGACGCGAATTAGGGAGACTCCCCTCGGCCGTGATACGTGACTCCGACCATCCAACTACTCAGCTCTCACTGGCAGGTAGATATGGAAAGCCGAACCTACGCCCACCTGGCTTTCCACCTCGATGCGCCCGCCGTGTTTCTCCATCACGTTTTGACAGATGTATAGGCCCAGGCCAGTCCCCTGGGTAGGAGGTCTGGTGGTGAAGTAAGGCTCAAAGAGGCGAGGTATGTTTTCGGCGGGAATGCCAACCCCCGTGTCCGTGAAGGAGATGCGTACAGAAGGTATCTCACCATCATCCAGCCAGGCAGTGGCCACAGTGAGATTGCCCCCTCGCTTTTCCCCCATTGCGTCAGCCGCGTTGACAATAATGTTAAGGAAGACCTGCTCCAGTTGGTCCGGGTCCACCGAGATGGCTGGCACGTTGGGATCGTAGTGCGTCTCCACCACGATGCCTAGCTTTTGCAAATGGAACGAAATAAAGACCAGCACCTCGTCGAGCAGGTGGTGGATGTCGGTCAGGCGAATTTCCAGGGGCTCCTGGCGGGCGTATTCCAGGATGTCTTTGGCTAATTTGTCGATGCGCTTGGCCTGGCGGACAATCCGTTCCATGTCCTGGGCGGCTTCCGGCTCGCGCCGGGCCATGCGCCGCTGGACAAACTGAGCATAGGCGGTGATAGCCGTCAGAGGGTTCCTGATCTCGTGGGCGAACTCGGTTACCAACTGCCCCACGGTGGCCATACGATCAGCGCGAGTGAGCTGCTCGGATAGCAACTCGATTTGCCGGCGGGTCGTTTCCTGAAGTTGGCGCATCCTCTCCAGCTTTGACCGCACGACTACCAACAACTCCTCCGCTTCAAAGGGCTTGACCAGGTAATCGTCCACACCCATGGATTTGCCACGTAGAACGTCCGCTGGTTCTCCTTTGGCCGTCAAAAAGATAAACGGCACCGCCAGCCACTTGGTGTCCTCCCGGACGCGTTCGTAGAAGCGGTAGCCATCCATCTCTGGCATCATAATATCGGATATGATGAGTGCGGGGGGGACTTTTTCCAGCAGTCCCAGCGCCTCTTTGCCATTGGAGGCAACGCTCACCGTATACCCTGCCAACTCGAGGATTTCGCGTATCCCGTTGCGCATAGCAATATCGTCTTCGACGACAAGAATTGAAGCCGACATATCTCTCTCCTCG
>CAYNKW010000581.1:0-2050 GCA_964397845.1 uncultured Anaerolineae bacterium
AGGATCGGCTCGCAGCGCAGTCAATTGGGTCATCGTCTGCATATAGACCTGCCGCTGTTTCCAGATGAGTGCCAGTGAGTCGTCGGAAGCGATTAACTGGTGGATGAGCAGCTTTATAAAGAACTCATCCTTCAGCCGGATGGATCCCCCCGTCGGTTCCGCCAGCCAGTGATCCAGTTCCTCCCGCCCTGCCTCGGTGAGGGAGTAAACCTTGCGATCGGGCAAGAGGTTCTGAGGCACCACCTGACTCTCCACCAGCCCATCCCGCTCCAGGCGGGACAGAGTGGTATAGACCTGACCGATGTTCAGCGGCCAAGTGCCGCCCAGCATCGTCTCGAAGGTGTTTTTGAGGTCGTATCCGTGGCGGGGTTCTTGCGCCAGCAGACCCAGCAGCGCGTGCTTGAGCATCTACATACTCCATAGGTAGTACATATCTTATATTTAGTACATACTCAGTATGTATTATATCATAATCCTGGCCGGTTGTCAAGAAGGAAGACTACGCTGTCTTTATTCCCACCGCCAGAATTTAGCCGCCAAAGCCAGGAACACCACCAGCCACCCGCTTAGCACGAAAGTCCGGCTACAGCGGGTGCAGGGGCGGCGCACTGGCCATGAGCTGTCACAGGCGACTTCTTGAAACGCGACAGGCGCTACGCCCTGGACAAAACCGCCTGGATCTCCGGGAGCAGCGATTGCAGCCCCAGCCATCGATTCATAAGTTTTCAGGGTAGAGTCAAGATGCTCAAGCGTTCACCTGCATCCTGGCTGGGTGTTGAAACACACAGCTAGCACCAGGAAACCCGTTGGAAACGGGTTGCGACAAGGTGATTGCAGTGCGTTTCTAACGCACTTTGCATATTAGCCGACGATTTCAATCGTCGGCTAGTCTCATTCAGGCTATAACCAAAATATCCCAAATGGGATTTGGGATATTTTTGGGAAAACGCTACGTACCACGGGCCACGTAAGGGATAGTCTGGGGACCCTCCGGCAGCACGCAGACGGTGGCTTGTGGGCCATGCTTCTCCAGCAGCTCAGCCAGTGTCTCCTCGATGCTTTGACAGGGCAAGAAAAGCGCCTGGCGCAACTCTTGATCGTCTAGATACGAGTTCCTGACGTACACTTTTGCCTTGAGCTGTATCTGTGCCTGGATCTGCGCCTCCCACTGGTCTTGCAGCAGAAACCCCGGTGCGCTGATCATCTCCAGCAATGCCTGGGGGCTGTCTGCCATGTGCAACAGTTTTTTGTACTGGCCGTGGTCTGGCACGCCGTCCCAGCACTCGGCGGCGGCGATGATGCTCCCCCCTGTCTTGACCACCTGCGCCGCGGCGGACATGCCCTTCACCGCCTGGTACAAATTGAGATCCAGGGGGTAGCCAGAATTGGTGGTGATGACCACGTCAAAGGGCGCGGGCAGCGGCACCATGGCCGTCTCCCGGGCAAAGGCCGCGCCAGTGGCGTGGGCTTGCCAGATGTCCCCGGCAAAGATGCCGGTGATCTGGCGGTGCTTGTTGAGCGTCACGTTGAGCAGAAAAGCCGGCTCCGTGCGGGCAGCCACCTCTGCCATCTCTTCCCAGACGGGATTGCCTTGCGTGACGCCCCAGGTGGCTTTAGGATGGGCGATCATTCCGTAGTCGTGGTTGCCCAACACCGTCCGCTCGCCGGCCAGGCCAGGCAGCACCGCTTTGGGGCCGCCGCTGAACCCGGCAAAAAGGTGCGGCTCGATAAAGCCGGTGAGGATCCTGACCTCTGCTTGCAGGTATGTGCGGTTGCTCCAGACCTCGTGGCCCAGGCGAGTCTCACCCAGGTAGGCCAGGCCGCTCTGGTCAAAGGCGTCGTGTTGGAGCACACGATAGTTTTCATAGACCCGGCGGCCCAACATGCCGGCGAGTTCTTCCCCGGTGTTGGGCCGGTGGGTGCCCAGGGCGTTGAGCAGCGTGACGTCCTGGCGGATGATCCCCGCGTCTTCCAACTCGGCCAGCAAGACCGGCAATACCCGGTCGTTGGGCATGGGTCGCGTCAGGTCGGGAAAGACGACGACAACCGA
>CAYNKW010000582.1:0-2046 GCA_964397845.1 uncultured Anaerolineae bacterium
CTCGCGCAAGGCGCCGGGCCAGGACCGCATTTACGTGGCCGGCGAAAAAGAGTACAAGATGGAACAGGTGATTCGTCAGCGGGGCATCCCTGTCAACCGCAACCTGCGCCGAGAGCTGCAGATCATGCGCCATGAGTTGAACATCTCGGGCTACAAAGCCCACTTTTAGAGCCAATGCTTTTCAAATAAGCAGCCCTCAGATTTCGATAGTCCCCCTGTTGAGTGCCCTTGGTCTCCTTGATCCTGGGGCTCAAGGACCCAGGGCTTTGGCCCAAGGACAAAGGGTCGCGCCGCCAAGCCACCGGATCTGCCGATCCGGTGTGAGCAGGGTACCATATGTATGAGCATTTTCGCATAGCCTCTTTCCTCGTTAAGGTAAGTTCAGACAAAACGAGAGGAGCGTCCATATCAACATGAAAACCATTGACATCCCTGGTCGTGGGCTCTTGGAGCCTCACCATCTCGTCCTGGACCTCAATGGCACGATTGCTCTCGACGGCCAATTGCTACCCGGCGTGGCCGAGCGAGTGGCTGCACTGCGCAACCAGATGACCATCTACCTGCTCACCGCCGACACACGTGGCAGCGGCGCGACAACCGCCGGCCAACTCGACATTCAACTGCATCGGCTGACGCCGGGCCAGGAAGCGCAGCAAAAGGTTGACTTTGTGCGCAGACTTGGCGCGGCCCACACCGTCGCCGTGGGAAACGGGGCTAACGATGCCCAGATGCTGGCCGCTGCCAGACCGGGGATCGCTGTGCTCGGCCGAGAGGGCCTGGCCATCGCCGCACTCCAGGCCGCCGACGTCCTCGCCCCCGACATCACCGCTGCACTCGACCTCCTCCTCTACCCCAAGCGACTGATAGCCACCCTGCGGCGGTAAACGCAAAAGAGAAGGCTGCTTCGAAAAGTGTTTCCCTTCAAACGAACGCTACCGCTCGCGCCCAGGAGAAAGAGGATACAGTTTCTGGGTGTCCCGGCCAATGGAAAGCAAAGCGCAATGAACCAGCCAGTCCTCCTGCTTCGCCAACAGCGACAGATAGGCCCGCCGTTTGCCCTTCAATGGCGTGATGCCCACGCGGATGCTCCGCTCTTTGACGAACTCTAATGCCCGGATGACCAGGCGTGGGTCGAAATAATATTGGCTGCTCTCCGTACCGACGATCTCCTGACCATTTAAGCTCAACCGGCCAAAGTCAAGGGCTATCAAGATGGCCAGCTTTGTCCGATCAATCCGCTTCTCCGATTCCATACGTACCAATTTGGCGATGGCCTGATGCGCGGTGTCGGAGATTCTGAGATAGGGCACGTCCATCAGCGTCTGAGGCACTTTGATGAGTTCGCTGAAATCATCGGGCGCCGAAAAAGCGGCCAGCTCAGATTTCCAACGGATCTCACAGTTGCCCAGATGATCGGCCAGCCGCAGCGTCACCTCTTCCCTCCCCAGGGCGATCTCTACGCCCACCTGGGAACGAACGACCTCACAGGACAGCAAGTCGGCAACAGTTGGGGGAATGACAAAGGCCAGCCTGCGCTGCGCAGGCTGGCGAAGCTGAACCTCCCACGAGACGACCAGTCGCAATCCACTCACGGCGACAAACTGGATCGCCTCTAGCTTGACGAGACAGAGAATCGGCTCTTTTGAGCGGGAAGAGGCTTTCCGGACACCTGTCCAGAGCACCTCCCCCTCCACGTACAAACGTTCTTGCTCCATGGCATCACCCTCTCTGGTCCTCCGCCCGGCTCGTAGCCACAGTTAGTGTACCCCAAGTCACCTGCTTTGGCAAAGTATCGCTATTATACCACAAAGCAACGATAAACAACAATAAGCAACTTTTCGGCGTGGGTCACAAGAGAACACAACACAATCCTCGCTCGTGCGGGATCGCCAGATCCCGCACCGTAAAACATCACCAAATCAGGACGCACAAAAGAGCCCCTGGTGTTGGACACCAGGGGCTTTAAGCCTGGAAACGATTTTCTTTAACTATTCTCCTTTATCTAGCGGGTGAGGGCATCGGCCAGGACGATGGATGCATACAGCA
>CAYNKW010000583.1:0-2046 GCA_964397845.1 uncultured Anaerolineae bacterium
TGAGGGATACCGGTCTCAACAGGATACACACCGGCCTCGAGTCCGGCTCTGACAAGGTTCTCAAAATGGTCAAGAAGGGGGCAACAAAGGAGATGCACATCAAAGCAGGACTCAGGGTGAAGAGAGCAGGGATAGAGCTTTCAGAGTACTATATGCCGGGTTTGGGAGGAAGAGCGCTTTCCGAAGAGAACGCTCTGGAAACAGCCGATGCGCTGAATCAAATCAATGCCGACTTTATACGGCTCAGGCCTTTGGCGATTCCAACCAGAGCACCGCTATTTGAGGATTACGAGGCGGGCCATTTCGACAAATGCACGGATGTCATGGTGGCAAGAGAGGTCCTGACGTTTATCGAAGGACTGGAGGGAATCACGAGCGTCGTCAAGAGCGACCACATGTTGAATCTTTTTGGCGATCTCGAAGGCACCTTCCCTCGCGACAAAGAGCGTATGGTTACGATCTTGCGCACCTTTCTGGCAATGGATCCCGATCGTCAACGCTTGTATCAGGTAGGAAGAAGGCTTGGAATCTTTTCCTGTCTGAACGATATGAGGAATCCCCACAGGTTGACAAACGCTGAAAGGGCTTACCGCGAGCTTGGGATCACCTCGGACAATGTAGATGAGATAATCGATCAACTGATAAAAAGGTTCATTTGAGAAACAGAGGTGATATTATGAAGAGACTAAATCCAAAGTACGTCGAAAGAGTTAATCAACCTCTTACGCCCAAATTCCTCGACGTCGATACGGGTTAGGAGAGTGCACTGTGGGAGCAGCCTTTATCTGCACCGACGAATTATGGGCGGGAGGTTTCGGCAATACACACCCGCTGAAACCAGAACGGCTGAAGCGGACCTATGAATTGCTGACCGCCTACCGCGCCTTCGACGCACCCGACTCGCGCCTGGTAGCGCCGGATCCGGCCAGCCGTGAGGGCCTGCTCCTGTTCCACACCGCCGAATACGTGGACGCCGTCGCCAGTTTGAGCGATGTCCTGAGCCAGTCGAAGGGCTGTGGTGAGAAGCGGGTGCTGGCCCGCCGTTATGGCTTCCGTCCTGATGAGACCCCTGTCTTCCCCGGCATGTACGAGACCGAGGGTCTCAAAGTGGGAGCGGCCCTGACGGGAGCCCGCCTGGTCGCCGAGGGGCAAGTGCAGGCAGCCTTCAGCTTTGGCGGGGGGATGCACCACGCGCGACCGGCGTTGGCCTCCGGCTTCTGCGTCTTCAACGACGTGGCGGTCGCCATCCATTTGCTGCTGCGCCAGGGGCTGCGGGTGGCCTACGTGGACGTTGACGTGCATCACGGCGACGGGGTCCAGGCCGCTTTCTACGACACCGACCGGGTGCTGACCATCTCGCTGCACCAGGCGGGCATCATGTTCTATCCCGGCACCGGCTTTCCCGAGGAGCTGGGGCACGGCGCCGGATACGGTTACAGCATCAACGTGCCCTTCCTGGTCTACACCGGCGAGGAGTTGTACCTGTGGGCTTTCCGCCAAGTCGTCCCGCCGCTGGTGCGCCAGTTTGCTCCCGACGTGCTGGTGACCCAGTTGGGTGTGGACACCCACTACCGCGATCGGCTGGGCTCGCTCCTGCTGACGACGCGGGGCTACGTCACGTTGATCGAGACGTTCAAGTCGCTGGCCGAAGCACTCTCCGGGGGGCGCTGGCTGGCCTTTGGCGGTGGGGGATACGCCGTGGACGTGGTGCCGCGTGCCTGGACGCTGGCCTACGGCGTGATGTCGGGGCAGACCTTTCCGGATGAGTTGCCGCCAGCGTACAGCGAAAAGTACGGCCCTGGACGGTTGCACGACACCGAGGCCCCGGAACCGATGGCGGATTGGGTGGTCGAAAAGGCCCGCAAGTACGTCGAAAAGAACTTGAACACCCTCAAGGCGCGGACGCAAGACGTGTGGCGATGGGAGTAAGACCTGGAGGGAGGAACCAATGACCGATCTACCCCAACTGACCGAAAACGACATTCGCCGCTGGACCGACGAGCGCTCCTTTGGGCGCGGTCGAGGATACTTCCAGAGCGGTCGCAT
>CAYNKW010000584.1:0-2041 GCA_964397845.1 uncultured Anaerolineae bacterium
ATTGACGAGGTGTACCAGACTGCTTCAGAGATGGGCCAGCCGCACTTTGAACTGGGCTTCCATGGGGGCGGAGAACCTGTTCAAGCCTGGGAAACCCTGCAACAGGCCACGGCCTACGCTCGAAACAAGGACCTTCCCTGTCGCATCTCTGTCGTTAGCAACGGCGTCTGGTCAGCACGCCAGCGGGAATGGATCCTGCACAACCTGGACAGCCTCAACATCTCGTTTGATGGTGGGCAGGAGACCCAGGATCGCCAGCGACCGTTTGCTTCCGGGCAGGGGTCGTTCCGAGCCGTGATGCACACTATCAAGACGTTGGACAAAGCCGGGTTGCCCTACGGAATCCGCATGACGGCCACGGCTCCCTGGCGCGGGCGACTGCCGGAAGACGTGCGTTTCATCTGCCAGGAGACAGGCTGCCCGGCCATGCAGGTGGAGCCGGCCTTTAACACCCGTCGGGGCGAACATCGAGGCCCAACCCAGGAAGAAAGCGAGGCGTTCGTGGAGGCCTTTATGGAGGCTTTCGAGATCGCCAGCCGGGCTGGCCGGCAACTGACTTACTCTGGTGCCCGACCGTGGCTGCTGGCCCGGACCTTCTGCACCGCGCCCTATGGTGCGCTCATCGTCAACCCTGCCGGCAGTCTGGTGGCCTGCTATGAGGTCGCCAGCGAGAGCCATCCACTGGCAAAGATGTTCACGGTAGGCCGTATCGCCGGCTCTCAGATCGTCATGGATAGCCAGGTGCGGAGTGCCCTCCTGACGAGCCTGGAAGAAAAGCGTGCCAGGTGCCGGGATTGCTTTTGCTATTGGCACTGCGCCGGCGATTGCTACACTCGCTCTGTAGCCGCTGAAGCACGCAATCCTCGAATCGCAAGCCCTCGCTGCTACATGAACCGGCAGATCACGGCTCGCATCTTGCTGTGGTACATAATGGCCGGCGATGGCGTCTGGCGGGGGCAGGGAGCACACCCCCAAGAGGCGCAATTGCTGCGCACGTTTTGACAACGACAGGATGGTGAGCGATGGTGCCAACGGCAACAGAAACGATGCCCGCACGCTTGAGAGAGATCTGCGAAGAGGTGCGCCGCCTTCCAGCGACGAACTCCAACCTCGACGCGCTCCGGCCAACCTGGGAGGCGCACGTGTCCAAGGTCAGGCAGCAAATCCCCGGCATCCACGTCGAAGCAGAGGGAGAGATCATGTATCTCGGCCGCCTCTCTCCTGGCTGTCAGGCCTGCAAGGAGGGTACCTGGGATTGCATCTTTACAACAATGCGATGCAATCTCGATTGCGCGTTCTGCTACAGCCCGCACGCCATCCCCAGGGACTATGCCGGTTCGGTCTTTGGCGCAACGCCCGAACAAATCGCCGGCAACCACGCCAGGACATGCATCACCGGGGTCAGTTTCTCGGGTGGCGAGCCGTTCGTGGAAGCGCAAAAGTTGTTCAATTGGGTCGCCTGGTTCACAAGCCGCTACCCGGACAGGTATTATTGGGTCTACACTAATGGTCTCTTGGCCGACGAGGAGAACCTTCGGCGACTGGGGGAACTGGGCGTTGACGAGACCCGCTTCAACCTGGCGGCCACCGGTTACGACCACCCCACGGTCATGGAGAACCTAGCGGCAGCGGCCCGCTTCATGCCCCACGTCACGGTCGAAATCCCGGCCATTCCCGAACACGCCCCCAAACTCCTTTCGTGCCTGGCGGACTGGTGCGGGTTGGGTGTCAGATTTCTCAACCTGCACGAGTTGGTGTACGAACCGGGCACCAACTCGGCTTCTATGCCTGGCGCGCGGCGGGCCATCGTCACCGCCGACGGGCACCGCAGCGCATTCGACCCCGAGAGCCGCGCTCTGACGCTGGCTGTTATGGCAAAGGTTCAGAAAGAGAATCTGCCCCTCTCGGTCAATGACTGTTCCATGCAAAGCAAGATCAGGCAACTGCGCGGCCGGCGCCGAAGCCTGGCCCCCCTGATGAAGGCGCCCCACGAAAAGCTGGTCAGAGGCGAGGCTTACGAGAGCTATTGTGCCTATCGAGG
>CAYNKW010000585.1:0-2039 GCA_964397845.1 uncultured Anaerolineae bacterium
AAGCGCGGGCGCGATACCAGCCTTGTCCTGAGCCCAGTCGAAGGATCGGGCCGGACGGGGGGGATATAGAGTTTGGTTTTCAGTAGTGGAGTGGTCATCTCGATCAGCGGTCTCTTTTGTATTGTTTCCTGGCGTCCTCGACGTTCTGGCCGGTGAACTGGTTCTTTAGCTCGGCGGTAAAGATAGGCAGACCGTTGAGAAAGAGGGTCAGGTCAAGTTTGGGCTGGCTGGGGTCACCCTCGGGCCGGTAGCGCAGTTGGCGTACCACACTAAAGATGTTGCCCTTGTACCGCTTTTGCTCGTCGGGGTTGAGGGTAGTGTTGGGGCGAAAGTAGGCCAGGCGAAAGTGACAGCCAGAGTCCTTGAATTCGTGGCGCAGCGTGTAGAGCGTGCCCTTGCGCTCGATCTGGCGGGCCAGTCGCCCGGTTATCCGCCAGGCTGCGCCGGTGGGATACTGCCTGGTGTACTTGCGCCAGGCCTGCGGCTGCGTGGCCTGGATGAATTTGACCGCCAGCTCGGGATCCATACACAGTCCCCGGTCATAGTCAGCCGGGGCGCGTTTGAGGTAGCCGTTCTGCTCTACCAACATGCGCTCAATGATGGTCTCAAAGTTGGATTCAGAGATATTGACGGGCATTTCTCACTCCCTGGCCAAGTACCGATCCCCGGCCCAGCGGGCCGGGTTGTTGATGATGTATCGCCGGATGCGGGCCAAATCGGCCTCGTCGCGGATGATGTGTTCGTAATAATTGCGTTGCCACACGCGCGCGCCGGGGGTGTGGCGGATCTTGTTGATGCGTCGTGGCGTAATCGTACCCTTTTAGCCGAATGGATCGCCGGTGGTGCTTTTGGGGATCGTAGGGCATGGTTACGCCATCCCTCGCACGTCTATTTTGCCGGTGACGGCGGCCGAGATGAGGGCGGTGCGATATTCTTCCAGGTGGGCGATGCCGGTTTCGATCTCGGCGACGGCGGCATCTATTTTGGCCGTCTCGCAGTCCAGGTAGGCAGCGATGAAGCGTGAAACGCAAGGTTATGGCGTTGCGCGCACGGTCTGGCTGTCTTGTGAGTTGTCACGGCAGCCATGCAAAACTCTTCATCAATCGCTTATGGCGCGTAACCAGTGCCTCCCATTCTAAATAGTCCTGTTCTGCCTCGTAAGTGTAATGCTCCTCACGATTTTCGGTCTCCCATATCCGCTTGTAGGCTGCAAAGGGCATATTGTACTTTTCTTCGTACTGACATAGCGCCGCCTCGATCTCTGTCAACTTGTGGCGAACGTAATCACGTAGGATCAACATCAGCGCTACGTCGGAACGGGCTTCTCCGGTCAACTCGACCAGCACTTGCGCTGTTTCTTTAGGCAATACAACCGTTGTTTCCGACACTTTGCACCTCCTGATCTTTCTTGCCCATGTGCACAATTTGTCTTTGTCAAAATTGTGACCGCCGCTACTCTAATTATACTCAATAGCAACTCTCACACAAACGAACGTCAGTGTGCAACCTTACAAAGGTCTACGACAGGCTGCGGGCCGCCGGCGCGTGACTACCTTGACAATGTCCTGTTGGGCTCAGAGGGGGGTCTGCGACCCCCGACCCGGCTACCCGCCAATGTGTGAGGGCAATCGAGGCGGCGGAGGACGGTGAAGGGAAGGATGACGTCGGGGTATTTGCTGCGCTTGTAGTAGTCGCGGATGAGGTCTGCGATGTTACAGACAAAGTTTGTGATTTGATCGTGATTCATCATGGCCTAATCCAAACGTTACATCGTGCGTAGGCTGAGCATAGCCTACAGGTCATTCCGCTACCATAATCCTACCACGTTTTTCCCATATAGGCAAGAGTCCTGCGGTAGGCGTATACATACAAAGAATCCCCCAGACGCATCGGCCATCTGGAGGATTTTTGCATTGGACAGGTGTCCAATTCCTGGTCAAGTGACCAATTTGAGCCGCAGGGTGGTCTTGCCAAAGCCGGCCGGGATCGAGAACGAGTTGCTGGGCCGGGGGCTGCGCACGGCCACGCCCATGGTGCTG
>CAYNKW010000586.1:0-2037 GCA_964397845.1 uncultured Anaerolineae bacterium
TCTCGACGTTTGACAGGTCTCTTCTCCGCGCTATAATACAACTCCAGGACACTGGACTGGAGGAAATGTGGTCGCACCTCAATCAGCTCCTCATGCCCATCGAGCTAAAGACTGTATCTGTCACCTGCTGCTGGTAGGTATCACGCTGGCCTACCTGCTGGCGGTCGCCCTGGATGCGACCCCGTACCTGCGCGGCCCAGCGCCAATGAACGTCGAGTGGCGGTGGCCGCGCTATGCGAAACCGCCCTACGGCCGGCTATGGCTGCCGCTGCTGGCGCTGCTGCTGTACCTCGGAGTGTACATCTGGATGGAACGGCAAGACGCCGACCATATCTCGCGGCGACGCCAGGCAGCTTTGCTGGCCGTGCTCGTCGTCGCCGCGCTGGCAGTGCAAGGAGGCGTGCTCTACCTGGCCCGTCCCGACGTCGCCGCCCTGCTGTTCGAGCGCAATGCCTCGCCTCTGGCTGATGGCTACTATACGGCTGCTCTGACCGTAGACGACCTCGGCGACTTTTTGCGGACATACCCTTTGCGGATGCCCACCTTCCTCAGCGATCACCCGCGCACGCATCCCCCTGGGTTTCCGCTGCTGCATTGGGCTGTAGGGCACACATTGGGCCGGTGGCCGCCGTTGCGGACGTGGGTGCGCTGGCACGCCTGCCCCACCCTGCGAGTCAACGGACTGACCGCTGACCAGATGACCTCTGTTCTGGTTGTAGGCCTGGCGATACCGCTGTTGAGCGCACTGGCGCTACTGCCGGTCTACGCCCTGGCGCGGCGGCACGGCGTCCGGGCCGGGCTGCGGGCGGCGGCACTTTTCGCCCTGGTGCCCGCCTTCACCCTCTTTGCGCCGCAGGTGGATCAGCTCTTTCCACTGTTGGCGGGGTTGATCCTATGGACTTTCATCGCCGGTTGGGAGAGGCGGCGGCCAGGCTGGCTTTTTGTCAGCGGCGTGCTTTTATCGCTGGCGACATTTTTCTCGCTGGGACTGGCGGCGCTGGCGCTGTGGCTGTCGCTGTATGCGATCGTCCGCTGGCTGGCAGGCAGCCCTGGCTGGACGTGGCGGCGATTGGCAGTAGCAGGACTGGCCTTTGGATTGGGCGCAGCATCGCTGTGGCTGATTTGCTGGCTGGCCTTTGACCTCGACCCACTGGCCGTAGCTCGCACCGGTATGGCCCAGCACTTTGATGTCGTCACCAGGCAGCGGGTCTACCGTTTGTGGGTAGGGTACAACCTTTACGACTTTGTGGCGTTCCTGGGGCTGCCATTGGCGCTCCTCTTTTTCGGGCGGGTGCTGACCGGCCTTTGGCACGCGGCCGGCCGTCGCTGGCACAAAGTGGACGCCATGGCAGCGGCGACGGCGCTGACGATCTTGATCCTGAACGTATCTGGCACCTCGCGGGGCGAGGTGGCCCGCCTGTGGCTGTTCCTGGCGCCGCCGGTTGTGCTGGCAGCGGTCTTGGCGCTAGAGGACAGGCGACTATTCTCGACACTGGCTGTCCTGCAAGCGGCCAGTCTGTTGGTCTTTGGCCTTTTTCTGGACGTGGTACCGATCGTGCCGCTGTCTACGCTCGAACGGACGCGACCGGTGAAGCCGCCTCCCATTCAGCACGAGACTCCGGCTATCCTTGGCGATCAGATCGAACTATTGGGCTACGACCTGACCCCGTCCGCGATTCACCCTGGCGAGACTCTCGAGCTCACCCTGCACTGGCGCGCCCTGGCAGAGCCGCAGCGTAGCTACAAAGTATTCGTCCACCTGCTCGACCCCGCTGGCACTCTGCGCGCCCAGGCCGACGGCGAACCGGTGGACTGGACGCTTCCAACGACCTGCTGGGTGCGTGACGAGGTGATCGCCGACTCTTACGTGCTCACCCTCCCACCCGGCGCGCCGCCTGGTGATTACACATTGGCCGTGGGGTTCTACCGCGAAGCCGCCGAGGAGCGATTGCCTGTCAGCGGCGGAGGCGATCACGTGCGGCTGGGCCCTGTGGCAGTCTCGGCATCGCCATGAGGTAGGGCGAATTGGCAATTCGC
>CAYNKW010000587.1:0-2026 GCA_964397845.1 uncultured Anaerolineae bacterium
CGGTCAGGGTGAAACCATTTTAAGCGCAGAATGGCGCCAGAGATGCAAAGTTGTTTTTGGACAAGTGCTTAAATCTTGTTCATCCTGTGAATCCTGTCCAGTGGTGTTGGCTTTATCCGGCCCTTTGTCGGGTAATGAACCCGAGTGAGAAGCTTGAGACCGCTCACCTGGTGGAGGCGATCCAGTACCATCCCCTGCGGCAGACATAGCAAGCGAGACCAGGGAGGGCTTGATGAATCGTCAAATCATCGCCGTGGACGTCGGCGGCACGCAGATCCGGGCCGCGCTTTGTGACCCGGAAGGCGTGATACACCGCCGCGTCGCCGGCCTGACCGCCGGTCACGAGGGACGGGAGGCCGTGATGGGCCGCATTGAGCGGGCCATCCGCCGCGTGTGGCCTGCCAACGCCCCGGTGGCTGCCATCGGCCTCGTCGCTCCTGGCCCTCTGGACCCCTGGAGCGGCGTCGTTCTCGATGCGCCCAACATCCCCGGCTGGAAGAATTATCCACTGCGCGCCATTATCCAGGAACGCTTTGACGTGCCGATTCTGGTGGGCAATGATGCCAACGCAGCCGCGCTGGCCGAACAGCGGTTCGGCGCGGGGCAAGGGGAACCAAACTTGATTTACATAACCGTAAGCACCGGCATTGGTGGTGGCATCATTGTCAATGGCGAGTTGTTGCTGGGCGCGCACGGGTTGGCCGGCGAGATCGGCCACATTATCGTCGAGCCGGATGGCCCCCGCTGTGGCTGCGGCAACTATGGCTGCCTGGAGACACTGGCTTCCGGGCCATCCATCGCCCGTCAGGCGCGGCAGCGCATCTGTACCGCTGAGCCCGGCCGCATCCTCGAGTTGGCCCAAGGCGACCCGAACGCCATCTCGGCTAAAATCGTCAATGAGGCGGCGCAGGAGGGAGAGCCACTGGCTGTAGATGTATTTCGACAGGCCGGCACTTACCTGGGCATCGGCCTCGTCACGCTGCTTCACCTTTTTGACCCCAACATCGTCGTCATCGGCGGCAGTGTCAGCAAGGCGGGCGATCTGCTCTTTGAGCCAGTGCGGGAGGTGGTGCGCCGGCGATGCATGACGGACCATTACTGGCGCGACACGCCCATCGTCCCCGCCGCGCTGGGCGACGACGTGGGGCTGTTGGGTGCGCTGGCTCTGGTGCTGTCTCGAGAAGGCGGGGCGTAAAAAAGACACGCCCTCGCGAGCTGCGAGGGTATGTCAGATAAAGCTATGCTCCAGCAAACCGAGACTAGCCATGCATCCTGTGGTACTTGGCTTCGAGTTCTTTGCGCGTCTCCGGGTGATCCGGATCCGGCACGCAGCAGTCCACGGGACAAACCTCGGCGCACTGCGATTCGTCGAAGTGGCCGACGCACTCCGTGCACTTTTCCGGGTCAATGATATAGTACTCCTCCCCCTCGGAAATGGCCTCATTGGGGCACTCAGCCTCGCAAGCGCCGCAGGCGATGCACTCGTCGGTGATCATGTAAGCCATTCGGTTCACCTCCTTCCTCTCAGAAGCTTTGAGGGAAGCCCCACACCACTGTGGATGGGTGATGGCGTCTCCCTTGACGAACAATCGGTGTAGAGATTATACAGCCCTCGTGAGAATTTGGCAAGTCGCAAATGCTTTGCAATAACACCTCATCCGATCACGATCCGGGCATCCAGCGTCAGAATACCCTTCTCCAACACCACCAGTGGGTTGATGTCTATCTCTTGGATTTCCGGGTGTTCCATCATCAACTGTGAAAGGGCCAGCAGCGCGTCGATCAGGGCGGCCACGTCGGCGGGGGCCTCACCGCGCACGCCGCTCAGCAGGCGACTGCCCCGTACCTCGGCGATCATCTCCTCGGCATCAAAGTGAGTCACCGGCGCGACGCGCAGGCTCACGTCGTCGAACACCTCTGCGTAGATGCCCCCTAACCCGAACAGCACCACCGGCCCAAAGGTGGCGTCCCGCCGTGCGCCCACGATCATTTCCCGGCCGTCTCTGACCATCTTTTGCAGCAGCAA
>CAYNKW010000588.1:0-2010 GCA_964397845.1 uncultured Anaerolineae bacterium
GCTGTCTAAATTCCACAGCAAAGCGCCGCCCAACAATGCGCTGGAGCTGACCGGGGATGCGGCGCGATTTGGTAGCAAAGTTGTAGGATTAGGGTAGGGAGAAAAGGTAGCGGCTGGGAAACCCCCGGCCGCTCAGCTCAAGATCGTTGGGCGGCGCGAGGTACTGAAGGCAAAGTGAAATCAGGGTAATCGGAATCATCTGTTCAAGGAGTTGTGATGAAGAACGTCGTTCTGCGCACCAATGCAATACCTGTGTATGGCTTCTTGAGTGTCATCACTGCCAGACAGTCTCAAGGAGAGACATTGCCTCAGAGGAAAATCTTGGACTGTGGAGCGGGTGGGTCAGTTCCCCCGCTGGCTCTGTTTAATCAGCACGGGGTCGAGGGGTGGGGCATTGACACGTCGGAGGGACAATTGGACAAGGCAAGGCAGTTCTGCGAGAAGCAGGGCATCGAGTTGCATCTGCGCAAAGGGGACATGCGTCGTATTCCATTTGAGGATGAAACCTTTGATTACGCGTATGAACACTACTCCATGTGCCATCTGAGCCAGCGGGATACGGCCCTGGCTGTGAGAGAGATGTATCGGGTGTTGAAGAGACGAGGGTTATGCTTCTTGGGGGTCATCTCGGCGGATTCATGGCCCAAATCGTTTTTCGGGCAGGAGAGAGAGCCGGGCGAGTATTGGGCAGAGGAAGGTGGAGGCGAACTGACATTGCACAGTATGTTCACCGATCAAGAGGCAGACGAGCTTGTGTCGGCCTGGGAAATCGTGTCCAAGGAGAAGCAGATCAGGTATCTTCGGCAAGCGGCTGGGGAGATGTCTTTGGAGGCGTGGACGGAGCTGTATGAGGAGGCAGGGGACAGGTACTCGCGAGAAGACTGGCGAGCGAGATACGAGAGCCGGACAAACGCGTTTCAGTACGCGCATCTGTACTACTTTTTGAGGAAGCCTTGATAAATTGGGAGTTGGTTGCGGGGCGTGGCGCCGCCCACCAAGCGGTTGCAGCCGACCGCACTCCGCGCGCGTAAATCGGCGGCCATACGCGCTCTGTAGTTATCTTTGTAGCGAAGGCTCTCACCACGCACCCGCGCGGCGGCTGAACCGCGTCGTTAGCCGGAAAAGGCCCGACCAGTGAAGCAATCAGCATCGCTCAAGCGGCGGTGCAGCAAGCCGAGGCGCAGCGCGACCGCGCCCTGGGCGCCCAGAAGGCGCATGGCATCGGCCAGGAGATCCTGCAAGTGCAGATCGGCGAAACCCAGGAGGAACTGGCCCGGGCCATCGCCGCGCAAGAGGCATATACCATCACGCTGGACATGCTGGCCGCCGGGGTGGAGGCGGCCCGGCTTGAGCTGGACGCGCTGCGAGCGTGGGAGAACCCTTATCTGGACCCGGCGCCGCCCGAAGAAATCGCCCAGGCCAGAGCCCGGTTGCGGCAGGCCGAACTGTCGGTGGCCCAGTTGGAGTTGTGCTGAACTGCGCGCGCCTTTTGACGGGGTGATCTCGGCCGTTTACCTTCGTCCGGGCGAGTGGGGTGCGCCGGGCCTGCCGGTCGTAGAGATAATTGACACCACCACCTGGTACGTAGAGACGCGCAACGTGGGCGAGTTGACCATCGGCCAGGTGCAGGTGGGGCAGGAGGCCCGGGTACAGGTGCTTGCCTTGCAGAGCGAGATGTTGTGCGGTCGCGTGGACACCATCTCGCCGGTGGCGGTGGTGCAGCAGGGGGATACAACCTATACCCTGATGATTGAGCTGGAGTCCACCAGCCTCAACCTGCGGCCGGGAATGAACGCCCAGGTGGAAATCCTGACGAAATAAAGTTGTAACCTCTACTTTCCCCTTCCATGAATTTTTTCAATCTACCTATCCCCGTTGTGGTTCTCGCTGTCACCACGGGCACGACTGCCCGGACCCTGTATCTATCATTGAGAGGAGATGAACGAATGGGCCAATTGGCTATGCCATAGATAGTGAGACTGGTGTCAGCAGACACCCTACAGCTTTAGA
>CAYNKW010000589.1:0-2009 GCA_964397845.1 uncultured Anaerolineae bacterium
GCCGACGCCGAGACCCAGGCCGAGCTCGCCCACCTGGTGGACGAGATTATGGACGCCAAGGCGGACAGGCAGCGGTGGCGGGAGGCAGGACACTGCATTAGTGAGGAGGGTGTCGTCCTCAATCCACGTCCCTTCCTCGACATCTGGGCCATCCCCTACGGTGACCTCATTGACGCCAGCGGCTTCGTCACCCGCCAGATTGGCGGCTACCCCACCCGCAAGCTCAAAATCCAGGGCCAGCGCCTCACCTTTCGCCAGCAGTCTCTATCCTATTTCGAGAGCGACCACCCGGAGGTCCTGGCCTACCTCAAGCTCTACATTGAGACCAACTACGACGACCTGCGCGCCCGCCCCGTCGCCGACCTGCCCAGGCTCATCCACATCCCCAAATCGCCCCAGGCAGTGCGCGGCTTCTTGCGCCGCCTGGAAGAGGGGCGGATGCGGGTGATGCTCCGCTGGATGCTGGCCGTCCAACGCGAGGCCCTCATTGACGAGATGGCCTTCGACCTGTACGACGTGGACGACGCTCAACGGGATAAACTGAGTGGCAAGCTCTACACCTTTGACAACGTCCTGGCCAGCGTTGCCTTTGTTTCCATCCTGGACAACGAGGGGGATAACCCAATGCATCGCCTGGCCTTCCCCAGGGACGGGGTCTGGCACTATCGCGCAACCGAACCGCTGCCCCACGCTGTGTTGCTGTGGCGATGTCCTGAGTTTATCGAAGGGATGTGCGATGGCAGGACCGTTACCACCGAATGGCGAGCCGTTTAAATGCCAATCGTGAGGAGTAACCACTCACCCGCTCCCGCCGGATTGTCAAATCCGGCGTCTTAACGAGCGAAATCCACACTGATTTGGTCATTCATGGCCTGGATTTGGCAATCCAGGCCAAGCGACTGAGCAGTTACCATAAGGAGACAAGATAATCAATGAATGACAACCTGGTCGAGGTCCGTGGCCTCAAGAAATGGTTCCCCGTACAAACAAGCTTTGTCGAAACCATCCTCGCCCGCAGGATTGACTATGTGCGCGCCGTGGATGGCATCAGCTTTGACATCAGGCGAGGCGAGGTCTTTGGGTTGGCTGGCGAGAGCGGCAGCGGCAAGACCACCACAGGACGGCTCATCCTGCGCCTGGTGGAGCCAACGGAGGGCGGAATCCGCTTCAAGGGAAAAGATATCGTCTCTCTGAGGAGCAAGCAGATGCGCGAACTGCGACGGCGGATGCAGATCATCTTCCAGGACCCTTACGCCTCGCTGAATCCGCGCATGAAGACCGGCGACGGCATAGGGCACGCCCTGGAGATCCACGGCATTGCTCGCGGTGCCGCCAAACGCCAAACGGTCATCAATTTGATGGAAAAGGTCGGTCTGACCCCGGCGGCGACGCTGTACGAAAAGTATCCACATCAACTCAGCGGCGGGCAACGGCAGCGCGCCGTCATCGCCCGTGCCCTGATCATGACTCCCGAACTGATCGTGGCCGACGAGCCCATCGCCATGGCCGATGTCTCTGTCAGAGCCCTTTTGCTCGAACTGATGATAAGGCTAAAGGAAGAGCTTGAGCTGACGTATCTGTATATCACCCACGACCTGGCCACGGCCAAGTACATCTGCGACCGCATCGCTATCATGTATCTAGGCAAGATAGTCGAGGTGGGGCCCTTATGGGAGATCTATAGCACTCCCCTCCATCCCTACACAGAAGCTCTGCTCTCGTCCGTGCCCGTGCCCGACCCCCGTGCCCTGCGGAAGAAGGTGCTCCCTAAGGGTGAGATCCCCAACCCCATCAATCCACCCTCGGGGTGCCGCTTCCATCCCAGGTGTCCCTATGCTATGGAAATCTGTGGCCAAGAAGAGCCCTCTTTGCTCCCTGCGGGCGAGGAGCGGCTAGTAGCGTGTCACTTGCGAACTTGATATGGATGAGATCGAGGGGCCACTGACGGTCAAAGGGAACTTGCTCAAATTCCGGTTTAGCCGGGGCCATCCCGGGCGCGGGCCAACACA
>CAYNKW010000590.1:0-2006 GCA_964397845.1 uncultured Anaerolineae bacterium
CAGTCGTCCTGGCTCGAGAGGACACACCTGGTGACAAGCGGTTGGTGGCCTACGTCGTCCTTAACCAGGAGCCGGTGGCTACGATTAGTGAACTGCGCCGCTTCCTGAAGGGGAAACTGCCCGATTACATGGTGCCTTCGGCTTTCGTGATGTTGGATGCGCTGCCGTTGACGCCCAACGGCAAGATAGACCGCCGTGCGCTGCCGGCGCCGGAGGGCCTCCGGCCAGAATTGGAGGTGGCGTACGTGATGCCCCAGACCCGGTTGGAGCGACACATTGCCACGGTGTGGCAGAACGTGCTTCAGGTCGAGAAGGTAGGCGGCCACGACAATTTCTTCGAACTGGGAGGTCATTCATTGCTTATGGCCAAGATCCATAGCCGGTTGCAGGAGGAAGATTTTGGCAGCGGGCTATCAATGGTCGAGTTGTTTCAATACCCGACTGTACACTCCTTAGCCAGGTATCTAAGCAGTAAAGAATCTTTTGAACCAGACCATGAGCGGGTTGAGATCCGTAGCGCTCGCAAAGCTTCCATGAAGCAACAGAGAGAGCGCAGGCGAAAGGTGAGGTCACTCGGATGAACGAATCGAACCTGTCTGATTTTGCTCACGATTCAGACATAGCCGTCATTGGTATGTCCTGTCGTTTTCCAGGGGCAGAGGATGTCGATGCGTTCTGGCAGAACTTGTGCGCTGGCGTAGAGTCTATCTCGTTCTTCTCTGACGAAGAGTTGGTTTCCAGTGGGGTAGATCTTGCTCTGCTGCATGACCCTAATTACGTCAAAGCAAGTGGTGTCTTGTCTGATATTGAGTCGTTTGACGCTTTCTTCTTTGGCTACAGTCCTGGCGAAGCTGCGACGATGGATCCACAACACCGTCTTTTTATAGAGTGCGCCTGGAAGGCGATCGAAGATGCTGGTTACGACCCTGAGAGCTACGATGGGCTGATCGGAGTTTACGCCGGCGCAAGCATGAATACCTATCTGTACAACAACCTTCGATCGGACCGCGGTCTCCTGGAAGCCGGTGGAGGCTACCACGTGATGGTGGCAAGCGACAAGGATTTCCTGGCGACGAAGGCCTCCTACAAGCTGAACTTGAAGGGGCCGAGCGTTACTGTTCAGACTGCCTGTTCCACTTCGTTGGTGGCCGTCCACCTGGCCTGCCAGAGTCTGCGGAATGGCGAGTGCGACATCGCGCTGGCTGGTGGCGTGTCGGTACGTGTGCCGCACAGAGCCGGTTATCTGTATCAAGAAGGTATCATCCTTTCTCCCGACGGTCACTGCCGGGCCTTCGATGCCAAGGCAGGAGGAACAGTGATCGGTAACGGCGTCGGCATTGTCGTGCTGAAGATGCTTTCGGATGCCATTGCCGACGGCGACCGAGTTTACGCGATGATCAGAAGCTCGGCGATCAATAACGACGGGTCTTTGAAAGCGGGCTACACAGCCCCTAGTTTGGATGCCCAGGCATCGGTAATCGCGGAAGCCCAAGGCGTGGCGGGGATCGAAGCCGATTCGATCACCTACGTGGAAACTCACGGAACCGGGACGATCATCGGCGACCCGATTGAGATCAGGGCGCTGACCAAAGCTTTTCGCACCGGCACGGACAAGAAAGGATTCTGCGCCATCGGGTCGGTAAAGACCAACATCGGCCACCTGGACGCGGCGGCCGGTGTGGCAGGGCTGATTAAGGCGGTCCTGGCACTCAAGCACAAGCAGATTCCGCCCAGCCCGAATTTCAAAGAACCCAACCCCAGGATCGATTTCGAAAACAGCCCCTTCTACGTCAACACGATGCTTTCCGAGTGGGAAACGAACGGCGAACCGCGCCGGGCCGGGGTTAGCTCTTTTGGCATCGGGGGGACGAATGCGCACGCTGTGCTTGAGGAGGCCCCTGGAGTTGAACCTTCTGGCCCGTCTCGTCCCTGGCAGTTGCTGGTGCTTTCGGCCAAGACCGAGTCTGCACTCAATACAGAGACGACCAATCTGGTCGAGTATCTGG
>CAYNKW010000591.1:0-1997 GCA_964397845.1 uncultured Anaerolineae bacterium
AAGACATAGCCGATACCGGCAATGGGCTCGCCGCCCGGTGGCGTGTAGACCACGATCAGCGGGTTGAAGAGGCCCGTTCCCTCGTGCAGCACGCGGCCGGTGTTGGAATCGCTCGCCACATCGGCCACCAGCATGGGTGATTTCTCCTCCATCCCACAGCCATCCGCGAAGAATTGTAGCAGCCACAAGCCGACGCGGTGGATGTCGCTCTGCTCCTCCTCACTGAGCCAATCCCCATCGGCGACTTTGTGGGCATAGTCTCGCCAGGTGCGCAGCTTGGCAGCCAATTCGTGCAGGCTGCGGCCGTGGATTTCAGGCAGCATGTCGTACCCATCGAGCGCGCCGTGCACCTGATCGCAGAGGTCGGCCAGGCGGTCAAAGGTGGCAGGCACCGGCTCCACCAGTCCCGGCCCAAACGCCCATGGGAGCGGTGTGTAGGTTTGCTTGCCGTAGAGGATGAAATCGTGGCGCAACTGCGTCCACGAGCCGAGCGCCGTGTTCAGTTCCTTATCCTGCCAGGCTGTGCCCTGCATGAAGGCAGGCACGCTGGCAGGCATCGGCTGTAGCAGGGGGCGCAAGCTGTACAGCCAGCCGCTATAGGTGGACTCTGTCCAATCGGCCACGGTGTAGGCGTCGAATTGCGCCCGCAGCGCCGCGATCTGTGTGGCCAGGTCAGGATAAGCCGTGATTTCGCCTGCCAGCCAGTGCTCGGCCCGGTCTGAAGCCAGCACGGTAGCCATCACGTCCAGCCCCGAGGGCAGGAAGCGGCCCGGCACGTGAGGAAAGATGCTCTCCTGCATTGCCTCGCCGTCGGGCAGGTAACGTTCGCCCAGGAACTGTACGTATTTCGGCGGGATCTGCCCTGGGAACTCTAACGGCACAGGGATGATCTCACTGAGGGGATAGATGTCCCGCTGGAACTCGGCTCGCAGTGCGGCGCGGTTGGCGGCGTCCTCCAGCACATCCAGCGTAAAGCTCGGGCCAAAGACGTTATCCAGGGCCTGCCGCACCATGGGCGGGGTGATGCTGTCGGCGGGACCAGTCAGGAGCCGCGTGGCGTCGTAGACCTTGTTCCAGTGAGCTTCAATGTCTGGGTCGTCGGTGACGAGTTGGGCCAGCAGCGCCGCGGCGATCAACTCCACATCGGCATCGGCAGGATGGTAGTTATCCTCGATGCGGAAGATGCGACGGCCGAGCCATTTCACGACGCGGAAGTAACGTTCCAATAACTTGTCGCCGGCATAGTGACCACGAGGCTCGTACTGGGTATAGTCGTCGCCGGGGTAGAACTCGGTGTCGGTGTGGTCAAGCACCTTCTGCACATACTGGCCGGCGTCGGGTTCGACGTAATCCGGCGGGACGAGGCTATCGTCCAGCAGGCAGGCGGCCACAGCAAAGACCAGCACATCGTGCCGGGCCGCCGCCTTGCCCAGCGTTTGTGTCTCGGGGATGGCGGCGTAGCGAGTGGTGCCGGCGGCGTAGAGTTGCTGCACCAGCCACTCCACGTCATCGTAGAGATAGGCTTTTTCCACCTCGGCCAGCAGGTCGTCGAAAACGTTGTGAAAAAGGTGCAGTGCCACATCGGTGGTGATTAAGACCGACACCTGATCTTCGTCGAAGAGATCAAAGTACGCATCGGAGAGGTACTCGATATCCTGATCGGGCAGGGTGACGAGCCCGCTGGCGCGCAATCGTGCCTTGTCCATCTCGTTGAGCGGGTAGATAGCCTCTACCGTGGGCAGGTTAACCGGCAGCTCGAAGGATGGGGGAGGGGGGGTAGTGACAGAAGCGGCCCCTTGGCAATCCATGGGGAGTTTTCTGGCGGCCGGGGAGGCGGAGATGCATAGCAGAAGCGAGATGAGTGTACATAATATCAACGAAAGTTTACGGTTCATCTGTTCAGCCCCTCAAGCGTCTTTCGCGGAATTGCTACAGAGAGAATGGGTTGTTCTTCCATGTGGCTGGTCCAAGTGTATAGCGAAGCTTTGCCTCAAACC
>CAYNKW010000592.1:0-1978 GCA_964397845.1 uncultured Anaerolineae bacterium
GAGGCCATAGGTTCTGTACACGTCCGGCGGCACCATCAATTTGCCGCTATAGAGGGCCCTCAGGCGGTGACTGTTCTCTGGGGGCAAAGAAGGCAAGACAACGGTGATTTCACTCCCCTGCTGGGAAAAGCCCAGCCTGTCGCCCGCCTCTGTAGCCACTTCTAGCACTTGCAAGCCGGGATTAAGCGCCAGGACGACCGAGGATGCCGTGCCCTGCAGGGCGATTTCAGCCTCACCCTGCAATTGGCCACCTCGAGGGTCCAGGTCAACCTTCAAGTGAGAGATAGTCATTTGCCATTCTGCATCCTCAGGCGGATTTGAAGGCGAAACAGCAGGGTAAGATAATTCACGGCTGGCAGACAAGTAGCCGACGAGAGGGAGCAGGGGCAGCAGGACGATCCCCATGAGAGCCCACACCGTGTGAGAGGGTCTCGCTCGTTTCAAAACACTTTGCTTATTGCGCACAGGGAAGAGCAACAAAGCCAGGAGCGCCATAGCCAGGGACAGGCCAATGCAGAAAAACCTCTGCGCCAGCAGGACTTTGCCATCGGGGCCCCAGCCAAGGACGTTGGAAAAAAAGACATTGGGGGCTATGACGTCCAAGAGATAGTGAATGGTTTGAGGCAGCCGTAGTTGTCCCCATGCCAGCATGACTGCCCCAACCCAGGCCGGAATAGACATCAGGTACACCAAAAAGTTGGCCGGAAGCAGGATGGAAAGCAGAATTTCCAGGGCCGTGAAAAACAAGAGGGAAGGCAAAGAGATGATTACAGTAAAAAGGACGTAAGACATCAAGTCTGGCGGCTGCCCGTGCAAAAAGAACAAGAGACCGGTCATGGCCAAAAGCGAGCCGAACAACAAGGTCAAGGCCAGAGCCAGGAGAGCCAGGCTCGTGCCCAAGACGTATTCGATGTGATTCACCGGTTTGGCCCACAACACGTCCACCATTCGCCATTTCTCGTCTCGACGCCAGGTTGGGGCGACGAGGAAGCACATCAATAAGGGCAAAAAGTTTCCCACAGCAGAGGCATAAAGAAAGCTTGTCAGGCGCGGCGTGGTGAACACGTTGCGGCGCGGCATATTTTGGTAGGTGAGGAAAGCCAGGGCGAGCCCGACGATCCAAAAGGCCCAACTTTTCAACCCCATCCGGTACTGGTATTGCACGATGCCTTTTACTCTATGCCAGTCCATGGTCGATCACCCCCTCCAGCAAAGCGATGTAACCATCCTCGAGAGTCGGCTGCATCGGTTCGGCCGGCCAGCCCTGCTCTTTGGTGCCTACCAGGCGCACCTGGAAAACTCCATCGGCTTGGGCCATGGAAACGATAGCAAAGTTCTTTTTGACCTCAGCCAGCCGCTCGGCCGAAACCTTGACCTGCCAGACTAGCCCCTTGACCTTATCGCGCAACTGCATCGGAGTCCCTCTAAAGATCACCTCGCCTGCCTTTAGCACAACCATATCCTGGCAAGTCGTCTCGATGTCGGCCACGATGTGAGTGGACAGGATCACCGTTTTTCCACGGCTGATCTCGACCAGCAGGTTGCGGAAATTTACCCGTTCGACCGGATCCAGCCCGGCGGTGGGCTCATCAACGATCAGTATCTGTGGATCGCCCAGCAAGGCCTGGGCAATGCCCAGGCGTTGTTTGTTCCCGCCGGAAAAAGTGCCGATCTTTTTGCTGGATATCGCAGTCAATCCCACCCGGTCCAAAAGAGCGCAAATCATGGCCTTTCTTCCCTGGCGTATTCCCTGCAGGTGCGCCATATAGTCCATGAATTCATAAGCGGTGAGATTGGGATACAGGCCATACTCCTGGGGCAGATAGCCCAGTCTCTCTCTTATCGCCCGCTTGTCTCGTTGCACGTCCAGGCCGTCTACCATGGCAGTACCGCTCGTAGGTTTGAGCAGCGTGGCCAGTATTCTCATCAATGTCGTTTTGCCGGCGCCATTCGGGCCCAGAAGCCCAAACATTCCCCC
>CAYNKW010000593.1:0-1977 GCA_964397845.1 uncultured Anaerolineae bacterium
TCATCGAATGGTCGGGCTGGCAGCGCACCCGGAAAGAAGCCAGCCAAATCCTTGTCTATCTCCAACATCTCTCGGAGAAATTTCTTGCTCCCGCTACTGCAGGCTAGAATTGCCAGCATTTGGTCTATCCTGGCCGAGTTCGTGGTAGAGATTGCTGTCCCAAGAGTTGATTACCATGTCTTCAAGCTCAAAGTGACTCTCGCCGATGGCGGTACGCTCCGGATCAGTGAGCAGTATTACCGCGATACTCTGGAACAGTATGCCTATTACTGGCTTGATGCAGACAACCACCTTCTCATTGGCTGGGACAATGCTCCGCACCATCTTCACCTGCCGAGTTTTCCTCATCATAAGCACGTGGGCTCGCAAGACAACAGACAGCCATCTGAAGAGACCACCCCCGAAGAGATCCTCACCGCCATACGGGCTCGTTTGTCCTGAAGGAGACAAGCAGTGAGGAGGTCAGGCTTGGATCTGGGCCATCTATTAGCTCCCGATACGCTGCTGGGCCGAGTCGCCCGCTGGTTGCGCGACGAGGGAATAGAGGCATATCTCGTCGGCGGATCGGTGCGCGACGTGCTGCTGGGCCGTGCAGCTTACACATTCCACGATCTGGACTTTACCGTGCCAAGGGGAGGTCTGACTGTAGCCCGCCGCCTGGCCAACTGGCTGGGTGGCGCTTTCTTTCCCCTGGACATCGAGCGGGGCACAGGTCGAGTGGTGTTGGCCGAGCCAGACGGTGGCCGTCTTTACCTGGACTTTGCCCGGTGGCGGGGCGATTCCCTCCAGGCCGACCTGGCAGACCGCGATTTTACGATCAACGCCATGGCGCTTGACGTCACGCAAGGAACGAAAGCGGCCCTGATTGACCCTTTCGGCGGGCAGGCTGACCTGTCGGCAAAGATGGTGCGGGCTGTGACCAACCGATCCTTTGTCAATGACCCGGCGCGCACCTTGCGCGCCGTTCGTATGGAAGCAGAGCTTGGCTTCCGCATGGATCCGCACACCGAGGCCCTGCTGCAGCAGGCCATCCCCTGGCTGGATCGCGTCTCTTGCGAGCGGGTGCGAGACGAACTGAATCGCATCCTCGCCGCGCCAGGCGCAGCGGGCCACGTTCGCCGGCTGGACGATGTGGGACTGCTGGCGGACGTTTTGCCAGAGGTCGTCGCGCTAAAGGGCGTGACGCAGTCCCCGCCGCATCGCGTCGACGTCTACACACACACGTTGCAGGTTCTGGAGGCGTTGGAAGGGTTGTTCGCCTGGCTCTGGCCTGGCGCCGGATACACGCCTCTAGCTGGGCATGCGGCGAGCGCGGCAGACCACCTGGCGCCGTGGCGCGACTTGCTGCGGGCGCACCTCTCCCAGCCCACCTCCGGTGACCGTGTGCGTGCCACGCTGCTCAAGCTGGCCGCGCTGTTGCACGACACGGGCAAGCCAGAGACTCGCAGCCAGGACGAAACCGGACGCGTCCGCTTCCTCGGCCACGAGCGAAAGGGAGCCGCGATAGCGGCCCACGCTCTCCGGCGTTTGCGATTCAGCGGCGAGGAGGTGGCTCTGGTTCGGACGGCCGTGGCCCACCACCTGCGACTCCTGCATTTGAGTGGGGTCGAGGCGGTGACACGCCGGGCAGTTTATCGTTTCTTCCGCGATGCTGGGGCCACTGGCGTGGACGTGACCCTGTTGAGCCTGGCCGACCACCTGGGGGCACACAAAGATACCCTTGACTCAGCGGAATGGCAACGCGCGCTGGACGTGGCAGCGGCTCTGTTGGAAGGCTACTTTCGTCGTCGCCAGGAGATGATCTCCCCGCCAAAGCTGATCAGCGGCCGGGATCTGATGACAGCTTTTGGCCTCTCGCCGGGGCCGCGCCTGGGTGAGTTGCTGGAGCGCGTGCGCGAGGCACAGGCTGAGGGCCAAGTCTCCACACGCCGGGAGGCAATGGCGCTGGTGCAAGAGATCCTCGAAGGTTAGACCTGC
>CAYNKW010000594.1:0-1974 GCA_964397845.1 uncultured Anaerolineae bacterium
GGCCAGATTCATTGCACCAAGGTGCTGACCACTCACCGGAACCTGGCCGAGGGGGTCATCACCGGTATTGACAAAATACTAGGGATGGTCAGAACCTCGCTTGACCGGATAGACTACCTGGTCCACGGCACGACCCTCGGCACCAATGCCCTCATCGAGCGCAAGGGCGCGCGGACAGGCTTGATCACCACCGAGGGCATGAGAGACGTCCTGGACATTGGACGCATCGAGCGGCCTGATGCGGGGCTGTACGACATTTTCGTTGATACGCCCCAGCCCCTGGTGCCTCGCTACCTGCGGCGTGAGGTGAGAGAGCGCGTCGGCGCGGACGGTTCGGTGGTCATCCCCCTGGACGAGGAAATGGCTCGCCAGGAGGCGCGTTTCCTGAGAGAGCAGGCTGTCGAGTCCATCGCTATCTGCTTCCTCTTCAGCTTCCGCAATCCTGCCCACGAGCGGCGGGTGCGCGAGATTTGCCAGGGGATATTTCCCCAGGCCACCGTGTCTATTTCCTCCGAGATCGCGCCCGAGTTTCGCGAGTTTGAGCGCACCTCGACCACGGTCATCAGCGCCTATCTCCAGCCGGTGTTGGATCGCTACCTGGACAATCTGGAAGGGCAGTTGAAGGAGCGGTATGGTAGAGTGGACCTGCGCATCATGCAGGCCAGCGGCGGCTCCATGACCACCGATGACGCTCGGGGGCGGGCGGTGAACATAGTCAACTCCGGGCCGGCTGGAGGGGCCCTGGCTGCAGCCTACGTTGGTAAGCTGACCGGCGATCAGCAGATCATCGGTGTAGACATGGGCGGCACCAGCTTTGACATCGGCCTCATTGACCGGGGCGAGCCTCGGGTGGCTCCCGAAAGCCAGTTCGAGGGCTTCCCGGTCAAGATGCCTATCCTCGACGTGCACGCCATCGGCGCTGGTGGGGGAAGTCTGGCCTGGGTTGACCAGGGCGGGGCGCTGAACGTGGGACCCGAGAGTGCCGGGTCTGAACCGGGACCGGCCTGCTATGGCCTGGGCGGCGAGCGGCCCACGGTCACCGATGCCAACCTGGTGCTGGGCCGCCTCAACGCCGACTACTTCCTGGGCGGTGAGATGAAGCTTTACCCCGACTTGGCTGAGAAGGCCATCCAGGAACACGTGGCCAAACTCCTGGACATCTCTCTGGAGGAGGCGGCCAGCGGCATCATCCGCGTGGTCAACGCCAACATGGTACGGGGCATCAGCGTCGGCTCCACCGAAAGGGGATTCGACGTGCGAGAGTTCGCCCTGCTGCCCTTCGGCGGGGCAGGGCCACTGCACGCGATGGAACTGGCCGAAGACCTGGGCATGAGCCGGGTAGTTATTCCCATGTACCCCAGCACTCTATCGGCTGTGGGTCTGCTGGTGGCCAACACCCGTCACGACTATGTCACCACCATGGCCAAAAGCCAGGAAGATCTGGTGCCCGAAGAGGTGTTGGCGGCTTTCAAAGAGTTGGAGGCCCGTGGCCGGGCTCAACTCAAGGCTCAAAACGTCCCCGACGAACTGGTCGTGATACAGTGGTCGGCCGACATACGCTACGCCGGCCAGTCTTACGAGTTGAACACCCCTGTCACTCGCAAGGAGACCCTGACCCAGGCCGGCATTGACGAGGTCATTGATCGCTTCCACCAGTTGCACTATCGCATCTACGCTTACGGCTCGGCCGAGGAGACGGTAGAGTTCGTCAATCTGCGGCTGGAGGCCATCGGCAAGGTGCCTGAGGTTTCTTTTAGCCGTAGGGAGAGGGCTGGCAGTGAGCCCAGCGCCGCTCACAAGAGCTCACGCCCGGTCTACTATCCGGCTCACGGTTTCATCGACACGCCCGTTTATGAGCGTGACCTGCTACAGCCGGGGAACGTCATCAATGGACCGTGTTTAGTAGAGGAGATCGCCTCGACCTCGGTCATCACGCCGGGGGCGAGGGGGACGGTGGATGAGTATGGGAATATC
>CAYNKW010000595.1:0-1960 GCA_964397845.1 uncultured Anaerolineae bacterium
TCTAGCCAGTCTGAAAAGTCGAGTAGGGAGGACCCATGGACGATGCACAGCCGACCTCCACCTTGGGAGCAATCCCGGTGGGTAGTCGGTTGTTTGCTTGTTGGGCAAATCAGTCCTACCCAGAGCTAGGGTTCATGCAGGACATCGCCAACCTGGCGCTCCGCCATACGCGTTGATTACTCAGAATAGAAAAAGGTGACATATGCCAAGTCAGAAGGAAGTTCTTTCAGGAAGGTTCCCGGTGCGTTTGGATCGGTGGCTTGGAATACTGTTGCTGAGTGTACTGCTAACCCTTCCACCGGTAGTAGCCTTTGCTGATGGCATTGTCATCACCACTCAACCTGACGGTGTGGCAGAGCCCATTCATCTGACCATGGCTGCTGATCAAGAGACAGGCACATTCTCGCTGTACCTGCGCAATACAACAGATGAGGCCCTTGAAAACGCTGTTCCTTTCGCGTTCCTTGAGGATGCCAGTGGGCAGCCGCTACCTGAGGTAACTCTGGATTTCCTCAAACCGGGAGACGAGGTGCCGCCGGAATCCTTTAGCGTGCCAGCCAAGGGTCAGATTAGGGTTCTGTTAAAAGTGAGCAAACTCACTCGGCATGGCGTTTTTACAGGCACGATAACCTTGCAGCAGACCAAGACTTTTACCGAGTCGACCAGTTCACAGCCATCAGACGTTGTCACTGGCACACTCACCGTACGAACAGAGACAACGCTTGAGGTGTTAACCCGTTTTACGATCGAGCGGCCGGGTCAAGCCAAGATAAAGATTCAGGAAGCTGATGATAACGGCGTTATCACGCTTTCTACATCCACCCAAGATTTAAAGTTCCCCCTTACGCTCGTCGAAGTGAATGATCAGGTCGCTATCGATGACTTGGAAGTCACGCTGGGATCGCTGACCCGTGCGGATGGGGCCATTGGGCCACCTGCTACCATCAATTGGTCATCACAGGGAGATGATTCGGGGCCTCTATCGTTGGCACGACATGACTTCCGAATGCTCACCTTGTCTGGGTCGTTGCCGGAGGCAACTATGTACAAGGGTAGGTTGTCTCTGCGCTACGGCGGCCAGTTGGATAATTATACTTTGAACATAACCCGCGCCACACCATCTGCGCTGACAATTCTGGAGGCAACTCAGGAGGGCAAAGCCGAGCTAACGGTTCGCAGCCAAAAGTTCGAACGCACTGTCACACTGCAGGTTCCCGAAGGGCGGCCCGCTGTGGATGATTTGGTGGTCAGCCTCAGCAAGCTGGAACGTCAGGATGGGAATGCACCCGGCGACGCATCAATCACATGTTCAGTTTGTGACGGAGTGCCTCAATCGCTGAAGCCGGGTAAGCTCCTGCCAATCATTCTGACTGGCAACGATCTGGAAACGACCACCTACGTCTCAACTCTACGGCTAAGCTACCGAGGCCAGACCCAGACCATTCCGCTCATCATCACCCGAGCCCAGCTCTCGGCGAACCTGGAATTAGAACAACCTGAGACTGTGCTCAGTACGAACTGGCCCTGGTTCAAGCCGGCCACAGCCGATGTAAAGGTCGCCATCAGTGAGAAGGCGGGACAGAAAACCCAGATCTACTATCCAAGTACGGGCCCGCTTGAGCTCACCGACCAGGATGGGAACAAGTTTGGCGTGAGCGGTGAACAGCTCCAGCTATTCCGCCAGGAACCGTCAGGGAAGTTGATATCTATCTCCGCTCTCTCTTCAGCAGACACGACGACGCCCACAATGACCGTGTCGGCCAACAGCGATGCGACGTACGTGTACCGCGTCAGTGGGCTAAAGAAGGCTGGCACCTACACCGGCAAGATCAAAGTCTTTGGCCCTGACAGCACGAAGGTGGTCAAGGATTTCACAATCATAGTCAAGGATGGCTGGATCTACGCCTTCGCCGTCATCTTGCTCGGTGTGGCAGCCTCTTACGGTTTGCACAGTTGGACG
>CAYNKW010000596.1:0-1958 GCA_964397845.1 uncultured Anaerolineae bacterium
GTGAGCGGTGGACGTTTGCTCGCATCGAAGGTGAGTGGTGCATCACGAGCATCATCTTTAACCTGGAACCCTGATAACCTGACGAGGAGACTAGTACTACAACATAGTGTGCAACTTTTTGCCCTGCCGCAGTGACCAGGTGGTGGAGGCGGTACGGGCCGGTCGCAGGAGTGCCCCGCGCAGCCAAACTGTACGAGTTGGGCATCGGGTGGGTTTCCGAGATGCTATAGCTGGCGAACAAGGGCAATAGAGGCTATCTGACATGTATGCTTTGTTGCTCGCCCGGGACTCTGATGAAAAGGCAGTGCTTTCTCTTGTGTTGCAGCGCGTTGGCCTGGCTGTGAACACCACGAATGATTTGGAGCGTGCTTTGCAGGTCTGGCCGCAGCGACCCGCGGACTTGATCCTGCTGGCCCTCAGAGACGATGAGCCCCTCACCAACGTTCAGTGCATCCGAGCCGAGACCACAGTGCCCATAGTAGTGATTGTCAGTCAGATGGGGGAGGGCCTCCACTATGAACTCTTGGAAGCTGGAGCAGACTTGGTTATTCCTCGCCCCTTTAGTGCCCGGTTGCTCATTGCTCAGGTGCGGGCGCTGCTGCGCCGGGCGGGAGGCATGCCGCTCTTCAGTCTGCCTGTCCTGAGTCTGGCTGACCTGACCCTGGATCCCGCCACGCGAACCATACAGGTAAGTGATCTGCCCTCTCGACGGTTGACCCAACTGGAATTCCGCCTGCTCTATATCCTAATGATCCACCAGGGCCAGGTTCTCCCCACCGAAACCATCGTGGAGCAGGTATGGGGCTATAGCGGTCGGGGCGCTAAGGACCTCGTGCGAGGACTGGTTCGCCGCCTGCGGACCAAGGTCGAGCCCGATCCTAGCAACCCTCAATACGTCCTCACCGTGCCTGGCGTGGGCTACTCCTTCAGCCAGGAAGGATAGCAGTCTTCTTGTTGGCGGCATTTGAAGGGTTTTCTTCCCACGTCACCAACACTTCACGGGGTGACCACCAATACTTGGTACTTGTTCAAAAACAATTTCGTACTTTTGTGGCGATTTTGCGCCCGATTTCTGTGCCAAAGTGCAAAGTTATTGATGAACAAGTGCTTAACAAGGGGACTATCGAAGAATAAACCGTTACAAAAATCGTATGGACAGGCTCTTTTTGCTACTTCCTTTGCATCTTTTTTGCACGCTTTTCATACACACCTGAGTTATACTGTGTGCAAATCACCTGGCGAAGCTTTGCCTCAAAAACCGACTGAAGAAACAGAGAAAGGAGCGCTGATTATGGCTACTGCAACGACTGTGGCTACTTGTCCTGATTGTGGGCGGAAAATTGCACTTCGGCCCCAAATCCAAGTGGGCGATGAGATGATTTGCCCTCACTGCGAGACGGAGCTGGAGGTAGTCAGCCTGGATCCCCCGGAGCTCGATTGGAGCTGGATTGAGCCTGCAGACGACGAGAACTGGGAAGATGAGGATTGAGACGACGAAGACTAGGCTCTAGAGTCATCCCTACCCTGAAAGATTCCGCCAGAACTGACTGGCCACATATACGAGCCCTCTCCCACCCCCGCCGGGAGCAGGGCTCTCCTTATGCCCGCCTTTCGTGGTCTGCTCGGCAAAGCAAAACAGCAAGTTGCGCTTGAATTTGACAAATCTGGCTACCTCTGATACAATATCCCCCGTCGCTGCCGCTCGACAATTGTGGGGCATTCGTCTAGCGGCCTAGGACATCGCCCTCTCAAGGCGGAGATCGCGGGTTCAAATCCCGCATGCCCCACCATCAGGTGCCCGGGACTTGCTCCTGCAAGTCCCGGGGTTTCATTTTCCCCTTGACGTTTTTTCACTTATCTGTTATCATTGAATCGTTTTGCAAAAACTAACGCAACATCCCCACACAAGGAGCAGCAACATGGCATTTGACCGAGTTGATCAAGTATGTGTGACCACA
>CAYNKW010000597.1:0-1950 GCA_964397845.1 uncultured Anaerolineae bacterium
CTAAAAAATCGCCTGCTCCCGGTACTCGCCAAACACCTGGCGAAAGACACCCATGATCTCGCCCAGGGTGGCGTAGGCGCGCACGGCGTCGAGGATGGGGTACATCAGGTTGGCGTCGTTTCGGGCGGCGTCTTCCAAGGCGACCAACCGCTCCTCCACGGCCTGGTTGTCCCGCTCGCGGCGGACGCGGTTCAGCCGCTCGATCTGGCGGCGCTCACCTTCGGGGTCCATCTCCAGGAGAGGGATGGTCAATGGTTCACTGGTCGCGTAATCGTTGACGCCGACGATCACGCGCTGGTGGGTGTCGATCTCGCGCTGGTAGCGGAAAGCAGCCTCGGCGATCTCGCGCTGGAAAAAGCCGACCTCAATGGCCGGGATGACGCCGCCCAGGGCCTCGATTTTGCGGAAATAGTCGTACACTTTGGCCTCCATGCGGTCCGTCAGCGCTTCGACGCAATAGCTCCCGGCCAGGGGGTCCACCGTATTGACCACGCCGCTCTCGTGGGCAATGATCTGCTGCGTGCGGAGGGCGACGTGGACGGCCTTCTCGCTGGGTAGGGCCAGTGCCTCGTCCATGGAGTTGGTGTGCAGGCTCTGCGTGCCGCCAAGCACCGCCGCCAGCGCCTGGATCGCCGTGCGGACGATGTTGTTCTCCGGCTGTGGGGCTGTCAGAGAGCAGCCAGCCGTCTGTGTGTGGAAACGCAGCCACCAACTGCGGGGATTCTTGGCTCCGAACGTCTCGCGCATCTCCCGCGCCCAGATACGTCGCGCGGCCCGGAACTTGGCGATCTCTTCGAAAAAGTCGTTGTGCGAGTTGAAAAAGAAGCTGAGTCGAGGGACGAATTCGTCCACGTCCAGGCCCCGCTCAATGCCCCACCGCACGTACTCCAGGCCGTCGGCCAGGGTGAAGGCCAACTCTTGCGCTGCCGTGGCCCCGGCCTCGCGTATGTGGTAGCCGCTGATGCTGATGGTGTTCCACCTGGGCAGATGTTTGGTGCCAAACTCAAACGTGTCCACCACCAGCCGCATGGACGGTTGCGGCGGAAAGATGTACTCTTTTTGAGCGATGTACTCTTTGAGAATGTCGTTCTGGGTGGTGCCGCCCAGCGCGCTCATGGGGATGCCCCGCTTTTCGGCGGCGGCGATATACATAGCCCAAATGATCGCCGCCGGCGAGTTGATGGTCATGCTGGTGGTGATCTCGTCCACCGGCAGACCGTTGAGCAGGACCTCCATGTCGGCCAGCGAACTGACGGCCACACCGCACTTGCCGAACTCGCCGACCGCCTCGGGCGCGTCGGTGTCGTAGCCCATGAGCGTCGGCATGTCGAAAGCGACACTCAGGCCGGTTTCGCCGTGATCCAGCAGGTATTTGTAGCGAGCATTGGTCTCTTCGGCGCTACCAAAACCGGCAAACATGCGCATCGTCCACAGCCTGCCCCGGTGCATGGTGGGATGCACCCCGCGTGTATATGGGTACTCGCCGGGGAAGCCCAGATGGCGCATGTAATCAAGACCTTTCAGATCCAATGGCGTGTAGAGCCGTTCCACCGGCTCGCTGGAGGTGGTAATGAATTTCTCTCGCCGTTCCGGGAAGCGTTGCAGGGTCTTTTGGAGTGTCGTCGCTTCCCAACGTTCGCGTTCTTTCGCCAGACTGGAAAGAGTGTTATTGTCGAACATAGGGTCTACCTCCGTCTCAATGTTCACGATCATACGACAAGCCTGAGCCCATTTTAACACAGTTTACCTCTCCTGGCAATCGAGTTGGTAGACTGGTAGATTGGTATAGAGCAATCGCACCTATTATGCAAAGTAAGCGAGGACAAGCGGACAACTTGATAAAATGGTAGTTGGAGTTTGGACAAAACCACGGTAGCGAAAGTGACGAGGAGAACAACGACGCTCAGACGGATGATATTACTCATAGCTGACTCCTTTGATTTTTTGTGC
>CAYNKW010000598.1:0-1939 GCA_964397845.1 uncultured Anaerolineae bacterium
CATTTGTCCAGTTAGAAAATGGTTAGAAAATGGTTAGAAAATGGTTAGAATCGGCTCTCCACGATCATCCGCCCCTCCTCCTCCTCCTCTGGGAAACGGGGCAGTACCGTGGCCCACACCGGCAAGATGACAGAGTCGCCTGCAGCCAGGCCGGCCGGTGGCTTGATGGCGGGGCCTTTGCCGCTGGCTGCGGGGTAGGCCGCCAGTTGGGTGCCTGGCTCGGCGTAGCGCTGGTCTACCAGCGCCATGCCCACCTGAACGCCCTCCACCAGCGTGCAACTGGTCACGCGACCCACGTACTTGCCCCGCTTGTTGACCACCGTCTCGCCGTGATCCCCACCCCGTAGTGCCTTGACGCCCGTCTCGTTCACCCGGAAGCGCACCACGGTTCGCTTGCTGCGCGCCGCCCGCGCCATCACCGCCTTGCGACCGACGAAGAACGGCTTGTGGAACTTGACGTAGGCCGGGAAACCCGCTTCGTGAGGAGTGATGTCCAGCGGGCCGGCTAACTCGTGGCCATAGAGCGGTAGCCCGGCTTCGATGCGCGTGCTATCGCGGGCGGCCAGGCCGCAGGGTTTGACGCCGTACTCTGCGCCCTTTTCCAGCAACAGGTCCCACAACTCGATGGCCAGGTCCGGATGGACAAAAATCTCGTAACCGATCTCTTCACCAGTGTAGCCGGTGCGAGCGATGATCAGAGGGATGTCGGAAAGCGTCACCTCGATCAGATCCGTGCGGCGGACGCGGGCCAGTGCGTCCTTGACCTTCAGGTCACCAGTCAGCGCTTGCAGGGCGGGCAGCGACGCCGGACCTTGCAACGCCAGGTCTATCCGCCGATCGGAGCCACAGGCGGGGTCTTTGAGGTCCCGCAGGAGCGCCTTGCCCTCCACCGTCATGGCCGGGTTGTCGTGGTCAATGACGGCCCGCCCTTCGTTAACAGCAGCGAGCCACGCCCAGTCCTTTTCGGCGTTGACCGCGTTGACGACGAGCAGGAAGCGATCGCGGTCACGGCAGTAGACCCAGATGTCGTCAATGACGTTTCCGTCAGGGTCGAGCAGGTAGGAGTAATGCGACTGGCCAGGGTCGAGCCACCGGACGTAATTGGTCGTCACTGTGTCCAGAAAGCTCGCCGCATGGGGGCCGGCGACCTCCAGCACGCCCATGTGGGCCACATCAAAGAGGCCGGCTGCCTGGCGCACGGCGCGGTGCTCCTCGCTGACACTGGTGTACCAGACCGGCATCTCCCACCCGGCGAAGGGGATGACCTTGCGGGTGAGCGTTTTGTGCGTCTCGTAGAGCGGCGTCCGTCGGAGCGGCGCGCCGTCCGGCTCTTGCCACGCAAAGTCTCTCTTGTCAGAAAGGGGCCGCACGCTCGCCAGCGCCGCCTGGCCGACGAAATAGGGCTTGGTCAGGCAAAAGAGGTCGCTATGACCATCCCGGTACAGCGACAGAGCATCGGCTCCGGTAGGCAGGCCTTCGGACAAACCGGCCATCTCCTGGCGGAAGGTCCGCGCTGCCTCTAATGCGGTGACGTCGTCGCAGCCATCGAGATCCAGGTCTTCCACCACAGCCGGCCCTTGCACCTTGCGGTGCACATCGTCGTTGTCAAAGAGGACGTAGCCGTCGGACAGACCACGAAACCAGGCCTTGACCCGCTCGTGCGCCACGCCGTGAGTGACGACGACGTACCGGTCGCGGCCCCGGTCGTCAGGGTCAAGGCAGAGCAGACGGACGTCGTCTATCAGTCTGCCGTCTCTATCCAGCAGGAGCGTACGCGCGCGCGCGCCGGACTTTGGCGAAGAAACATCAGCCGTACCAACCTCTTGCAGGAAAGGCTTCGCCCGCCAGCCGCTCACCAGCAGCAGACCCCAAACTTCTGGCGCCGCGGCCTCGTCGGCGAAAAAGTAGTGCGGATAGCGGCTGCCTAGCGATTCGGTCT
>CAYNKW010000599.1:0-1937 GCA_964397845.1 uncultured Anaerolineae bacterium
ATCCGGCCCAACTTTACAATTGAGCTATTTGAACTATGAGTTGACATGTAAAACCTCCAGACTTTCAACTCGACGCTTACACGCGTCCGTGACTATTCCCACACACTCCATTGTATTACAAAACTGCCCGACGAAACTAAGAGCCCCGATTTATCGGGGCTCTCCCAAAGCAACAAGCTTTACCACATAGACATCAGACCTCTGGCCTCATTCCTTCTTCTTCACCTGCCTTGCGAATTTTGACCTCTCCCATTTCCTTCATCAACCGCCTGACAACTCCCACCAGGTCTTTCAATTCAAAGGGCTTGACGACATACTCGTCGGCGCCCCTCGATTTGGCCATCACAGCCTCCCGCCAGTCAGCCGCAGCGGTAACAAATACGAAGGGGATGTCGCGCCACTCTGGGTTTTCTTTCACCGCGCGCAAGAGAGCATAGCCATCCATGCGAGGCATCTTGATGTCGGCCAGGATCAGGTCGGGGCGTTCATTCTCTTCATGCTCGAGGAATTCGATAGCCAAATCGCCGTCCAGGGCCAACGCCACACGAAAGCCCTCTGCCTCCAGAGCGAACTGCAACCCTTCGGCCATCACCCGGTTGTCGTCTACCACGAGGATTAACGCATCCATAGCCTTCCTCCTATAACGAACATGCCTTTCTTCCTCCTCAATGGATAGCGGAACGGTTGAGACTGGAGTGCCGGCAAGAACGTCCTCGAACAGTTGGGCAGTTTGAGGCAACTTCTCCGGCCGCTGGCTGCCATCTCCATGGCCATCGCGGCTCATCCATTCCCACAATTGTAGAGAGAAATCTTGAACAGTGCCGGTTGCAGCTCTGCTCACCAGCGCCGCCTCTTCGGCCGTCAGGTCGAACTGGTAGCCAGGGTAGCCGTGCTCGAGAATCTGCTCGGGATTCCGCAACAACGTCTGGCGGAACCGCTTGCTGACGGCAGTGGCGCCGATCAGCCGGATCAATTCGGGGTATCGGTTGTGCTTCTGATACATGGTATTGCCCTTTCCGCACGTGGCGCTCTTGTTGCCTGGTTTGGCCTCGCCGGCAGGAACCTGCCGGGCAAAGCGTGCGACTCCTACCACGATGAGAACGTCGCCAATGCTGAAAGCCACAGGCCAGGGAAAGGGCCTGGGCACGACGAAAATATCCGACAGAAACCAGAGACGGGTGGCACTGAAGGGCAGCACTACGTCTTTGGAAACGCCGTGATGCGTCCCCACAGGCCACGCGCCATCACCCAACACCGCCACCGTCTGCGGAGCAATGGGCATGTACCCGCCGTTGGCCACGACAGCCAGGCCGTTGAGAAACACACCCGCCGCCAGCCAGGAAATACCCGGCAGCCGCCGGTTGGCCCACAGGGCCCACCCCAGCAACAAGTAGGACGCCCCGAAGGCTATCCGTGGCCAAAGAAGATCGGGCGCGGCGCGGGCTGCCGGCGCGCGCATCAGAGGCAACTGCAAAGCCAACGCCACCGGCGCGGCCCATAGGTGGCGCACTGGCACATCGGCCAGCGCTTGCAGCCGCCCTCGACGCCACACGATCCCTGCCAGCAGGATGACAATCAGCAAGGCGGCAAACAGCAGCACCGCTCACCCCCATTTTCCCCCCCCCGCACCGCCCGCCAACAGAACCGGGCGGCTGAAATCATACCCTCAAAGCAAAGGCTTTACCCGCCTGCCTACCCCCCCCCAGTGGGTGCGCCGCCGCCCCCGCCAATGTCGGGCGCGCCGCCGGCCAGAGCCATGAGCAAAACCGAGATCACGACGAGAGAGACGCGCATGTGGCGCGGTGTGATGTAACGAGCCAACAGGTATTGCACTTGTTCTTTCATAATCCTCACTCCCTGATATGCTCCCCCCCTCGTATAATCAATCACTTGAGTCCAGCATACCAGACAGCAGGATACCAACCAGCATACCAACC
>CAYNKW010000600.1:0-1931 GCA_964397845.1 uncultured Anaerolineae bacterium
GGGAAGTTGTGGAGCGGTTTGGCTCTCTTGCCGAAATGGCCAACCTGCCGCTGGAGAGATTCCTGGACGTCAAAGGACTTTCCGACGTCAAGATCACCCGCCTCGCCGCCGCCTTCGAGATCGCCCGCCGCCTGTCGAGGGAGGCACTGAGTGGCAAAGAAGAGTAAGCTGCACGAGAAAGCGGCCCGTATGCCAGAAATTCGTGAGGCAAAGTGGGAACGGGTCGTTTCCGCGTACCTGGCCTCGGTGCAGTCGCAACAGAGCGAGTCCGCCAAATCGCACCGCTTCGTCGGGCTGCTGAACGACCTGTTCGGGTTACAACAACCCGGCTTCATCGAAGATTACGTGGCTGGCATCGAGAAATACGTCAAGGTCAAGCACAAAGACCGCATCCTGAGAGGCCGGATTGACAACCTGTTCGGCAACCTGGTCATCGAGTTCGAGCGCGACCTGAACAAGACGCGAAGGGAGGCAGAAGAGCAACTCCAAAGGTACGTCGCCTGTCTCTGGTCCCAGGAAGCGCCGGATCAACGAGCGCCTTACCTCTGCCTTGCCGCCGACGGCATCCGGTTCGTGGTGTATTCCCCAATGGTTGCGGAGCGCGACAAGCCGGAAGTCCAACCCGAGGAAGTTCGGCTGGAACTCGTCGAGGAGGTAGACCTGTCGGCTTTCGAGCCACGAGAGGTCTACTTTTGGCTGGATCGTTACTTTCTGCGCCAGGAGATCCTTGCCCCCACGAGCGAAGCAATCGTCAAGGACTTTGGGCTCAGAAGCCACGCCTTTCTCGCTGCGGGTCGGACTTTGCTGTCCAGGTGGCAGGGTCTCAAAGACAAACCCGAGTTCGGCGTGGTCTATGAAAGCTGGGCCCGGTATCTGCTCATCGTGTACGGGACATCCGTGGCCGACGAGGAACTCTTTACGCGGCACACTTATCTCTCTATGCTGGCCAAGCTGATGGCCTGGCGCCGCCTCACGGGGGAGAAAACTGCCCCCGGCGACGACCAGATTCTCTCTCTGCTGGAAGGCCAGTTTTTCAAAGAGCAGGGCATTGAGAATTTTCTGGAAGAGGACTTTTTCTCCTGGGTGGCGCGGGAGGGCGGCCGGGGACGCCGGAGTGGAAGCGGCGCGGCAACTGTTGAGCCTGCTGCGAAACTATAACCTGCGCGAGCTTTCCGAGGATGTGCTCAAATCGCTCTACCAGGAACTGGTGGATCCCGAGACGCGCCACGACCTGGGCGAATACTATACCCCCGATTGGCTGGCCCACCGCATGCTCCGCCGTCTCCTTGAGGACAAGCCGCGAGGCGCACTCCTCGACCCGTCCTGCGGTTCGGGGACGTTTCTCTACCAGGCCGTGGGGGAGAAGCGGGAACGGTTAGGGGACACGCGCCAGACTTTGGAACACGTCCTTGACTCGGTGGTGGGGGTGGACATTCACCCGCTGGCGGTCACCGTGGCCAAGACGAACTACATTCTGGCCCTGGGCGATCTTTTGGGGAAACGAAGGGGCAAGATCAGCATCCCTGTCTATCTCGCAGACACTATCAAGCTGCCCGAGCGGTGGGCGGATACTGCCCTTGCCGACTATGAAGTAACGATTGATAGTCAGACGATCTACCTGCCGCAGGGGTTGCTCGAGAAGCCAGATCTGTACGACGAGGCTATCGAGGCAGCCAAAGAGTTCGCCGCGCAAAACGCCGGCCGGCAAACGAGCGAAGAACAGTTTGCCAACTATCTCCAGGTCCATCACCCGCGCTTCCTGAAAGATGCCGTTCCGCTGGGGAAACTGTTCGCCATTGCCCAGGCCCTCAAGGAATTGATCGAAGCCAGGCGGGATACCATCTGGGCCTTTGTGCTGAAGAACATCTACAAGCCGCTCTTTCTCAAAGGCAACTTTGACTTTGTGGTGGGCAATCCCCCCTGGCTTTCCT
>CAYNKW010000601.1:0-1927 GCA_964397845.1 uncultured Anaerolineae bacterium
GGTATAGTAGAAGCTGAGCAGTTGGCTGCGCTGGCGTGCCGGCAGGTCGGGCCGGCCGGCGGCCGTCAGGCGGTGGGCGCGGGCGGCGTCGTTCAGGGCCAGGGGGGGCAGCCGGTAGAGGGATTCCCCTTCCAGACTCAGGGGGCGGCGGCCCGTGGCCAGGACGCGCAGGCGGGGGCAGCGGCGGCGCAGGGCGGTGAGAACCTCCAGCCCGGCGCCGGCAGCCGTTTCGCAGTTGTCGGCGGCCAGCAGGGCAGGGAGGGGGCGGCCCAGGGCGGCGGCCAGCGCGTCCTCCGGCGTCTGGCCCTGGCCGGGGGTCAGGTCCAGCTTGGCCGCCAGCCGGGCGGCGGCCGTCTCGCCGGCGGCCAGGTTCTCCAGCGAGGCAAAGTAGACGCCGCCGGGGAAGAGGTTCCGCCGCCAGGCCCAGCGTGCCACGGCGCGGGCCAATGCCGTCTTGCCGATGCCGCCCATGCCGGTCAGCGTGGCCAGGCGGCCGTCGCCCTGGAGGAGGAGCCGCTGGGCCAGCACCTGGTCCAACTGGCGGCCAAAGAGGCGGGCCACCGGCCGCTCCGGCTGGGGGGCAGGCAGGCGCGGTGTGGCGTCCTCAAAATGCCCGGCTAAATCGGCGACCAGCGGTCGTGCAGCGGCATAGTCTTTGCGGAACAGGCGGGGCAGCCCCGCTTCACCTTCGCGGCGGCCAAAGCGGGTGCGCAGGAGGGCCAGCCCCTCGCCGTGGGCCTCGCGGGGCGGGTCGCCGCTGGCCAGCGCGCCCAGGAAGGCGGCCAGGTAAGCGGCGGCGGCGTCCTCGTAGATGCTCTCGGCCATGCCGGCTACGATCGGCACGCCGGCCGCCCGCAGCGCATCGGCGGCGACGGCGGCCGAGTGACAGGCGGAGAGAACGGCCAGGCGGACGCCCCGCCGGGCCAACATGCGGCCCAGTTCGGCGGCCGAGAGAGGGTTCGTCTCACCGCAGGGGCCTTCCAGCAGCAGCGTGCCCTCCTCGTCGCCGTGGGTGTCCAGGACAAAGACGTGGGGCCGGTCGCGCAGGGCGTCTTGCAGGCTCTCGACGGCCGCGTGACGCAGCACGGTGAGGCGGATCGGCCGGCCGCGCAGCGCGCCGTAGACGGCATCCAGTTTTGGCGTCTCCCGCAGCGGCGGCACGGCCATCGCACCGTGGGCTTTCTCCCAGCGTGGCGCGGGCACGATCTCGCCATCTTTGCTGGCCATCAGGGTGACGATGGGACGGGGCAAAGCAATCAGTACGCAGAGCCGGTTGGACATGGCAGGACTCCCCCCGGATTGAGAATTGAGCAGTTATAATTGGACGCGCAGGCGGACGCTCCCTACGCCGACGAGGTCGCCTTTGGCGAGGGCCACCGGCCTGCCGGGCCGGAGGCGCACCTCGTTGAGGAGCGTGCCGTTGCGGCTGTCCAGGTCTTCCAGCCACCAGCGGCCGTCCCGCTGCATCAGGCGGGCGTGCTCGGCGGAGGCAAAGCTGTCGGCCAGGACGAGGGTGTTGGTCAGCGCCCGGCCCAGCGTGGTGACGGGCAGCAGCGGCAGCCGGTCGCCGGGCAGCAGGTCGGTCTTGCCCGGCACGACGATGACCAGCGCCGCCCGGTCGCGCGCCTGGGCCTCGGCCTGGGCTCGCGTCGCCCGCAGGTCGCGCCAGACGGCCCAGAATGCCAGGCCCAGGAAGGCATAGAGGACCAGGCTCAGCAGGATGCGCAGTGCAAAGATCAGCGTCTCTTGAGACACGATACGGGTTACCCGTAAAACGTAGAGCGTGAGTAAGCGTTCAGGGGAGCCTTGCGAAGGTTACAAAAAACCTTCGCAAGGCTTTTCCACCCCCGGCGGTGTTTGCAACTCGAAACTGATCTCGACGCCGGCCAGCGAGATGACGTCGCCGGGGTAGAGCGCCGCTTCGCTG
>CAYNKW010000602.1:0-1924 GCA_964397845.1 uncultured Anaerolineae bacterium
CACGAAGCGCTGGAACTGGCCAGGGCGGTGCTGGCCGACCGGGGCATAAACCACGACGCCGTGCCCCGCGAGCCGCTCCTGCGGTTGATGGACTTTTTGGGCGGCCACCCCCTCTCGCTCTACCTGGTGCTGCCCCACCTCCAGCGCCACACCCCCGGCGAGCTGATCGCCGAATTCGATAAACTCCTGCCTGGCTTTACGACCGGCGCGGCCAGGGAGCGGAACGAGAGCCTGACCGTCAGCCTCGACTTTTCGCTGCGCCGGTTGGGAAAGAAAACACGCCAGGCCCTCCCCGCCCTGGGCGTCTTTGCCACCGGCGCTTTTGACGACGACGTGGTGGACGTGACCGGCGTGGATTGGCCCACCTGGAAAGCCATCCGCGCCGAGCTCATCCAGGCTGGCCTGGCCACCGTGGACGAAACGATTGGGCTAAACGTTAAAGTCCGGCCGGCCGATCCCGGTTTACCAGTTTCCCAATTTACCAGCTTTTACCTCCACTTTCACCCCACGTTGCTGCCCTACCTGCGCGCCCGATTGCCCGCCGGGCGGCGCGCCGAACTGGACGACCGCTACCGGGAGCGCTACCACGCCCTCGCCCGCTACCTCTACCGCGAGGACGGCAAGAACCCGCACGCCGCCCGCGCGCTCGCCGTCCGCGACCTGCCCAACCTGCGCCGGGGGCTCGATTTGGCCCTGGCCCACGCTGCCGCCCTCTCCCCTGACGACGAAAACGCCTACGCCGCGCTGGAGGCCGCGGCCGAATTTGCCGAGTGCGTCGCCAGGTTCCTGGACAACTTTGGCCTGCGGCGGGAGCGGGAGCGGCTGGTGGAGCGGGTAGATGAGTTGATGAGGGGACGGGGCATAGAGGGGGAGGGCGTGCTCACCAGGGCCGAGTACCTGGCCCTTTCCCGCCGGGGGGAGGGGCTGCTGAGCACCGGCCGCGCCGGCGAAGCCGAGAAGGTGTTCCGCACCCTCCTGGCCCGCTTTCCGTCCCCCAGCCTGCTTCAGCAGGCTGGGCCCTCTCAGCCGGGTGATTCATCGCCCGGCTGGGCCTACGAACGCGCCCTCACCCTGGGCCGTTTGGGCCGCGCGCTGAGGGCCCAGGGCAGCCCGGCCGAAGCCGCCGAGGTCTACCGGCAAAAGCTGGCTGTGCTGGCGGACCAGGAGCAGCCCGTAGGTGTGAAACGCGAGACCGGCATCGTCCACACCGACCTGGCCGACGCGCTGCGCGACCTGGGCCGCTACGCCGAGGCGCGCGCCGAGTACGAAGCGTCGCTGGCGATTGACCGCGAGCTGGGCGACGAGCGCGGTGCAGCCGTAGACCTGGGCCAACTGGGCACCCTGGCCCTGCTGCAGCGCGACTACGCCGGGGCCCACCGTCGCCACACCGAGGCGCTGGCCGCCTTCCAGGCCCTGGGCGAGCCGGAGATGGAGGCCGTCGCCTGGCACCAGTTGGGGATGGTGGCCGAAGAGTTGCGCGACTGGGACGAGGCCGAACGCTGCTACCGCGAGTCCCTGCAGTTGAAGGAGGCCGGGAACAACCTGGCGGGCGTGGCCAGCACCGCCAACCAGCTTGGCGCGGTGTGCCAACAGGCCGGCCGCCCGGCCGAGGCCGAGACGTGGTACCGCCGCGCGCTGGCGATAGGCGAACAACTGGGCAGCCAGAAAGAGATTGCCCTGCGGTGTAACAACCTGGCCGCTCTGCTGCTGGACGTGGAGGCGCTGCCGCCCGCCACCCGCCCCGCCCCCTTTATGGACCGCGACCTGCTGGCCGAGGCGGAGGCGTATGCCCAGCGAGCCCGGAAGATCCGCGAGGCGCTCGACGACCCCTCATCCGAGGTCTGGAAAACCTACAGCCTCTTGGCCCAAATCGCCGAGCGCCGGGGCCGCCCGGACGAGGCGCGCCGGTGGCGGCGCCGGGAGC
>CAYNKW010000603.1:0-1920 GCA_964397845.1 uncultured Anaerolineae bacterium
TCCCTGGGCCCTGTACTTAGACCGTACAGGACTAAGTGCCAAAGGACCAGGGGCGGAGTCGAAGGACTCGCTCCCCGAAATATTGGGAAGATACTAAACACGGAAAGACACAGAAAAAGAGCAAGAGCACAACCGCATCACGACAGAGACAGCGTCGTTCCGGCCCCTTTATCTTTGGCCAACTGATAGACCCTGGTGGCCGTCGCCACGTCCTGGATGGCCAGACCCACGGACTTGAAGGCTGTGATCTCGGCTTCGTTGGCGCGCCCCTCTTTCAATCCGGCCACCACCTCGCCCAGTTCGGCGTGGATGTGATCGGCAGTGACGTGACCCTCGTTGATGGGGATGATCACGTCGCCGGCTTCGGCCAGGGCAGCTTCTCGCTGGTCCACCACCAGCTTTGACCTCACAATGGTAGCGGTGTCCAACTCGCGAGTGGTGGGCGTGTGAGAGCCAATGCCGTTGACGTGCGTGCCCGGCGATAGCCACTCACCTTCAAACACCGGGGTCCTGGCACTGGAAGCAGCGATGATGACGTCGCTGCCTTCCACGGCAGCGCGTGGGCCTGGAACCGGGACCACCTCGATGCCCAGGCGCTCGCTCATCTCCTGGCAGTAGCGATTTTGCAGTTCAGACAGCGGATCGTACACCCGCGCCAGCCTGATCTCTCGCGCCTCACATACGGCCATGAGCTGGGTGCAAGCCTGCACCCCGGCGCCAAAGACAGCAGCGGTTTTGGCATTCTCTCGCGCCAGGTATCGCGTCGCCACGCCGCTGACTGCGCCAGTGCGCATGGCGGTCAACCATGCGCCGTCCATGATGGCCAAAAGATCGCCTGTTTTTGGATCGTTTAACATCACCGTAGCCAGCACGGCGGGCAAGCCATACTTTTTGGGATTGTCGCCATAGACCGAGACGACTTTCAGGCCCAGCGCATCCAGGTCGCCGCCGACGTAAGCCGGCATGGCCAGGTTGATGCCATTGTAGTCAGGGATGCGAATGACAGAACGTAGAGGCATGATGGCCTGGCCCAAGGTGTACTGGCGAAAAGCCTCCTCAACGGCGGACATGGCCTCCTTCATCGTCAAAAGCTCTTCAACGTCCTTGCGAGTCAATACCAGCGCCATAATGTCTCCTCCTTTACGCGCTCGTGAAAGATCGTCGGTGTGGCAACCTATCAAATCACAGATCAATCGTCGATCGTCAATCGCCGGTGACGGCAACAGCCTCGATGGCGACCAGCATATCTTTGGGCAGACGTGCCACTTCCATCGCTCCTCGCGCTGGCGGCGCAGCCGGGAAATACCGCTCGTAAACGGCGTTCATTGCGCCAAAGTCGTTCAGGTCGGCCAGGTAAACGGTGGTCTTGACCACCCTGCCCAGCGAACTTCCACCCGCCTCCAGGATGGCCTTGATGTTGTCCAGGACGCGTGCCGTCTGTGCGGTTACGTCGTCCCCCACCACCTGGCCGGTAGCCGGGTCCAGTGGGATTTGCATGGCCGTGAAGAGTAGCCCTCCCGCTTTCACCCCCTGCGAATAAGGCCCCACCGCGGCCGGGGCCTGGTCGGTGGCAACGATCTCTTTTTCCATAGCCTCCCTCCCTGAAAGTTTGGCGATATTCTATACCCAAGCAGGGGTAATGTCAAAACACTTCAATTACTCGGCCACGCCTTCAAGACAAGCTGTTCAAAGAGGATTCTCTGCCCTGATCTGGGCAGAGATAGCCTCAGAGGCCCTTCCCGTCCAGTCCGCACCGGCCTGTCACCGCCGTGAAGTGATACCTGGACAGTCAGGGGGCTTGCGCCCGATGAACAGGGCATAACCCATCGTGTTGAACATCGCAGCGGGCGTGTCGAGTTGTTGCTTTATGGCGTCTCGAGCGCGAGGGTTCGAGAGCAATAGCTTGATTACCCGACCCCA
>CAYNKW010000604.1:0-1908 GCA_964397845.1 uncultured Anaerolineae bacterium
CCGTCTTGCTCAACAACCTGCTGGCGGCAATCGCCATCATGGTCCCTGCTATCGCAGGTGCCCTGGTTCTGTCCAGAGGGATTTCCGGGCCGATCGTCGAGCTTGCCGGCGCTGCGGAGGCGTTCGCCGCAGGTCGTCTGGATCATGCCATAGATATCAGGGCTGCGGGAGAAGTAGGGGTATTGGCTCGATCCTTCAACGCTATGACCGAGCAGTTGCGCGAGCTGGTCAGCAGCCTGGAACAGCGCGTGGCCGACCGCACGGCCGACCTTCAGCAGCGCACTGTCGAACTGGAGCAACTCACCCGCGATCTGGAGAACGCTGTTGGCCAGAGCCGCCGCCGTGCCTTGCGCCTGGAAGCCTCGGCCCAGGTGACCAGCGCTGTTGCTTCGGTGCTCGATCCCGACAAGCTCTTGAGCCAGGTTGTGGATCTCGTCGCCGATCGGGTGGGCTATTATCACGTGGGGGTCTTTTTGTTGGATGAGGCGGGCCAGTATGCCGTCCTTCGGGCAGCCAACAGTGTGGGGGGGCAGCGAATGTTGGCTCGGGGGCATCGCCTGCAAGTAGGCGAGCAGGGTATCGTCGGTTACGTAACCGGCACCGGCCGGCCGCGCATTGCCCTGGACGTGGGTGCAGACGCTGTGTACTTTGACACCCCGGACTTGCCTCAAACGCGCTCCGAGATGGCACTGCCGCTGGTTGCGCGGGGGCGCATCCTCGGCGCGCTGGATGTGCAAAGCGTGGAGGTGGAGGCCTTTGGCAATGAAGATGTGGCCGTGCTGGGCATCCTGGCCAGCCAGATCGCCGTTGCTCTGGACAACGCTCGCCTTTTTGAGGAATCACGGAACGCGCTACGTGAAATGCAAAGAATTCAGGCGCAATACGCCGCTCAGGCCTGGAGGAGCCGTCAGGCAGGGCAGCCGGTGCGCGCCGTCGAGTACACCCGCCCCGGCGTTTCTCGCCTGGGCGACCAGCCGCTGCTGGAGGCTAATCGCGTGGCCGCTACCGGCGAAACGCTCGTGACCGCCAGCGACGGCCAGACGCCGGCCTCCCTGGTCGTTCCTCTGAAGCTGTATGGCCGGACCATTGGCGTGTTGGGATTTCAAGAGACAGAACCTGGCCGCGTCTGGACGGAGGACGAAATCGTCCTGTCTGAGGCCGTTGCCGACCAGATTGCCCAGACGTTGGAGAGTGCCCGGCTGTTTGAGGAGGCCCAACAACGCGCTTGGCAGGAGCAGAGCGTCAGCCAGATCACGGCGCACATCCGCGCCAGCACCTACGTGGAAGACATCTTGCAAACTGCGGCCGAGGAACTGGGCCGTACCCTGGGCGTCTCGCGGGCCATTGTCCGTCTAAGCAAAGAAAGGTAAGTAGCAGTGGGGAATCCTCAACTTATTGAGGTGGCTTTGGGTCGCTGCGGGGGAAGCACCCGAATAAATTCGGGAATCCGACAGCGGCGAGTGGGGCATTGTTTCTGTGAAAGGCCATTTTTCAACAGAACCATCAAGACAACGAGGGAAAGGAGCACGACATGCAAGCCAAGAATCAACAACTGACAAGAAGAGAGTTTCTCAAAGGGGCTTCGATATCTGGCATAGGGCTTTCTGCTATAACCCTGTTAGGCTCGGCCTGCAAGGCTACGCCGACCCCAACACCGGTCGAGGAAACGAAGCCGGAGCCCACTGCTACGCCGGCAGCGACAGAGATCCCTTCCGCCGTGCCAACGCCGGTCGAGGAGGAGCCAACGCCTACTTCTGCGACCGCAGCGACAGGAGAGCTCTCCACCGGCAGCGTGCTGGTGGAATGGTTGGGCCACGGAAGCTTCAGGTTCGACTCGCCGGGAGGGAAGACTATCCTTCTGGACCCCTGGCTAAGCACCAATCCGAAATGCCCGGCCAGGTACAGGAC
>CAYNKW010000605.1:0-1897 GCA_964397845.1 uncultured Anaerolineae bacterium
GGCGCGTGGGCAAGACGACCCTGGTCCTGCGTTGGGCGGAGCAGACGGGGCGGCCGGTCATCTACTGGGTAGCCACCCGCGATACTCCCGCTCAGGTTCGCCAGGGATTCACGCAGGCCCTTTGGGTCTGGGCACACCCTGGGAGCCAGACAGCACCTCGTTTCGACACCTGGACTGCCGTCTTTGAGGCAGCGTCCCGCTTCATCGGCGACCAGCCAGCGATCCTGGTCATGGATGAATTCTCCTACGCCGCCGAGTCGGACCCTTCGCTGCTCTCCCACCTGCAAGCGGCCTGGGACCATCTGTTCAAGGAACGCAACGTAACCCTGGTGCTGGCCGGTTCTCACATCGGCATGATGGTCGATATGATGGGCTATCATGCCCCTCTGTACGGACGCTTCACCGCCCAGTTGCCGGTTGACCCCCTTCCGTTTTCTGCTCTGAGCGATTTCCTGCCCCGCTACTCGGCAGCGGAACGGGTGGCGGTCTATGCTGTAGCCGGAGGGATCCCGGCCTACCTGGAGCGGTTCGACGACGCCGAGAGCGTGGGGGCCAACATTCGGCGCCTGTTTATGCGGCGCACCGGCATGTTCCGCAGCGAGCCATTCATCCTGGTGGGAGACGTGATCCGCCGCGAGACGCAGACTTATGAGGCGGTGTTGAAGGCAGTGGCTGCTGGGCGGTTGAGCAAGAGTTGACAGGGCTGCTCTGGGAGCGCATCGGCGAGCAATTCCGCGCCTTCGTGGGTCTCACAGCCTTCGAGGAGTTGTGCCGTGAATGGACGCTGATCCAGGCCCGCGCGGGGCAGTTGCCCTTCCCACCAGAGATCGTGGGCAGCCACTGGGCGCCGGATGCGCAAGTGGATGTGGTGGCGCTCAACTGGCGAGAGAAGGCCATCCTGTTGGGGGAGTGCAAGTGGGGCGTGGATGCAGTTGGTCGCTCGGTGGTAAGGGAACTCGTGGACAAAGCACCGCACGTTGTACCTGGGAAGGACTGGCAAGTGCATTACGTATTCTTTGCCCGTGCCGGGTTTACCAACGCTGCTCGAACCGAAGCTGAGGTAGTGGGGGCACAGTTGGTGAACTTGGACATTAGACTCGGATTTGAGACACGCTCTGGAGGAAGCGTAGGGAGGAGACAGGGGAACATGGAAGACGAAGAAACCTTATATCCTTCCCGGGGGTGACTTGAAGGCAAGCTCACCTCTCCAATCTATCCCTTCGTTTGTCAGTGGAGGTGCTCCATGACCTCCCGGTGCCAACCTCGCAGCAAGTCCGATTGGCGGCTCACCGTTCGCTTTCGCTATGGCGCTGAGGACGACCTCATTGAGTACCTGCGGACTGTGCCATCCGGCCGCCGGGCCACCCTCATCCGAGAGGCCATCCGGCAGGCCGTGCAATCAGGATTAACCTACAACGGCCACTTTAGCCAGGGACCTCAGCGCCACCGGCCCGACTTGCGCGTCACCGTCCGTTTTCATCGCGGTGAGGACGATTGCGCCATTACACACCTGCAATCCCTACCCTCTCGCAAGAAGTCTGCCTACGTTTGGCAGTCACCGTCCTCTCGGCTTTTTGAATCCATCCGCGAGCTGTTCACCGACAGCCGGTATGCACTGGTGCAGGTCGGCCATCCTACGCCGCGCGAGACCGCTCGCGGCCCGGCCGACCTGGACAGGAACACCTCGATGCTGGAGCAATCGCTGCAGCAGGTCGAGCAGGTGTATCGCGGCATGGCCGCCTTGAAAAGAGGACTTTGTCCATTAGTGTCGCCAGTGGCTTACTATGTGCAAGACCGGCGCAGGGTTGATCGCCGCACCCGTCAACCGGAGCGGGACACCTCTTCAGGTTACACTCAATGGCTCTCCTTCATCACCAGCGGCAGGAAAATCATCGGC
>CAYNKW010000606.1:0-1893 GCA_964397845.1 uncultured Anaerolineae bacterium
CGGGCGCGGCCTGCACGACCAACGCGGCGACGTCCAGCCCCGAACTGCCACGGGTAAAGACGCCGGGGGCGGACTCGGTCCAGCCGACGGGTGCGATGCCGCTGATGCCCATCTCTTTATTGGTGAACGGCTCCAGCTCAATGATTGGCTCGCTCTCGGCTGGCACCACGAAAGAGAGCCCGCCCATCTCGGCGATACAAGAATCGTCCGGCGCGTGAGCGGGATCATTGAGGAAGGCGATCAGCATCTCGCACGGGCAACCCGCAACGACGCTGGCGCCGTGGCCTACACCGGGATACTCGAAAAAGTGACCATTTTCCAATGTCTCGGCGGCGTTCCGTCCCCAGTCCGGTGGCGTGATCGGATCGTATTCCCCCTGCATGACGAGCGTTGGAACGTCGCTGCTCACCGGCTCGTTTTCAATGGCGGCCGCCTGGCCCGAACCCCAGTATGTGCACACGTGAAAGGCCGGATAGCCAAGCATACTGTCCTCGAAAAAGCCGGCCAATTCAGGATAGTCGGCCAGAACGGCCTCGAACTCTTCCAGTGAGCTAAAGGCCAACTCTTCGTTACACTGCACGGAGAACATCATACCCGGGCTGGAGATGGTGCTCTGCGCAAGCAGTGCCCCGCGAATCCGGTTGATAGTGTCAAAGTTGCCCTGGCTGGCATCGTAGACAAGCTGCGGGAGGCCGGGCAGCACCTCGGTTTCATAGAGTAACTGGAACACCAAACCAAACAGGCCGTCCCCGGTCAGCAGTGCATCGTAGCTTTCCCCGGTGAGGGGGTTGGTGATTACGGTGTCCACCGCGTCTGCGTCCAGACGCTCCACCGTATCGAAAAAGAGCTGGCGCAGGTGGGGAAAGGCGGCGTCGCAGGCCTCGTCGGCAGCACAGGCTTCGAAGAGAAGATTGAGCGAGCGGTTCAGGCTGGCCGGCGATTCCAGGTACATATTCACATCAGGGGGGTAGACAGAGTCGAGCACCACGCTGCGCAAGCCTTCGGGGTAGTCGCGCATGACGCCCAAGGCCAGCCGCGTGCCGTAGGACCCGCCCCACAGATTGACCTGGTCGTAGCCCAGGGCGATGCGCAGGTCGTTCACATCGGCCGCGCTGGCCACCGTGTTGTAGGCGGCCAAGTCGGCGATCGCGCTCAAATCCTGCTCGCAGGCCATAAAAGCTTCCCCAAAAAGGTTGTCGATCTCTTCATCGGTGAGCTGTTCCCCATCCAGCTCGTAGTCGAGCAGCTCCAGGCCCAGTTCGGATGCGTCGGGGCAGTCGAGGGCAGGTTCCGAGAGACCCACGCCGCGCTGGTCAAAGAGGATGAGGTCACGGTTGGTTACGAACACCGGTGCGAAAGCCTTGTCGAAGGAGAGATAGAGCAGCTCGAGGATGCTGGCCCCGGGGCCGCCCACCAGGTAGATAATCGGGTCGGGCTCGGTCGCGCCGCCGGGAGGGTGAAAGATGGCAACGGCGAGACGGATGGTGTCTGTATCGGGGTCGGCCCGGTCTTCAGGCACGACCAGATAGCCGCACTCGACGGTTTCGCCTTCGACCTGGCCCGGCGGCAGTTCAAAGGGGCAAGGGGCTGGCTCAAACGTCACTGCCGGTTCTGCCGGCAGCTCCTCTGTCGGGATTGGTTCAATTGTTGGCCTGGCGATCGGCGACTGCGCGGTCGCTGTTGGCTCGACTGTGGCAGTTGGTTCTGGCGCCACCCTGGTTGGCGTTGGTGATGTGGCCGGCTGACTACAACCGGTTAGCAGCAAAGCGAGCGCCATAACGCCGAGAAGCAGTTTCTTTTTCATCTTTGTTTCTCCCTTTTTCCTGCGATTGGTCAGTAGGTTTTTTGAGCGTGAAAACCGGCTAAAGCCTCTACTCCAATCTGTAAAAGCCC
>CAYNKW010000607.1:0-1886 GCA_964397845.1 uncultured Anaerolineae bacterium
ACGATTCCAACAGCCGCTGGCGCATCAGCCGGGGCGGCAGCGACCCGCAGCCCAGGATGGCGTCGTGAACCTCCCGCAACGATGCCTCCGGGTGGGTGCGGCGGTAGTCGGCCACCAACTCCAAAATCGCCAGTTTGCCCATCAGGTAGGACTGGGGTTGGGTGGGAGACTGGGTGTAGCGGCGCACCTCGGCCAGCGCGTTGGACGGTTCCAGTTGACACTCTTTTACCAAAAAGTCCACCGCTTCGTCCACCGCCATGCCTCGAGTGTGCAATGAGACGTCCAGAATGATGCGCGCCGCCCGCCACAACTGGTCGGAGAGCCGCCCCAGGCGCTGGATTGGCTGGGCGATGTAACCCAGTTGCTCCATCAGTTCCTCGCAGTAAAAGGCCCAGCCCTCAATGAATAGAGTGGCCATGAAGGAACCCATACGTCGGGGGATGGTCTCCTGCCGGTTGGCCCACACCAGTTGCAGGTGGTGGCCCGGGTAGGCCTCGTGCAAGGCAGTGATCGGCAATTTGGCCCGGTAGTGGCCCTTGAGTTTCTGCTCTTGCTCCTCCAGCGGCGCGTCGGGGTCCACCGGCGTGACCACAAAGATACCGGCCTGTTTTTCCTCCAGGATGCCCGGCTGCATGTAGGCCGCGTAGGGGATGATGGGGCGCAGGTAGATGGGGGTCTCGATGATGCGTAGAGTCTCTCCCTCCGGGATAGTGGCGATGTGGTGAGCGATGGTGTACTGCCGGGCAGCGGCCATCGCCTCTTCATAAGTCGCCAATAGCCCATCTGCCGTGGGGTGGTCGGCCTTGGCCTCTTCCAACAGTTCCTTGACCGACTTGTGGGGGTCAATCTGCCGAGCCAAGGCTTCCATCTGCGCCCGGGTCTGGCGGAACTGCTCCCAGCCGGTCTGCAGCAGTTGGTCGGCGTCATGGGCCACCATGTGCTCCTCGCGGAGCATTTCGTCGAACAGGTCCCGTCCGGCGGCAAAGTCTCCCGCCGCCTGGGGGAGGACGTCGTTCTCCAGAAAGGCGGTGTACGCCTGGATCGCTTCAATGGCAGCCTGTCCGGCTTCGGTCAAGTCTGCCTGGAGTTCCGGCGCGGCCTGGGCGGCCAGGGCTGGCAGCAGCTTCGTGAAGAGAACCGGCGCCTGCTGTGCCTGTTCCATGGCCACTTTGGCCCATACCCGGGGCGCCTCGGCCGGGATGATGTTCGCCTGTGCTTCTTTCAGCACCCTCGGTATCTCCCGCACCCGGCCCAGGGCAGAGTGAAGCCGCTGGGGCAGTGGGGCAAATTCCTTGATGATGAGCACGAACACCCCACCCAACGTCTCATCCAGGTAGTCACCGGGATTGCGCCGGTGGCCCTGGATCTTTTCATAACTCCGGATGAACGATTTGAGGATCTGAACGACCAGCGTGTGGTCAATGCGAGCATCCAGCCGGAAGCCGGCCGTGTCCATCGCCTGGAACTCGGCCAGCGTGGCCAACCACTCCTGGTGCTGGCTTTCCAGCGCCTCGGCGGTGTTATCCGAGAGCCGGTCGTCCCAGCGATGGTCACCCAACTGTGTCGCTGTCACGGGGTTGAGTTCCAGCAGCCGCGCCAGCCATTCCTCTGCCCGGCGGTAAAAAGTTGTCTCGCTGTCCATAATGCTTGCCTCCTCTTGCTTCAAGCTTTTGTGATAACTACTCACCCTCCCGCAGGTTCAGGGACAATTTCGAGTCGGAATACGCTTCAACATCGGGTTTGATCCTGTTACGGGATGATTTTCAAACCTGCGGGAGGGTAGCAAGTGTAGCACAAAAGCCGTCGTCTGGCAAACAACTGTGATCCAAGGGTATCTTCTCAAAAAGATGGGGCAAGACCTCCGAGGTTTCCTTAATTGGTGGCAT
>CAYNKW010000608.1:0-1874 GCA_964397845.1 uncultured Anaerolineae bacterium
GGGCAACAAGTCCGTCGGTAGTTGTAGGGCAAGCGCCGGTTGAGCACTTGTCCTGTACCCTTTGTCCCTGGGCCCTGTACTTAGGCCGCACCTGTCCTGGACCGACAGGTACAGGGTACAGGACTAAGTGCCAAAGGACCAGGGGCCTGTCCGGTACAGGACAGGTGCGGTCAAGTACAGGGTAGCTTCGCAGCGCCAGCGGAGAAAGCATACCCTGTACTGACCGCCCTGGGTCCTTTGGCCCCAGGACAGTGTCGAAACCAAGCGTTTTCTGCCCACGAGAGCACTCTTTACAAGCCGCTTGGTCTCGATACGTCGCTTCGCTCCTACCCTGTGTCCTTGGGCCACAGGACCAAGGGCTCGACCGGCGCTGTCGCCCAATGCTTAACTGGGGAAGGATTTCCGCCGATGTGTACTAGGGCGATTCCTAGAGCCATGGGGCCCCTGAGGGACCCCATGGCCATTATCTGCAATTTGGATTATTCTCAAAGGGTCGGGCTAGTCCGGAGAGAACGGCGGATGCATAATTACATCCAGTATAGCCGCGTGTCACCAGAGTTTCTGTGTGCCCGGTGACAGGTGGCACTGTCAAAGACAGGTCGAGGAGAAGGCAACATGACTCGCTACATCGTGAGGCGTATGCTGTGGTTCATCCCGATCACTTTGGCTATCACCTTCGCCACTTTTGCCCTGGTGCGGGCCATCCCCGGGGGGCCCTTCGATGTCAGCGGGATGCGCGCCGTCCCGGAGTACATCATCGGCAACCTGGAGGAAATCTACCACCTGGATGAGCCCCTCTGGAAACAGTTCGCGCACTATATCTGGAGCGCGCTGCATTTGGATTTTGGCCCTTCCTTCAATTACAGGACTCGGACGGTGAATGACCTGCTCGCCCAAGGACTGCCAATCTCCTTCCAGTTGGGTGTGATGGCCTTGGCCCTGGGATTGGTCATCGGCATCCCGGCGGGGATCATCGCCGCCTTGAGGCATAACACATGGGCCGATTATAGCGCCACTTTCATCGCCGTGTTTGGGGTCTCCATCCCCAATATCGTCTTGGGGCCGTTGTTGATCCTCATTTTTGGCGTATGGCTGAACCTATTGCCGGTGGCGGAGTGGGGAGCGGTGAGGCCGGAGCATTACTTTGTCTATCCCTGGATTCCCAGGCCCAGCCTTCAATTCTTCCAGCACGCTATCTTGCCGGTACTGACTCTGGGCTCGGGGATCTCGGCCCAGATTGCACGCCTCACCAGAGCCTCGCTGTTGCAAGTGATCCGGCAGGATTACATCCGCACCGCCCGGGCCAAGGGCTTAGCAGAGCGCCTGGTGGTGATGCGTCACGCGTTGAAGAACAGCCTCATCCCGGTGGCGACCGTCTTGGGTCCGCTTTTTGCGGCCGTAGTGACGGGCACCTTTGTGGTGGAACAGATCTTCGCTGTACCAGGGATGGGCAGACACTTTGTGGCCAGCATCGGGCAGCGTGACTACCCTCTCATAACGGGGGCCACGCTGGTCTATGCGGTCTTTTTGGTGATCTCTAACCTCTTGGTGGATGTCACCTACGTCTGGCTGGACCCGCGCATCACCTATGACTAGCGAAGCTTTGCCTCAAACCGACGAGTGCGAACTTGTCATTCTGAGCGAGCAAAGCGAGCGAAGAATCTCGTTGCACCAATTGAGGAACGAGATGCTTCGCTTCGCTCAGCATGACAGACAAAATCTTGTCTCATTTGTCAAAGATCGGTTATATGAAGATGTCTAGGGTGGAGGATCTGATCGGCTAGAGGAGCGGTGGAAGGAGCATGGATATGGCTGTTGAGGAAGCCACAGCAAAGATGGCCTTTTCCGAGTGGAAGGGGAAGGCGCGGAGTCCA
>CAYNKW010000609.1:0-1860 GCA_964397845.1 uncultured Anaerolineae bacterium
GGGTGCTCCACCAGGGAGCCATCCGTTAGCCCAGACAGGTGCAGATCATAGGCCAGGTAGGCGATGGTAAAGTCGGTAGCCCGGTACAGCACGTATTCGCGGACGTAACGGCGCTCCGCGCTCAAAAGGCCTGCCTCGGTCAGTGCCCGAGAGATTCCTTGAGCCAGACGCTCCTGTGTTTGGGGGGACAAGCGTTTTGTAGTGCGGCCGGCTTCTTGTGCCTCCTCCAAAAAGCCTTCGATGTCTGTGGTGCGCAGATACAGATCCCCATCGTGGCAGGCGGGCCAGAAGCGTTCCAGCGTAAAGTCGTACAGCACGGCTTCACTGCGGGCTTTGTAAAGGAAGACCAGTTCATTCAACGCCCGCCGGTCACCGTCTGCTTCGACGAAGGTTTTGAGCCGGCGTGCTGCCCGGTCATCGGGCTTGAGAAACCATGGTCGAAATATCTCGCGCACCAGATCCCGCACCCGCCGGGCGGTCTGTTTGGTCAGTATTCCCTCTCGTCTGACTCGTTCAGCAAAGTCGGCCGGCGACTCATCTGGCCTCCAGCTCAGCAGCAGCGTCTGGATTTCGTCCAACGATGGCGTCCCCTTGGTCAGGCCGGTGACGGTATATGGTCGTTTTTCACGTTGTGTCAAGTATATCGTCATACACTCACCTTATCAACCTCAAAGTAAGGAAACACCTGCGTCCCATCTCGAAAAGCCTGCAGGTACGCCGCTGCCATCGCCGGTGCCAACTCTTTCAGGCCAACAGATAATCTGACTGGCCCAACAAGCGGTGGCGCTGGCGATTTGCCGGCCATCACCTCCAGTACCTCCAACAATGCTTCTCGATCGGTAGTCAGTGGTTGATAGCGAGTTTCCAATTCCTCCGACCGAGCCGCCAGTGCGGTCTCGATCTCGCGTTCCGTCTGACGGGGTAAACGAAAGAGGTGAAACACAGTGCCTTTGCCCACGTTTGCATCGTGCACAGACCGGGCAGCTCGACAGGCCGACCGCACCGCCGAGGCAAACGTACTCCGGGGGTAGATGCGTTCCAGGAAACTCGAGCCGACGGGGGATAGGAATTGCGATTTCCACCACCCGGCGTGATGCGCTTCACCGAGGGTGAGAACCAGGATGCGCAGTTCAAGGAGAGATAAGGCAGAACTTTCCATAGATTGGAACCATCTTTCTCAAACGGGTTATCGCGGTTGGTTCGGTTGAGTAACGTTCCTATTCCCTGGTAGTTAGACAAGCATCTGCCGGCACAAACAAACGACCCGTCACGCCGGGACTTGCACTTGACCTCTGGTCAAGTACTTGCCCTTGAGCTTCGCTCAAGGACTTGCGGCGGACGGGCTGTTATGCTACAATAGCAGCGCCGTGGGCGCCGCTGCCGTCCCGGTCATCGCCTCGGGCTGCGGGGAAGCGCCGGGGCTTTCTATTCGGTTTCAGATTGCAGACATTATACCACCTATGTGCACTTGCCGCAAGGCAAATTATGGGGAGCGTCACACATTGGGAGCAAGCTCCTGGAAGGCTGAGGCGGGCCACTGGAGGGGCCAGCCCACGGAAGAGTTGAGGCATTTACAACCACTTTCTAACCCCCATTTAGCTACTTTTCAGCATGGTTCACAAGAGAACACGACATAATCCTCCTTTTCTGTTATAATTGAACGTAGAAGACCCAAGAACAAGCAGCAAGGCGACGCCAGAACTGGTTTGCCAGGTCGTTTTTCTGGTTGAGAAGTAAAACGCATCATTGAGACTCTGGCGTTGAGCAAAAAGATTCCGCAAATCACCAGGTTACCGCGATCTTTTCCTGAGTCCCTTTCGTCAGGAGGAGATCGCGTTTGTTAAAACGGACAACGCCTGT
>CAYNKW010000610.1:0-1859 GCA_964397845.1 uncultured Anaerolineae bacterium
GTCGGCGTGGGCGGCACTGGGGTCGGTGTAGGCGAGGGGGTCGGTGTGAGTGTGGGGGGGGATGTCGGCGAGGGGCCCGGTGTCGGTGTGGGGTCGGGGCCTCCACCGCCGCGAATCTGGAGAGACGGATCGCCCAACCAGAGATACATGGTGATGTTTCTGCTGGCATAAGGACCGCCGCCATACATGTTGTACAATTCGGCATTGGCCCAGTTGAGCAGATTGCCGATGGCTCCGATCCCTTCGTCCCAGGTGCCGTAGAACAGGAAGCGGTCAAAGTCGTGGTTGGGCGTGGTGTAGCTCGGCTGGATGGCTCCGAGATACGCCACCGCGCCCTGATCGTGACGTATGAACGCCTCACCGATGGTCTCCGACGAGCTTTCCATGTCGAGGTTGAGACAGGCGATGGAAAAGATGACCGGCGTTTTGTGTCCGTTTTGGAGCTGCCGCGCCATGCTAGCGTAATAAGAGTTGCCTCCGCTATCCCAACTCGACCATGTGTTGGTGTTTCCGTGGCCGCGGTAGTTGACCAGCACCCGTCCGCTTTCGATGGCGGTATCCACATCGGCGTTGGTGCCACCCGCACCACCGTATATCCGATCAAAGGTCGGCGGTGGCAGGGTATAGGTGTGCTCGTAGATCGATTCTTTGCAAGCGGTGTACTTGCCCGGGTAATCCTGGTTGTGGGCCACCAAACTGACCTTGTCCTGCCAGTCGCCAGGATAGGTGTTGTTTTGAAAGTCGAGCGTCTTGAGCACCATGTAATTCAGCTCGGTCACATCTCTCGCCGGGAAGCGACCCAACCCCACGTCACCGATGATGTCATTGCCGGCCAGCCAGGCGTACCAGATGTCCGAGTCTGTGCTTTCGTGTGCAGCTTGCTTGAACGGAATCACCGACACGTCAGCAACCAGGAGGACGTAATCCAAGTCCGGGGGGCTGACGCTATCGTAGACCGATTGGATGTAGGATTTGATCTGATCGGCCGTGCTACCGACGGTGGAGACATCCTTCAGCTCAACCGTGCGTCCCTGGTTGGTGTGGAAGTTCACCAGGTTTTGCAGGCTGGTGGCGTTGACCAGAGCCGGATCTGCCAGGATCAGGTAATCCACACCGTTGGCCAGGCTCTCCTCGGTAGATTCGTAGCCCAAGAACTCGTAGTTGAGCAAAAGATTCTTCAGCGGCTTGGCCAAATGAGGTGGGATGCTCTGGGTTTCGTAAGATAGGGCGTTGTTTCTTTCTTGGCCGGTGAACTTGACCTCGAAATCTATGGTGCGCGCGACCTGCAGCACGCCTCGGACGGGGTTGTAGCGGAAGGGATGAACCTCCACCGAACCCAGACGCACGCTGTGCATGATGCCTGCCACAGAGGCATCGACCCAGTTCTCCGGGAAGAAGGCGTCGGTGTTGTAGAGCGCCTCGTCTTGTTCAAACCCATAGTCTGCCGGGTTTTCGGTCTCCAACAAGAGGCGTTGCGCGGGTTCCACCCGCACGTCTTCGAACTTGTCATACGCTATGTCGGTGACCACGACCTCGAGACCGGTGGTAGCGGGGATGGCGAACATGCGCCGCATGACCGGCACGTTTGGCGCGCCGGCCTGGCCCAGGTAGCCCTGATTGGGGAAGGTGATGCGCTGCCAGACTTGCTCTTCGAGGGTCGCGTCTTTGACAAAGAAGCCATTCAGGGCAAAAGTGGCGCTCATGCCAGATCCGTCAGAAAAAGTTGCCTTCATCTCAGCCGGCGCGTCTTGTGCAGCGCCATTGAGCGACACCCATCCCTCACCAATGGCCAGGGTGGGGGATGAGGTGAAAGCGAACAGTGTCACCGTCAAAAGTGCAACGATGACCACAATGGTAAG
>CAYNKW010000611.1:0-1852 GCA_964397845.1 uncultured Anaerolineae bacterium
ACCGCCCAGAAGAGGTCGTTGTGGGCCAACCCGCGATCGCCGGTGTAGGCGCGCAACTTGCCCACGTCGCCCGACGCCCACAGCCACACCAGGCGGTGGAGCATGTCAATCAGCGGCAGGCCGCCGTCGGGCCGGGGATGCCCCAGGTCGCCGCGGGTGCGCTCGTCCCATTTGGCCAGGCGGACGTTGCTGCCCGAGGCCTTGATCAAAAGGCCGCGCCGCCCGCGCAAGTCGTTCAGGTCCAGGCCGTAGCCCTGGGAGAGGAGGATGCACTCGCCGACGGGGGCCGCCGCCAGCCCAAAATAGTCCCGGTGCATCAGATAATAGCGCGCCCACTCGTCCAGGCCCTCGGTAGAGCGCCCCTTGAGGATCTGGCCCAGGGCAAAGTCGGCCACCATGCGCCGCACCTCGCGCAGGAACTCGCTGACGGTAAAAGGGGAGCCGTCCAGGCGGCGCACCTCGTCGTAGGCCGAGTAGGGTTCCAGCGCCGGGCCGACGGCGGCCCAGACAAAGTCCGGCCCGCCGATGCCCACGTCCCAGAAGTAGCGCAGCCGCTCGGTGACCCGCTCTCGCATGGCCCGCCGCACGGCGGCGTAACGGCCCACGCCTGTACCCGATGGTCGCTTGCGGCAGACGAGCCAGATAGAAGAGGCCAGGGCTGCACTCCCTCCCATGGCTCGGGTACGGGTTGCCCGTTCGGTATCAATGGGCCACGAGGCAGTGACGGTGAAGCCAGACCGGATCATGGCCGTGGCCAAGGTTTCCCATGCATCTGGGTCTTTGTGAGCGAAGACAATTACTATTCGCCCGTCAGGGACTAACACTTCCCAGGCGCGACGAAAAGCAGTGGCCATACCTGCCTCGTATTCTTCCTTACCCTTGCGGCCCTCCTCGCCCGCTTTGTGCTGTTGCACCAGTTCGTCGGCCTTGGAGGTAATGGAAGCTGCAAATACCTCCGGGTACCGGTCACCTACCGTGCGGCGCAGCCAGACGTAGAAAAAGTCGGACAGATCGCCATACGGAATAGCATCGTAGTAAGGGGGGTCGGTAATGACGGCATCCATAGAGCCGTCGAGAGGATCAGTCGCCGATTGCTGCAAGACAATTGGCGCACCATTGCCGCTGACAGCCGTCAGCGCATGTCCCACGTAACGCACTACCCAATCAAGCTGTGCACCGTAAGCACTGCCCACATCGTTGCTGAGGGGAAGCTCCACAAAATCCCAGGTTATTGGAAGAGCAAAGCGAGCATAAGTGTGACCAATCTTTTCTCCTGAATTGTGCCAGGTAGACAGTAGAATTGTAGTCTACGACCTTGTCCAACACTATCGCCAAATGCCCCTTCACCGCCTCTACCCACTCCTCCGGATACCCCGGGCGGCGCATCTCGTCGCGGGCGGCGCGGGTCCACTTGACAAAGGTGACCAGGGCCAGCAGTTGGCGCGGGGTGAAGAGGTCGGCCCAGGTTTTGAAGCCATATTGCGGCACTGTGAACGCCCGTCCAGCACCAGAGGTGCCGCTTTCGGGCAGCGGCTCGGTGGGCAAGCCGTAGGGAATCTGGGCCGCGGCCTCGGGCAGGGCATTGGCGGCGCGGCGGGCAGCTTCTTCTTCTTGCGGTGTGGGCAGGCGGTATTCTTTGCCGTAGCCGGTATTCACCACCACGACCGTCATTCGGGCGCCCATCTTGCCGGTGTGACCACATTCCTTGATGTACGCTTTGGGAATATTCACCCCGCAGACCGGGCAGCGGGCCTTGGCCCCGGCCATGGTGCCCCGGGGCACCTCGTCTCTCGGGCTGGGGGTCCAGATGTCAAAAGCAACCTCAGAAACCCGGTTTCTTGGAGAAACCGGG
>CAYNKW010000612.1:0-1843 GCA_964397845.1 uncultured Anaerolineae bacterium
GTCGTGACCCCCACCCCGGCACCTGCCCCTGCAAAGCCAAAGGTGTTGACTATCGGCATGAGGCAGGAACCCAGAGGGTTCGGTCCCAACGTAGCCCAGGTGGCCGCCAGCCAGGTGGCCGAGACCATAAACGCCAAACTCTTTCATCGGAACGCGGACGGGGGGCTAGACCTTTGGCTGGCCGTCGCGCGTCCTTCGCTGGAGGATGGCACCTGGGTTGTCAATCCCGATGGCACCATGGACTGTACCTGGAAGATCAGGCAGGGTGTCAAGTGGCACGATGGCCAGGAACTCACCGTGGAGGACTTTAAATTTGCCTGGCAGGTGTACAGCGACCCGGAGATCCCTATCCCGGAGCCTTACGCAGCCAACTTGGTCGAAGACATCGAGATCGTGGACCCCTACACCATGATAGTTCACTGGAAGCGGACGTATTTCGTTGCCGACGAAAGCATAGGGGGGCAAGGTTACGGGGAGCGTCCTCTGCCCAAACACATCCTCTACGACGTCTGGCAGAGCGACAAGGATGCGTTCCTCAAGCATGAATACTGGACCAAACAGCTTATCGGCACCGGGCCTTACAAGTTTAAAGAGTGGGTGCCGGGCAGCCACATCGTATTGGAGGCCAACCCGGACTACTTTCTGGGCAAGCCAAAGATCGATACCATCGTGTGGAAGTTCATCCTCGATACCAATACCCTGGTGGCCAACGTCATGGCCGGGGCCGTAGACGTGACCGTCCTTCCGGGCATTGACCTTAACCAGGGTCTAACGATACAGAAGATTTGGGAAGAAACCGGGGATGGAGAGGTGCGGATCCTGCAGGGTTATTTCTGGGATTGGATCGTGTTCAACGTGACGGACAGGGGCCAAGTCCCCTATATGAAGGACAAGAGACTCCGCCAGGCCTTGCTGTACGCCATAGACAGGCAGCAGATCGTGGATGCGGTCTATGGTGGGAACAACCTCGTGGCCGAAGCCGGCTGGGCCCCGCCCTACCACCCCCTGATGAAGGGGAACGAGGAGGCCCTGGCGGCTATCAAGACCTACGAATATGACCCCGACAAGGCAGCGGCGCTCTTGGACGAGGCCGGCTGGAAAGACGAGGACGGTGACGGCATCCGCGAATGTCATGGCTGCCTGTACGCTGAAGAAGGCACCAAGCTGAGCATGAATTACCGCACCATAGCCGGGGATAAGAACAAGGAGGATGTGGAGGCGCTGATCACCCAGTACTGGGCGGAGGTTGGGGTCGAGACCGCGATCGACAATGTACCTCCCTCGATCATGTACGCTCCCTATCACCTCTTCCAGATTGGTTGGCCGGGCGCTTTGCAGTTCAACTTCGGCGGAGGTCCTAACAAAGAGCCTCCACCCCTCGACTGTGCCGACATCCCGACGGAGGAGAATGGCTGGGCTGGTTCTAACCTTGCTGCGTGGTGCAACGAGGAATGGGAATCACTAGGTATCAAGAAGGCTATCGAGGAATCTCTTGAGTTGGAGGAGCAACGACATCTCTGGGCTCAGATGATGGGCGTCGTTAGCGAGGAGGTGCCCTTCATGCCCCTCTATTTCAAGAATGAGGCCTGCCCTATCCGCAAGGGGGTAAAGGTTCCGCCGCTGAATGGCAGCAACGAGGGCTGGATGTACCAGATCCACCTGTGGGATATCGAGGAATAGCGATCTACGCCTCAAGCCTCGGGTTTTGGGCGTCGGTTGAGATGGCGGCCCGGTGGCACCCTCAATGTGTGAGCCACCGGGCCGCCTCGAGTTAGAGGTCAGCACAAGATCGTTATGGGACTGTACCGGCAGAGTTTTCATCTCTTTTTCCCAAGATGTGGGT
>CAYNKW010000613.1:0-1833 GCA_964397845.1 uncultured Anaerolineae bacterium
CACATGTAGACGTGGGGCGTGACGTAGCGCAATCCGGCGGTGATCTGAAAATTTTCGTTGGTGTCCAGATCGGACACCCAGAAGGTCTCTTTATCGCCCACGTGATAGGCTGGCGGCGTAGGGTTGACGACGACGGGAATGGGCACGCCGGGGTACCTGAATTGCAGCGTCAACTCGCGGAGGTTGCGATCGGGCACAACCTCCTGGGCCAGCATCTCCTCGGTGGTGAGGAGCGGCGGCGGGGTGGGGGTCTGCGGGTTGAGCGGCGTCGGTGGCGGCGGCGGCGTGGGCACGGGAGTGCGGATGATGACCGGCACCGGCGTGTCGATGGGGGTAACTACGACTTCTTCAACGATCTCCTGAAAGACAGGACCATTGGCGATAGTGTACGCGCCCCAGCCCAGCAGGGCCGCTGCACAACAGCAGCAGACGAGCAGGACAAGGGCAACAATGCCAATGATGATCAGCAGAGTGCGATTTTGTTTCTCCATAAAAGTCTCCTTTGAGGCTTGCATCCGACCTGAAAATGGGGTATCATAAACCTACCCCTCTCTCTCTGACTGCCAGAATTGTACTCCAAAGGCCGCGCAGGGGCAAACCGAGGGTCCGACCATCTATTCTCTCTTTTTGGCGCCGCCCTGGTATTCCACATTGGATTCAAGAAGCACCACCTGTTTCTTGTCATCCCCATCAGTTCAGGGTATAATTCAAACCACGGATTAAACAGATTAGTAACTACTCAGCCTATACTCCCAAAAGCAGCAGACTTGGGACATTTGACAGGATTAACAGGATTCACATGATTAAATCGCTGATCAAAATCCTGTTAATCTTGTAAATCCTGTCGAGAGACTGGCCAGGGTGAGTAGTTACACAGATTAAACGTATTGCGTAGCCATGCCCCTCAAACTTGGCCCCATCACCGACCAGGTGAACCGCATGACGGCGACAGTGACGCCGCCGGAACAGGACGATTTGCTGGCCCAGGCCCGGCAGTTGCTCCGCGACGTGGATCCGGTTGCCCTACGGGAACGTCTGGAAAAGCGGGCGAGAGCCTCCAGGAAGCGCGTGCCCTGGCTGGCTGCTCTGCCCACGGGCACGCTGGCCGGCACTCACCCCACACCACCATCCCCTGTCGACTTTTCCGTCGCCGCCGCCGACGGTTCCGCCATCCCGCCCGACCGCCATAGCCCGCTGCGCTACTATGTCGTCAACACCGGCTATGCCATGCTGACCTACGGCGCTCACCCGGACGCTGTCCTCGACTCGGCAGGCCGCCTCTATTTTGAAGACGAGGACCTGTACATCGCCCCGCAAGGGGAGCGCATCCCGGTGAACGAGGCGCGTTTGGGCCTCAGAATGCAGGTGGAAGAGATGAAGGCGCTGCTGAAGGCCGCCGGTATGGCCAGCCAGCCGGCCGTGGCCCTGCGTGACGGGTCGCTCATCCTATGGACGCTCTACGGCGAGGAAAAAACCGTCCAGACGCACTTTTTGAACGAGTTCCTGGGCTGCCTGGACGAGTTTCAGCGCTCCGCCTTTCCCGCAGCCAGTTACATCAGTTGCCCCAATGGGCTGGACGTGGTCAACGCGCTGCGGGTGTGGTTGTGTCCCATGGAGATGCCCGATTGCCAGCGTTGCTCATTGAACGATGAACTGCGAGAACTGTGCACCTACCTGGGCACAACCCGTGACCGGCACCTCTTTGCCGGGTTGCTGGCCGATGGTGAGCGAAGCAATGTGTTCGAGAGCTCGTCGGCCATTCTGGAGGCATACAAGGTGCACCGCATCCGGTTCTTTTATCTCAACGCCGGCGGCGAGATCGCCCGCCTCGAG
>CAYNKW010000614.1:0-1829 GCA_964397845.1 uncultured Anaerolineae bacterium
CTGCAACGAGCTCAAACTGCGGGTCATTGACCCCGCCTACGCCGACGAACGCGGCCGCAGCTTGGTCACGCTGGACGACGTGTACACCGATCTGAACACCACCACCCGCGTGCCGCTGGACGAAGGCCGGGGGAAAGCGCGCCGCCGGGCGGACAGGCCGGAGGCCATGGAAGCGGAGGAGACCCGCATCCTCTCTGCCCTGGAAGCTGTCAGCCGCCGGGGGGATCGCTGCGTCGTCCTCACCGGCGATCCCGGCTCCGGCAAGAGCACCTTTGCCAACCGCCTGGCCTATTGCCTGGCCATGTCGCGCCTGGATCCGCTCCGCGCCGGTGAATGGCTGGAGCGACTGGCCCCCTGGCCCTTTGATTTCAAAGTGCCGGTGACCATCACGCTGCTGGACTTTGCGACGCGCGGGCTGCCGGCCGACCCTCACGCCGAGAGCAAGGCCGGTCACCTCGTCAGCTTTATCCGCGCCGAACTGGCCCGCAGCGCGCTGGGCGACTTTGGCGACGAACTGATGGCCATGCTGCGCGACCCAAACCAGGGCGGGCTGCTGCTGCTGGACGGCCTGGACGAGGTGCCGGAACCGGGCCGCCAGCGGGTGCAGATCCGCCAGGCAGTGGAGGACTTTGCCGCCGCCTTTCCCCACTGCCGGATCGTCGTCACCTGCCGCGATTACGCCTACGACGACCCCAAGGCGCCGTGGATCCTGCGCGGTTTCCGGCGCCACCGCCTGGCCGATTTCGACGAGGAGAAGATCCACTACTTCATTGACCGCTGGATCGCTGCCTCGGCGCCCATCGAGAACTGGGACGAGGAGAAGGTCAAAGCCAAAGCCGGGCAGTTCAAAGACGAGGTACAGCCGCCCCGCAGCGCGGCCCAACTGGCCCCCCGCCCCATCCTGCTGCAGCTCATGGCTACCCTCTTTGCCAAGGGTGGAGCACTGCCGGGCGACCGGGCCAAGCTATACGCCGACAGCGTCGAGCTGTTGCTCGATCACTGGCAGAAGGCCAAGGTGGTCTATCGCGACGGCCAGCCGATCGTCGAGGGCGGCATCCTCAACGCCCTGGACGCCGAACGGGAGCAACTGGAGCAGGCGCTGTACAACGTGGCTTACCAGGCCCACCTGCGCCAGGCGCGAAGCGAGGATCGCTCCCTGCAACAGGCGGCCGACATCCGCGAGCGCGATTTGAAGGCCGACCTGGAGGCCGTGCTGGGGCGGGATGCCGGGCCGGTGGTGGACTATATCCAGAAACGGGCCGGGCTGCTCCTGGGCCGGGGCGGCGAGCGGTACGCCTTTCCCCACCGCACCTTCCAGGAATACCTGACCGCCTGCCACCTGACCGGCCTGGGCGACTTTCACGAGCGCATGGCGCGACACGTCTACGCCGACGCAGAGTGGTGGCGCGAGGTTTTTTTGTTGGCCGCCTTGCAGAGCAAAAAGCAAGCCGCGGTGACACTCATTGCCTTCCTCTGTGCCGGGGATTTCGACCCGACCAAAGCGGCAGCTCTGCCAGAGAATCGCTGGCGACTTGCAGCCCTGGCCGCCGAGTCGGCCGTGGAAGTGGGTCTGCCGGAACTGGCCCGCCGCGCCGAGGCAGAGCCCCAGGGATCTGATTTCTATCCTCTCACCCGAGAACGGCTGGCCGGCTGGCTGGCCGGCCTGCTGGAGACCCGTGGCGTCCCCCTCAGCGCCCGCGAGCGGGCCAACGCCGGTCGCCACCTGGCCGCCCTGGGCGACTCCCGTTTCCGGGCGGATGCCTGTCACCTGCCCGACGAGCCGCTTCTGGGCTTTGTGCAGGTGCCGGCGGGGGCGTTCCTGATGGGGA
>CAYNKW010000615.1:0-1811 GCA_964397845.1 uncultured Anaerolineae bacterium
TCTTGTCCCATTAGAGTTGACACCTCGCGCCTGGTGTGATATGCTTATGCCAAGTGACAGGAAGCAAAAGCAACTATTGACTTCCTGGTTTGACAAGGAGAATGTGTTTCGATTTCCCCGGCGCCGACGTCGAGCTATCCGCCGGGATGGATGGCCAACGGTACATGAAGGCCAAGTTGGACGAAACCACGATCGAAAAAGAAGGGGAGGTGCAAAGCCCTCAGTCCCCTTTGTCCCTGGGCCCTGTACTTAGGCCGTACAGGACTAAGTGCCAAAGGACCAGGGGCCTGGGCCTGAGCCCTGGGTCCTTGAGCCCCAGGATCAAGGAGACCAAGGGCATTGTCGCCATCGGAGTGACCGGACATCGTTTCCTGGCCGAGGTGGACAAGATCGCCGCTGGCGTAGATGAAGCATTGCGCCGGATTGAAGAGGCATTCCCGGGGAAGCTGTTGGCGGTTATTTCCCCCCTGGCCGAGGGCGCCGACCGAAGGCCGGGCACCCAGGAACCTACTATTCTGGATGAGAAGCAGGGAAAGGTGAGCTTTGAGCGCTTTCCCGGCTAGTAGCCACAAGACGGATTAACAGGCACGTTTGAGCGAGGGAATGAACATGTCGCACTTTATGGGAAACAAGACGCGGATTGGGTCACTTTTTCACCCTACGCCGCTTTGGCGTAAGCGGCTGCAGAGACTTTGGCGTGACTACCAGTGGCCAGTGCTTCTGGGACTGGAGCTAGTCTTGTTAATGTTGGGCTATGTCGGTTTTACCAAGTACGCCGCAGCGCTTGGCGAGTCGCTCTCACCTTTGGATCTCTACTACCTGACTCTGCAGCTCATCGCGATGGAATCCGGTGCAGTCTCGGGACCCGTCAGTTGGGAACTGGAGGTGGCTCGACTGCTCATCCCGGCAGTGACTGCCTACACCGCGGTGAAGGCATTTGCTATCATCTTTCGCAACCAGGTGCAATCTATTAGACTGTGGTTCACCCGTGACCACGTCGTTGTCTGCGGTTTAGGCCGAAAGGGCCTCCTGTTGGCAGATCACTTTTGTGAGCGGGGGGAAAGGGTAGTCGTTATCGAGCAGGACGAGAGCAACGATCGGCTTGAGCCCTGTAGAGAGCGGGGCGCAATTGTGCTGGTCGGCGATGTGGCAGACATAGACATGCTTCGCAAGGCGGCAGTTCACAGGGCAAAGTGGCTTGTCTCGGTCTGCGGCGATGACGGAGTAAATGCTGAGGTCGCGGTACGTGCCCAGGAACTGGTCAGTGATCGCAAGCGAGGCGTACTGACCTGTGTCATCCACATTGTTGACTCCCAACTGTGCGCTTTGTTGAGAGAGCGGGAGATTGGGACAGAAAAGGTCTCCACATTCCGGCTCGAGTTATTCAACGTCTTTGACCGAGGGGCTCGGATCTTGTTGCAGGAGTATCCAGCCTTCAGCGGGACAGGCCAAGCGCGAAACCATCCGCCACACCTGCTTGTGGTTGGCCTGGGCGGCATGGGAGAGAGTCTGGTCGTGCAAGCGGCAAGGGACTGGCAGGACAGGCATCCATCGGCCGGCCAGCGGCTGCGCATCACCGTGATAGACAGAGAAGCAGTCTGGAAGTCAGAGTCATTGAGTGTGCGCTATCCTCGATTGGGGCAAGCCTGTGAGCTGTTTCCCCGCCAGATGGATATTCGCTCGCCCGAGTTTCAGCGAGCTGAATTCCTTTACGATTCCCAGGGCCTGTGTGATGTGGATATGGTCTACATTTGTCTGGACAACGACTCGCTTGGTCTGCACGCCGGCTTGACGCTACTGCACCGCCTGAG
>CAYNKW010000616.1:0-1811 GCA_964397845.1 uncultured Anaerolineae bacterium
GTACCTGATTATAGCCCAGGTCATGTTTACGGTCAACCCAGCGCGGCAGCAAACAGAGCAGGGACGAAATTGCATTGCCTTCACTTGCCTACTTGCCCCCTTGCCAACTCGCCAGAAACTCCCCCCGGAACGCCGCAAACGTCCCGTCCAGGATCGAAGCCCGAATCTGGCGCATCAGGTGGAGCGTAAAATGCAGGTTGTGGATCGTCGTCAGGCGCAGGCCCAGCATCTCTTTGGCCCTGATGAGATGCCGCAGGTAGGCCCGCGTAAAGTGCCGGCAGGCGTAGCAGGCGCAGCCCTCCTCAATAGGGCGCGGGTCCTCGGCATACTGCGCGTTGCGCAGGTTCAGACGACCCCGGCGGGTGAGTACCGCCCCGTTGCGGGCGATGCGGGTCGGCAGCACACAGTCGAACAGGTCTATCCCCCGCGCCACACATTCGAACAGATCCTCCGGCGAGCCGACGCCCATCAGGTAACGGGGCTTGCCGACCGGCAGGAGCGGCGTGGTCACTTCCAGCATGGCGTGCATCTCGGCTTTCGTCTCGCCCACGCTCAGGCCACCGATGGCATAGCCGGGAAAATCCAGGCTCGCCAGAAAGCGCGCGCTCTCCTGGCGCAGGTCGGGGAAAATGCCGCCCTGGACGATGCCAAAGAGTGCCTGGTCGTGGCGGGTCTGAGCGGCGCGACAGCGTTCGGCCCAGGCGTGGGTACGGGCCAGCGCTGCCTCGTTGTAAGCCCGGTCGCGAGGCTCGGTGCACTCGTCCAAAGCCATGATGATGTCGCCGCCCAGTTGCTCTTGAACCGCCATCGCCTTCTCTGGCGTAAAACGGTGCTCGGAGCCGTCTATGTGCGAGCGAAACGTCACGCCGTCGTCGTCCACGCGGCGCAGTTCCGCCAGACTGAACACCTGGAAACCACCGGAATCGGTGAGGATGGGACCATCCCAGGCCATGAAGCGATGCAGACCACCCAGACGGGCGATCAGATCGGCGCCGGGACGCAGGTAGAGGTGATAAGTGTTGCCCAGAACCAGGCTCGCGCCCAGTTCGTGCAGTTCGTGGGGAGAGACGGTCTTGACCGTGGCCTGCGTGCCCACCGGCGCAAAGGCTGGCATGGGGATATCGCCGTGGGGTGTGGAAAACACGCCTGCCCGGGCGAGAGTGTGGGCATCTGTCTTTACCAGGGTAAACTTGAAAGCCATGCGGTGTATTATACCACAACTCACCGTTCTTGACAGTAAGCGTGATACGCTCGCCGGGAGGAACAGGTATATCTTGTGCAAATCACAGTAAATTCCCCTTTCACCATCCCCTGACTATCCCCTCAGCGACATGGCTTCCCCGCGCGCTCTTTAGCGTTCCGGGAGGTCGATCGCGAGGCGGTTGCCCTCTTGTCTTATCTCCGTCCCCATGGCCTTCGAAAGCTCGTCTATCCGCTCGCAGATTTCATCAAAGACTGCCTCCGTGGCCCTATTCACCTGCATGTAAGAGATCAAGAGGGGGATGAGTTCGATTCTCTCCACCCCCTCGGAGGTAGCGTAGATCAGAAAGAGCAGTTGCTGGTCGTTCTTGTGCTTCTCATCAACATAGTAGTCATCAATCAAATCCCCCGTGTCGTAAAAGATGGGCTTGCCTTATTTGATGCTATTAAGCAAATAGCGGCCGGTTCAGGGCAGCCTGGTTCGGTCGTAGCTACTCAGGCGGTCATAAGCAAAGGGCCAACACTCCGCATCTGTCACGACCCTGCCGAGGCCGCGTTCCCCCAGCAAGCCCCTGGTCCTTTGGCACTTAGTCCTGTACGGTCTAAGTACA
>CAYNKW010000617.1:0-1810 GCA_964397845.1 uncultured Anaerolineae bacterium
GGACAAAGGGTACAGGGTAGCTGCGAGCGATAGCGAGCAGTGTGGTGTCCTGAGCCTGTGGGAGAATCCGAGATTACTTGTCCCGTTGCTGGAGAGCCGCGCGCAGAGCCTCGTGCTCGCTCCAGGGATATTCGACCGTGCCAAGGCACATGGATCGCTCGTGTCCCTTGCCAGTGACGACGACGGTATCGCCTCGCCGGGCCAGACTCACGGCAAAGGTGATCGCCTCGGCCCGGTCACCGATGCGATGGTAGTCCTCGCCTTCCCAGGCGCCGGCTTTCTCGGCGCCGGCGGCGACTTGATCCATGATGGCTTCAAGCGATTCGGTACGGGGATCTTCGGCGGTGATGACGGTCACGTCGGCCAGCCGGCCCGCGATCTCACCCATGAGGGGGCGCTTTTCCGCGTCGCGCAGGCCAGCGCAGCCAAACACGACGATGAGCCGGCCGGCGGTCAAGGGGCGCAGGGTACGCAGCGCGTTCTCCAGCGCATTGGGCGTGTGGGCAAAGTCCACGATGGCAGTGAAATCCTGGCCCTCGTCAATTCGCTCCATGCGTCCCACTACCCCCCTCACCGCACTAATGCCTTCCCGTATGTCCCCACAGTCCAACCCTTGCGACACGCCCACCGCGATGGCGGCCAGGATGTTGTAAACGTTGAACTCGCCGATGAGGTGGGTCTGCACCTCAAAATCGGCCATCGGCGTCTGGGCCACGAAACGGGTGAGATCGGGTGCAAACTTGATCGACGTCCCCCTCACGTCGGCCTCGCGGTGGATGGCATAAGTGATCTGCCGGTCGGCGGGGATGCGGCGAAGGTAGTCATAAGAGGCGTCGTCGGCGTTGAGGACCGCGATCTTGGGCACGCCCGGCTTGCGGTGCGAAGCAGTCAGGCTGCGAAAGAGCCTGGCCTTGGCCTGCTGGTAGGCTTTCAGGCTACCGTGGATGTCCAGGTGTTCGTGGGTGACATTGGTGACGACCGCCACGTCGAAATCGCAGGAGGTCACGCGATGCTGCTCCAGGCCGTGAGAGGTGGCCTCCAGCACGGCGATCTCCATCCCGGCAGCGATCATCTCTGCCAGGTAACGTTGCACGTCGGGCGCGTCGGGGGTGGTCGTGTGCAAACCGGTGTCCATCACCCGCTCGCCGATGACGGCGTTGACGGTGGTGACGAGCCCCGCCCGGCGACCGGCGGCGGTCAGGATGCTATGCAGCAGGTTGCAGGTGGTGGTCTTGCCGTCGGTGCCGGTCACGCCTACAACGGTGAGTTGGCGGCCAGGGAAGTCATGCCAGGCGGCGGAGAGGTAGGCCAGGGCTTCCCGGCCGTTGGGGACGACGACGAGGGGCACCTGGCTTTTCAGATCCGGCAATCTCCTTTCAGCCACCACAGCGACGGCACCGTTGGTCAGAGCCTGAGGGACATAGTCGTGCCCGTCCACCGCCACGCCACAATAGGCGACGAACAGGTTGCCGGGCGTCACCTGGCGCGAGTCGCAGGTCAGGCCAGTGATTTCGACGTCGGGATAAGGGCCTGTTTCCTTTTCGGCCAAGGCGGTCAAGAGAGCAGACAGTCGCATGAAACCCACTTTTCATAGCAAACCTCCGAGGATGCCAGCACATCCCCGGAGGCCTGGAGAACGGTTTCAAAGAGAAGGTCAGAACAGGCTGAACCAATCGGTGCCAGTGATGATACCGCACGCCATGATGAGAAAGACAACGAGGATGAGACACCCACAGCCGATGCCAGGGCAGGAACAGCCCCGTCCAAAGCCAAAGTTGTCTTCCAACCAGTCAAAAAGGGCGGTGAGCAA
>CAYNKW010000618.1:0-1809 GCA_964397845.1 uncultured Anaerolineae bacterium
GGTTTTTACCTGAAATACTCTGTCAACCTTATTTCTCCGACAGACTGCTAGGGGTGAAATGAATGCAGCCCGATATGTCCGGCGAGGCGTGTCGGGCTGTATCTCCTTGAAAGGGGGCAGGTATGAGCCGAGGTGCAGCGATGGTGGAACACCGAAGAGCGGTGCCGTTCTGGCGCGACGAGCGCGTACTCAAAGTGCTGGCCCAGATCGCGCTCGTGATTCTGGTGCTCGCCGTGGGCTTGTGGGCACTCTCAAACTACAGGGAACGGGGTCTCACGTTCAGCTTTGGTTTTCTGGACGAGGAGGCCAGTTTTGACCTGGCGGAGGGAATCCCGTTCAGTCCCACCGATTCGTATGCCCGCGCTTTCCTGGTCGGTGTGGTCAACACGATCCGGGTCGCCAGCCTGGGCATCGTCCTGGCCACTCTCCTGGGCTTGGTGACCGGCGTTGCCCGGTTGTCCGACAACTGGCTCGTCAGCAAGATCGCCAGCGTCTACATCGAGATCATCCGCAATACCCCATTGTTGGTGCAACTCTTCTTTCTGTATTTCGCCGTCATCCTCAAGCTGCCCAAGCTCAAGGTGAAGGATGAAATCACGGCCATCACCCTGCCCGGTCCCACCTACCTGAGCAACCGTGGTCTGGCCATGCCCTGGCCGCGCCCCTCAGAGTCCTTTGGCTCGTGGTGGCCCTTTCTCGTCGCCGCCCTCGTCGTGGTTGTGGTTCTGTGGATCCTGCGGGCTCGCGGTGTGCAGCGTACAGGACGCCCCAGTTTCAATTTGCTGTGGGTGGTCATTGCCTTTTTTGCCGTCCCCATCTTCGGCTGGCTCGTGGTGCCGGGGAACCCGCTGGTCCTCGATGTACCGGTTATAGAGGGCCTGAGAGCCACGGGCGGCACCATCCTTTCACCCGAATTCGTGGCCTTGACATTCGGTCTGGTGGTCTACACCGGCGCTTTCATCGCCGAGGTGGTGCGGGCCGGCATCCTGTCCGTGCCTAAAGGCCAGACCGAGGCGGCCAGGGCCCAGGGGTTCACCAATGGGCAGATCCTGCGCCTTATCGTCCTGCCGCAGGCCTTGCGCGTGATCATTCCACCGCTGATCAGTCAGTACTTGAACCTCACCAAGAACTCCAGCCTGGCTCTCGGCATCGGTTTCCTGGATCTATACGCCGTCTCCCACACCATGCTGAACCAGTCCGGTCGCGTGGTCGAGGTCTTTTTGATGATTATGGCCAGTTATCTGTCAATGAGCTTGAGCATCTCGTTGATCATGAACATTGTCAACCGGCGCATCCAGATTGTGGAGAGATGAACATGGCTGTGCAACCCGAGGTAATCAAGCCGCCTCGTACTGAAGTGGGCCTGCTGGGCTGGCTGACAAAGAACCTGTTCAGCACGTGGTACAACGTGCTGCTCACTATCTTCTCGATAGCCTTTATCTACGTTGTGCTGCGTGCGGTTATCACCTGGGTCGTGCGGGATGCGCGCTGGAAAGTAGTCACGACCAATTTCAGGGTTTTTATGATCGGTCGCTATCCCCCCGAGGAGGCCTGGCGCGTGTTGGTCAGCCTGGGCATCGTCGTGCTCCTGGCAGTGCTCACCTGGATATTCCGGAGGGCGGAGGGCAAACCGCGGCGTTGGCTAGTGATCGGCTGGCTGCTATCCTTTCCCCTGATCGGCATCCTGCTGCGGGGATTCTCGCGGGAGAGCCCGTTTCTGCCGCAGGTGTCGGAGGACATGTGGAGCGGGGTGCTGCTGACACTCGTGTTGGCCATCGTCGGAATCGGGGCCTCGTTTCCGCTGGGCGT
>CAYNKW010000619.1:0-1805 GCA_964397845.1 uncultured Anaerolineae bacterium
CACGGAGGAGGCTAGCATGAAAGATTGACAGTTGACCCCTGGCCTGGGGGAGTTCCCAGTGTAGGATCGGCTTTTTTGCCAGCCGGGTCGTCAAATTCAGAATCAAGAGAAAAGGAGGTATTCGATGTCACAAGTCAAGATTTTCTGGGATCCGAGTGGGTTCGAGCTCGACGCCTTGGGCACGAAAAAATACCTGAGAGCCACCGACGGGGACACTCCCTATGTGTCCATGTCCATCCGAATGTTGAGCATTGACACTCCGGAAGTGCATTATCCGGGTTTTCAGAAGCCCTCCAAGCACGACGCAAAACTAGCCCAGTTGGCCGATTGGCTCCAGGCGGGAAGAGCGCCAGTCAGCAGTGGCCTGGCGGAATATCTACATCCGAAGCTCGCTACGGGAACGGCCGGCACACTGCAAGAGGGACAGGGCGAGAGTGCGACGGTCAAGTTCAAGGAACTGTTAGACGAAAAGTTGACACGGCCCAGCGGCAGGAAGCGCAGCGTGTTCCTTCAGGCTGCGGATCGACCTTTCGATCATTACGGTCGGCTCCTCGCTTATATGGCCCCTTCCTATAGCGCCAAGGAAAGAGCCTCGATGTCTCGCAAAGATCGGGCGACGTTCAATCTGTTGATGATCGAGTCTGGCTGGGCTGCCTCGTTTCCCATCTACCCCAGCATCCCCCGGTACGCTGATCTGGTGATGCTTCAGGAGGCGGCCAAGGATGCCTACGACCACAAAAAGGGCGCATGGGCCGATCCGGTGATGTTAACCGGCTATGAATTTCGGATGTGCGTGAGGCTGTACGAGGTCACCAAGAAGCTGGTGGACGGCCAAGAGCCCTCCTCGAAGGAGAAATATGGATGGGTCACGCGCTTTTGTGCGGATATGACCACGAGGCAGATATTCTATCCCTCGAGCTACTACAAGGTGGCGCCCTATAATCGGATTTTCATCTGGCCCGAAGACGTCGCCGAAGCCGTTGGTAGGATGAACTTGTTGCCGGCGGAATGACGTTGACACGAGAGCCGGGTGAACCCGGTGTTCCCTTTCGTTTCTGCTATCCTCACCTGTTCCCTTTCAGCCGGCCCGCTTGCTCCTGGTCGGCTTTGGGAGTACAATACGTGCAGTTCAAGCCATTGGTGTCACATCCTCAAGAGTTGGTATGATTGTGATTAGATTAGGCGCCGCCGGCCCCCGCATCAAGATCAGGAAGGCAGCGGCCAAGTGCCCCACGGGCTCATCGGGTCCGTTCGGAGAAAGGAAAGCAACATGGTAGAGAGTGTCTACAAGGTGATCGAGCTGGTCGGAACCAGCACCGAGTCCTGGGAGAAGGCTGCCGCAGCCGCTGTGGAGATAGCTTCAAAGTCCTTGCGGGACCTTCGCATCGCCGAGATCGTCGAGTTGGACATGCAGCTCGAGGACGGGAAGGTTCGCACCTACCGCGCGAAGGTGAAGCTATCCTTCAAGTACCAGGAGGGTGACTGAGCGGTTTGCGTCGCCCAAGGTGTGAGAGGAGATCGACTTTCGCGTTTGCTCTCTTCTACGCCCTCCTGTTCGACCCTCAAGCTGCCATCGCCGGCGACGAAAGGGAACCGTACAACAGGGACGAGGCTCGCCTTCTTTGCCGTCCTGCTATCCACCTCTAACGGGCTAAAGGTCAGCTCTACCTGCCCCTGGAATGGCGTAGGAGCATTCTGGAGGACGAACATCACCTGGAACAACGGCGTGCGGCTCAGGTCCCGCTCCGGCTGCAGTTCCTCCACCAGCATCTCGAACGGCACGTCCTGGTGAGCATAAGCCCCCA
>CAYNKW010000620.1:0-1790 GCA_964397845.1 uncultured Anaerolineae bacterium
TCGGCGTCCGCAAATACGATCTGCGAGTACCTTACGGCGTGATCGAGTGTGAAGGGCCGCGAGTGCGGCAGGTGCGGGAGAAACCACAACTCAGATTTTTCGTCAACGCCGGTATCTACCTGTTGGAGCCTGCAGTGCATCGCTACATCCCGCATAGTAAGCGCTTCGACATGACTGACCTGATCCAGCGGTTGATTGAAGAGGGGCGTCCTGTCGTGAGTTTTCCGATTGTGGAGTACTGGTTGGACATCGGGCAGCCTGCTGATTATGAACAGGCACAGGAGGATCTGCGGAATGGCAAGATCTGACTCGAACCGGCTTGATAGTAAAAGGGTACTCGTCACAGGTGCAGGAGGGTTTATTGGCAGCCATCTGACGGAGCGGTTGGTTGAGCTTGGAGCCAGCACACGCGCCTTTGTTCACTACAATTCGAGGGGAACGTGGGGTTGGCTAGATCACTCCCCTTTCAAGGAAAGCATCAAAGTCATCGCAGGTGACATCGCCGATCGAGACAGTGTAAGACAAGCAACAGACGGTGTGAACGTTGTCTTTCACCTGGCGGCTTTGATCGGTATCCCGTATTCGTATCATGCTCCTGTTTCCTATGTCCGCACCAATGTTGAGGGAACCCTGAACGTGTTACAGTCATCTTTGGAAGCCAATGTAGAGTGTGTAGTCCATACCTCGACCAGCGAGGCTTACGGTACAGCACAATACGTACCAATTGATGAACAGCATCCCTTGCAAGGACAATCGCCTTATTCGGCGACAAAGATTGGCGCCGACAAACTGACGGAAGCGTTTCACCGCTCGTTTGGATTGCCAGTGGTCACATTGCGACCTTTCAACACATACGGACCTCGGCAATCAGATCGGGCTGTAATTCCAACGATTATCACTCAGTGTATGAAAGGACACGTCATTAAATTGGGCAACCTCTCCCCAACGCGCGATTTCAACTACATATCCGACACTGTGGAGGGATTCATTTGTGCAGCACAAAGTCAGCGAGCCGTGGGGAAGGTGATCAACATTGGTTCCGGTCAAGAGATTTCCATTGGCGATCTGGCGCACAAGATCGCGAACTTGGTGGGTAAACCGATAGAGATAGAATGTGAGAATAAGCGGGTGCGTCCTGAAAAGGGCGAGGTGGAGCGTTTGTGCGCGGCGAATGACCTGGCCAAAAAACTGCTGGGCTGGGAACCGCGCTACACTCTGGATGAGGGTTTGCGATTGACTATTGACTGGATTGGAGAGCACCATGAATACTACCGACCTACAGTCTACACAATTTGAACCAGGAGCTCCGGTGTCAGAAGGAATGATTCCTCTCTGCGTCCCCGAGATACGCGGCAACGAGTGGAAGTACATCAAGGAATGTCTGGACACCAACTGGGTCTCGTCGGTCGGCGCTTTCGTGGACCGCTTTGAGCGGGAGTTAGCAGAGTATGTGGGCGCGAAATACGCCGTTGCCACCTGCAATGGCACGGCTGCCTTGCACATCGCCCTGCTGGTGACCGGCGTACAGCCAGATGATGAGGTATTAGTCTCAACGATTACCTTTATCTCCTCCGCTAACGCCATTCGTTACGCCAGCGCATGGCCTGTTTTCATAGACGCCGAGCCTGACTACTGGCAGATGGATCCCCAGAAAGTGGTAGATTTTCTAGAGCAAGAGTGCCGCTGGGCCAACGGCGAACTGCGGAACAAGACTACCAATCGCTGTGTCAAGGCAATCATGCCCGTGCATATCCTGGGCCATCCGGTGGAGATGGACCCGATCCTGGAGG
>CAYNKW010000621.1:0-1790 GCA_964397845.1 uncultured Anaerolineae bacterium
GCGCTGATAAAATAGGCAAGGGTGCGTTGTAAGAGGGTAGCGACGAAGGGAGCGAGCGATGGGACGTGCATCCGCCGGCGGGCGGGCCAATTGGGCTGGCGCGGCCTTTGAACTGCGGCTGGGGGTCGAGTTCTGCGTCTACATCCTGGTTGGTGAGGCGGCCGGCCTGGGGCCGGGCGCGGCCCGCCGGGTGCAGTTGCAGGCCCCCGAGCCGGTGGACGATTTGGTACTGGAGTTCGAGACCGGCGCCCGCTGGGCGATCCAGGCCAAGGCCGGCCCCTCCGTCCGCGTGGAGTGGAACCGCGACCGTCCCTTCGGCAAGGCGCTGCGGCAACTCTACGATGGCGCTACCTCGGGCCAGATCGACCTGGCCCCTGACTCCCTCGACCGGGTGGAGTTGGCGGTGGACCACCGCGCCCCTCGCACCATAACCGACTTTGACCACTGGCTCCGCAAGGCCCGCCACCATCTATCCTGGGAGCGTTTCGCCGCCGCCTGCACCGGTAAGGAGCGGGAGTGGGCCCAGAAACTGCCCGCCCTCCTGGGGGCCGAGCCCGGCGACGACCTGCTGGCCTTTCTGAAACGGCTATACGTGCGGCGCGCCCCACCGCCCGACGAGTGGCGGAGCAACCTGCGCGGGCGGCTCATCGTGGCGGGCACGCCCGACGCGGCCACCGCCGACCGTGTCCTGGACGCGCTCCTGGCACGGGTGGCGGAGGTGGCTCCCTATGCCGGGCAGTTGGACGCCAGCGACCTGCGCCGGGCTTGCGAGGGCATCCCTGGCTTGCCCCGTCCCGGCGCGCCCTCCTTCCGCCTCTTCCGCAACCCCACCGAGGACGACCTCTACCGGGCGCTGCGGATGCATCCCCTCCGGCTGGGCCACTTTGTGGCGCGGCCGGAACTGGCTGCGGCGTCCGATGCCGGCCAGGGGGCCCTGGTGGCGGGGCGTCCGGGCAGCGGCAAGAGCCACGCGCTGATCAAACTGGCCCTGGCCCGGCCCGGCTGGCCGGTGATCGTCGTCGCCCGTCACTTCCGGCCCGACGACCTGGGTCGCCTGTCCGCCACCTTGCGCCGCCTCCACATGCCTTATCAGCTCCTGTGGGACGACGTCCACGACAAGCCTGACCTCTTTGCCGACGCGGTGTTGCGCCTGGCTGAGCGGGGGGATCGAGTGCGCGCCCTGGCCGCCTACCGGGAGCAGCATCGGGTCGCCGTGCGGGAGCGGGTGACCCCCGGCCTCTGCCGCCGGGTGGGCATCAACCCCGAACCGGTGCGGCTGCAGCCCTTCGATGCGGGCCAGGCGGTCCAGATGGCCCGGGCGGTGGCCGAGGCGCTGGATTTGACGCTGGACGAGGCGGCCGGCGACGTCTTTGCCCACCACATCCGGCAGGGCGATGGCGGCCCGCTCTTTGCCCTCTCCATCGGCCTCCTGTTGCAGAAGGAGGAAAAGAGCGGCCCGGTGCGCGCCGCCGACGTGGCCCGCCTGCCGGAGGCGCTGCTGGAGGCCTGGCGGTACATGTACGAGCGGCTGGCGGACCGAGCTCACGGCTTTGCGATGCAGAACCTGCTGGGGGTGCTGCGCTTCCTGCAGCGCATCCGATGTCCCCTGAACGTGCGGCTGGCGGAACTCCTCTACGTCCACGTCCTGGGTCACAGTACAGGGGATTTCAACGGTGCGGCCCGGGCGCTGGCGCGGGAAGGCTGGCTGCGGCGGGAGGAGGAGGCTTTCGCCGCCCACGACGTGACGCTGGAGGCAGTGCCCGAGGAAGGGGGCAGCTTCCGCCGCTTTG
>CAYNKW010000622.1:0-1781 GCA_964397845.1 uncultured Anaerolineae bacterium
CTCATCATAACCCATTGAGAGGAAGCGAATGGAGGAACGGGAGGCCATCGCCCGGCTGAAACGAGGCGACATCGGCGGACTGGAGGCGCTGGTACGCAAATATCAGGTGCAAGCGGTGCGGACCGCCTACCTGATCACCCGCGACCGTGCCCTGGCCGAAGACATCGTGCAGGCGGCTTTCCTGCGAGCCTACGAACGCATCGGTCAGTTTGACGCAAGGCGGTCCTTCGTCCCCTGGTTCCTGCGCAGCGTAGTCAACGACGCTCTCAAAGCTGCTGCCCGCCGCAAGCGCCAGGTCTCTCTGGAGGCCGGTTCTGAGGGAGAGGAAACGTCCCTGGCCGATCTCCTGGCCGACCCGGGTCCTGGCCCTGCGGACCTGACGGAAGCAGCAGAGACCTGCCAAACCGTGTGGGCTGCACTGGGCAAACTCCCACCAGCGCAGCGAGCCACGATCGTCCAGCGCTACTACCTGAACCTGAGCGAGGTCGAGATGGCCGACGAACTGGCCTGTCCGCCGGGCACGGTCAAATGGCGTCTGCACGCGGCGCGGAAGCGCCTGCGGACGCTGCTGCGCCCCTTGTGGCCAGCAGCGTCAGGGTCGGGGCGCGGGGAGTAAGGGATGAGATGATGGCCACTTTTCGTTTCTCCATTCGCCTCCCGACAGAAATCAGCGGGAGGTAAACGTGATGAAAGAGCAGCAAACTGTACAAATCTTGCAGGAGATCGCTGAGCAGGAGGTACCCGCCAGCCTGGACCTGTGGCCGGCGATTCGGGCGCGGGTACAGCCACGACGACGTTCATCCCGCTGGGCGCAGTTGATGCCCACCACCCGCCTGGGCTGGGCCTTCATGGCCTTGGTCCTTTGCCTAGCCTTTGGGGCCGTGGCCTACGCCATGGTCCCCGTTGTGAGCCGGCTGTTCCAGCAGGAGGCTGGCCTGCGGCACGTTGAGCAAGCGAACCTGGTCCAAGAGCTTAACTTGAGCCAGACCGTGGATGGCGTCACCGTCACCCTGGAGCGGGCCTACGCCGACGCCAACCGCATCGTCGTCGGCTACACCATCAAAGGTCCCAACGGCCAGCGATATGACGCACGCCATCTGACGCTAACCGATGCGGCCGGCACCGTCTTTTCGGGGACAATCGGATATGGGATGACCGGCCAATCCGATATTCTCCAGGTCTCGCTTCCCCCCGGCGAAGGGGCTTACGTACTTGCTTTCGATGCCGCCCCTGTGCAGGGTGTGCCCACTAAACTGGACTTGCGGCTGGTGATGGAGGTGGAGGAGTTGGTGCTGCCCCCCGATGCGCCGAGTCCGTCTCCTACCCTGGCCGGTTCGCCGGCCGAACCACCGGAGCCGATGGTGGTGGAACTACTGCCGATGCCCATGGGAGCCATCGTTGGTCCCTTCATCTTTGACTTCAGCGTGCCCTTCATTGCCGGCCGCGTCATCAAGGTGCAGCACATAGTCGAGGCGGCCGGGGTCGCTGTGAGGCTGGAACGAATCGTGGTCACGCCGTCGGAAACCAGGGCCTTCCTGTGCTTTGAACCGCCGGACGGAGACGGCAAGGAGTGGACGCCGATTGTCACACTGGACATTGCTGATGAGAGTATCCCCATGGTGAACGAGACCGGGGAGGAAGGCTGCTACAGCTGTGACTTTTTCGCCCCCATCTACGACCAACGAGGTGAATGGACGCTGACGGTGACCGAGTTGGTGGGATTCGATCTGGCGCAGCCGTGGGGGCAGACACGGCTGGCCGGGCCGTGGGTCTTCCGCTTC
>CAYNKW010000623.1:0-1777 GCA_964397845.1 uncultured Anaerolineae bacterium
ACGACAATGTCGAGATATTCTGTTTCGAGGTTCAGACCTGTTACGACGAGCTTGGCCGCTCCTGCACTGAGTGAGTGGTTTATCGTTACGTAGCCAGAGCTATCTGTAAACGCTGAGAAAACATCCTCACCTCGAGAGAGGGATACCAGGGCGCCTTCTACTCCTGACCCCGAAAAAGTCACCCGCGTGGTAAAAGGCGTAGCGGCGTAAACGGTCGTGTTCGACAAGTCTATCGCCTTGGGAGTATCCGTTCTGACCTGAAGTGAAGCGTCTCCGAAAAGCGTCCACGTTTGAATCGTTTCCAGATCTGAAGATCCAGAAGACTCGGCATACATCAACACCAGCCCGTTGAAGGCGATTGAACCGTATGTGGTCCTTCCCTCCGTGGTGCTCGTTCCACTGCCGGGATTCGAGGAGTAATCATATCCCCCGGTGAGCAAGTCATTCATGTAATCCTGGCCTCTCATCGGCGGATCCCAGGGCTGGCTTATCGTCGCCATGAGCGTTCCCACAGCGCCGCCATTCTGTTTCCGCAGCCACGCCTCGGCGAAACAAGTTCCTGAGTGAAACGTTCCGTTCAGGCAGGCGACGGAGACGATCACGGGCAGTTTACTGCCATTTGTGAGAGAGTTGACGTTGGAATTACTGAAACCGGTCGTTCCCCAGCTCGTGCTAGAACCGTGACCGCAGTAATTGATTATAGAAAGACCAGCGTTTACTGCACTGGCCACCTGTGAAGTGCTCCCACTGCCATAGATTTCGGCAACAGCGGAATAGGTATAGGGAAGCAGTTTATACTCTTTGATGACGTCAATGTGCTCATAGTCATATTCCCCGTCATCGCCCGTACCTTCACCGGAGCCTATTCCAAGTCCGTCGTCGTACCACGTCCCAGCCGGCGATTTTTCATAATCGATCGCTTTGTCGGTTTGCGTTGTCACGTGAGTCGTGTTGCTGGCAGAGAATCTGCCGATGATCAGCTCAGGATAGTAATCTGAGCCGGCAACACATCCCAGCATCGGGTCCATGGGCGCACTACCCGTAGTGTCCGATTTTATGTCCGCCCAATCACCCACCAACTGGACGTATAGTATGTCGGGGTTGGCATTGTATTCGCTTTGAATCGTACTCTTGACGTTCGTCCCCGTCGAAACCTGTTTGGTGTGAACCTGGAATCCCTTCTCTCTCTTCCACTGGATGTACGGCTGTATGGCGCTTGCATCCCGTGAAGTATAGATGACGAGCATTTCACCCATTTCACCGATTTCGTGCGACCAGCCGAGGGTGCCGGTGGTGTCATAGTTGACGAACAGCGATCTGTAGATGCCATCCATTTCACGGGCAATCCTGGCGCCGCTGCTCGTCAGCGGGTTAATGGCAGTAGAATAGTCCCCTACCAGAACCAGTCTCACCTTTACACTTGTGTAGACCCTTAACGTCTTTGACGCTGCATTGTAGCGGAAAGGATACACGTACACATTCATACCCCTTATATCCCTAAAGATATAAGGTTCCGTGCTCTCCACGAGATTTTCCGGATACAAGGCATCAACTATAGACTCCCCGGCTACCTGGTAAGGAATGTCGTCGGGATTCTGGTTCCTGTAGATGACGCCCCTCGATGGGAGCAAATGATGGTCGAGCTTGTACTCGACGAAATCTTCTCCCTCTATCAAAAGAGAGACGTTTTGGGCGGGCGGCAATGCAACCGAGGCATGAATAAACGGAACCCCGGCGAATCCTTTTTTCGTAGTCGAAACGCCTCCGTCAAATTCGA
>CAYNKW010000624.1:0-1771 GCA_964397845.1 uncultured Anaerolineae bacterium
ATTTTGAGATAGATGATCGCCTATATTAGCAAGCGGCTGCTAATCTCTATACCGGTCGTGTGGGGAGTGGTGACGTTGACCTTTCTGTCCGTTCACCTGATCCCTGGCGACCCCGCTGAGGTGATGCTCTCCCAATGGGGGGGATCGGCGGAGAACATTGCTCAGTTAAGAAAAGAATTAGGACTGGATCGGCCTTTTGTGGAGCAATACGTGCGTTATTGGGCTGCACTGCTCCGTGGAAATCTGGGTCGCTCTCTTTTCACCAACATACCGGTCGTTCAGAGCATTGTGGATTACTTGCCTCACACTATCGAACTGGCCACGGCGGCGATGCTGATCGCTACTGTTTTGGGCGTTTCGCTGGGTGTGATGGCTGCTACGACGTCCCTGCCCTGGATCGATGTGCTGTGCATGTTCATTTCGGCTATGGGCGTGTCCATGCCGGTTTTCTGGTCTGGGTTGCTTATGATTCTACTCTTCAGTTCGATCCTGCACTGGTTGCCTGCGTCTGGGCAAGACGGGTTTAGGCATCTTGTCCTACCGGCGTCCGCGTTGGGTTTTGCCTCTACAGGCGCTATCGCTCAAGTCGTCCGTAATAACATGCTCGACGTATTGAGCCAGGGGTACATTATAGTCGCGCGCGCCAAAGGACTCACTCCACGACAGGTGGTTGCCCGGCACGCGCTCAAGAACGCCCTTATCTCTGCCACGACCGTCATCGGTTTGCAATTTGGCTATCTTTTGGCCGGCACAGTGATCACGGAGACAGTGTTTTCTCGCCAGGGCCTGGGACGACTCCTGGTGGATGCCATTTTGTGGAAAGATTTTCCCATCGTCCAGGGAACCGTTTTGGTGATCGCGCTGATGTACATCTCTATTAATCTTTTGACGGATGTCGCTTACGCCATCATAGATCCGCGTATCCGTTATGAGTGAGTGATGACAATGGCCCGACTTCCCCTGCGGGCGGTGGTCGGTTCTCTGGGATTGATGCTGCTGGTTGTCGTTGCCCTGGGGGCACCCCTCCTCACCCCACACGACCCTCTGGCAATGCACCTGGAAGACCAACTACAATCACCTAACCGCACCCATTGGCTGGGCACCGATCTGTTTGGTCGCGATGTGTTCACCCGCCTGGTTTATGGCGGGCGTGTCTCGCTGCGGGTGGGCGTCGTATCCGTAGGTATCGCTCTGTTGCCTGGGCTGATTATCGGATTGTTGGCCGGATATTATGGTCGGATGCTCGATGTGCTGCTCATGCGTTTGGCCGACGTCATGCTGGCTTTCCCTGGAATGTTGTTGGCTCTTGGTATCGTCGCGCTACTGGGCCTTGGTCTGACCAACGTCATGATCGCCATCGGGCTTGCCGGTGTGCCTCGTTACGCCCGTCTGGTGCGGGGTAGCGTGCTGACTGTTCGGGAGGCGGCTTTTGTCGAGGCAGCTATCGCCACGGGCTGCAAAAATGCACGTATTATCCTTCGACATATTTTGCCCAATATTCTTGGCCCGGTCGTGGCCCTGATGACATTGGACTTTGGGTTGGCTATTCTCAACGCTTCTGGGCTGAGTTTTCTGGGTTTAGGCGCGCAACCGCCCACACCCGAATGGGGCCTCATGCTCAGTGAAGGCCGAGGTTATCTGCTCCAAGCGCCGTGGATGACGTTGGCTCCTGGTTTGATGATTTTGGTGACGGTATTGACCATCAACCTTATGGGCGATGGATTGCGTGATGCACTGGATCCATATTCCTATAAGGCGGAGTAGGCTTGGG
>CAYNKW010000625.1:0-1765 GCA_964397845.1 uncultured Anaerolineae bacterium
CTCATCGGCCAATCGTTAGGATGCGAGGTGCGCTCGCACTTGGGTTATCCATTTCTGGTTCTGGAACCCTCACTCCACGACTTGATCAAAAAGATCCGCCGGGCTACTCAGATTATGTTCCCCAAGGACATCGGCTATCTGTTGCTCAAAATGAACATTGGGCCGGGTAGCCGGGTGGTGGAGGCCGGCACCGGCAGCGGTGGCCTGACCCTGGCCCTGGCCCGCGCCGTCAGTCCCACAGGCTGTGTCTTCTCTTACGAGGTGCGGCCCGACGTCATCGCCTTGGCTCGCAAGAATCTGGCGCGCGTGGGACTGCTGGAGTGGGTGGATCTCAAAGAACGGGACATTGCCCAGGGTTTCGATGAGGAGGGCGCAGACGCTGTCTTCCTCGACGTGCGGTCGCCGTGGAATTATCTATCGCAGGCATGGGCAGCCCTCAAGGGCGGGGGTTTTTTCGGTGCTATCTTGCCCACCACTAACCAGGTATCTCAACTGGTGCGCGCCTTGCCGGCTTCCGGCTTTGGTGTGATCGAAGTAGAAGAATTGCTGCTGCGACCCTACAAGGCCGTGCCCGATCGTCTCCGTCCCGCCGACCGCATGGTGGCTCACACAGGCTATCTCATCTTTGCCCGCAAGCTGGTGAGCCCTGGAGCAGTAAAAGAGTGGCGTGAGTGGCGTCGCTCCCGTACCCTGGCACGGGCCAAGGCCCGTGAGGCGGAGGGCTGAGGATGGGCAGATCAATGGCATTACACGAAACTTTGCGCGGGCAAAATGGGGGCCATATGATAAGCTTATTATCTGACGCTTGCGATGCGGAGGGAGAGACGGTGTTCCCGCTACCACAGCCGGCAAAAAGTGCACAGCCCCGGTACCGTCGTCGGCTGGCCGCAGTTTTCGCAGGGGCGCAGCTCTACCTGCTCTGTCGCCTGCTGGAAGAAACCCTGCTTCTTCGCTTTCAGGAAGGTGATATAGAATTGCAGTTTAGTGCTCGGCGAGTCGAGTTCCAGTTGGTTCAACAACTCCTTGTAACGGTTCGTCGTCGAGCCGACGGCGTAGGGGCACTCGTCATTGATGCAGTCAATGCTCTTGATGTTGGCGTAGGCGGCCACTTCGCGCTCGTAGAGGCGGCAAAGCGGCTTGACTTTGCGGGCCAGGCCGGTGCCGCTTTCCGGCAACACCGGCGCCTGCCGGGCCAGGTAGCCCACCTGCCAGTGTAGCGTATTACCAAAGAGCACGGCCACTTCGTCGTCCAGGTTGTGACCGGTGGCCAGCACGTCGAAATTGCCCTCGCTGGCGGTGCGATTCATCACGTAACGCCTGATCAGCCCGCAGACGGCGCACGGCTTTCGCCGGCCCCGGTGCTTGCGCGCTGCCACTTGCGGGACGCTTTCGCCATAAGTCTCCGCGATGTCCACTTGGTGCAGCACGGCCTCTGGCCGCGTCGCCATGAACCCCTCAATTTTTTCCAGCGACAGGTCAGAGTAACCGAAGCCGCCGTCAATCCCCAGGCCGATGTAGAGCCCCTCGGCCTGGTAGCCCTGCTCCAGCAGCACGTCCCATAGAGCCAGGCTATCCTTGCCGCCGGAGACGGCCACCAGAACCTTGTCGTCGCGGGTGAACATTTTGTATTTGCGGATCGTGCGCTCGACCTGCTCTGGAAACCATTCCAGGTAGTGTTTGGCACAGAGCGCCAGCTTGTGTCGTCGCATATTGAAGACTGCTTGGGCGCCGCATTTTCGACATTTCATGGTCGCCTCGTGATTGG
>CAYNKW010000626.1:0-1740 GCA_964397845.1 uncultured Anaerolineae bacterium
CAGAACCCTGCCCCATGTCGGTGGAACCGGTGATTACGGTGACCTTGCCATAGTCATCTACCTTGATGGTAGTGCCGCAGCCATCGGAAGGGTAGATGCGAGCTCCGCCGCCCACGTGCAACTGGCAGGCCATGCCCATCCCTCGCTTGCCTGGCCCTTCGACGCCCAACGCGGTTGGGCGACTACCCTTAGGCTCAGGACGCGGCTTGCCTCGCTTCTCCTGCCAGCCGATGCTCTCTGCCGCCCTCTCGATGCACTCACTCAAACCACAGGAGGTGATCTTGACCCCCTGGCCGGTGACGTCTCCCGGCTGGTTGGCGTTCTTCAGGCGGAACTCCATAGGGTCCATGCCCAGTTCGTGGGCCAGCATGTCCATGTGAGACTCCACCACGAAGGTGGCCTGGGGATTGCCATAGCCCCGCATGGCACCGGCGTAAGGGTGGTTGGTATAGACGACGAGCACGTCGTATTTGACGTGAGGCACGCGGTACAGAGACGAGATGGTCTGCATCATCACCAACGGCGTGGTGGCCCCCCACGAGGAGTAGGCCCCGTTGTCGAGGATCATCTTGACCTGCCGGGCCATCAGGCTGCCATCCTTCCTGGCCCCGCTCTTGATGTCGCAAATCACCGGCTGGCGGGTGGGCGAAGCGATGAATTCTTCTTCGCGGGTGAAGGTGATCCGCACCGGACGGCCTGTCATCTGGGCCAACAGGACGCAGACGGGCTCGTAGGGATAGGTGTCCAGCTTGCTGCCGAAACCGCCGCCAATTTTCGCCTTGATGACCCTGATTTTGTCGGGTGGGATCTTTAAGGCCGTGCTCAGTTCCCTCTGGGACATAAAAGGCATCTGCGTAGAATTCCAGACGGTGAGGTTGCCCGAGTTGTCAAAGCTGGCCAGGCAGAAACAGGTACCCATGCAGCAGTGGGCGACCCAGGTCAATTTAAGGCGGTCTTTGATCACCACGTCCGATTCGGCGAACCCCTTTTCCACGTCCCCGTGGTAATATGACTGGGTCATGAGCGATAGGACGTTCCTCTCCGCCTCCTCGTGGACGAGGGGGGCACCAGGTTTCATGGCTTCCTCCGGGTCAAAGACGGCCGGCAGGTCCTCGTACTCCACCTTGATCAGTTCCAGGGCCTCCTGGGCCGTGTCCTCGTCCACGGCTGCCACGGCCGCAATTTCGTCGCGGAAGGAGCGCACTTTGCCTCTCTTGAGGATGGGATTGTCCCGGGCAAAGCCGACCCGCATGTCGGGTATGTCATAGCCTGTGAGCACCGCCTTGACCCCCGGCAATTTTGCGGCCCGGCTGGTATCAATGTTCAGGATGCGGGCGTGGGCGCGCCCGCTGCGCAGGATCTTGCCGTAGAGCATACGGGGCAATTTCATGTCGTGGCCATAGATCGCCCGGCCTGTGACTTTATCCACAGCATCCAGTTTGGGCACCCGTTTGCCGATGTATGCGAATTCTTCTGTCATGATTGGCCTCCTGGGCGAATTGCGAATGGCGAATGGGATTGCTCTACCCTGTGACATAGGGCTACTCTAGCCAGTACTCGCGTCTAATATGGCCTCCACGATCTTGGCGTAGCCCGTGCAACGGCACAGGTTGCCGGAGATGGCCAGCCTGACTTTGTCCTCAGTGGGGCTGGGGTTGTGATCGAGAAGCGCCTTGGCCGACATCAGCATCCCCGGCGTGCAATAGCCGCACTGCACCGCGCCGTGCTCGACGAAGGCTT
>CAYNKW010000627.1:0-1736 GCA_964397845.1 uncultured Anaerolineae bacterium
TCCGGGAACTGCGGCTGCCAACCCAACTCCCGCTTGATCTTTTCCGAGCTGGCGATGAGCACCGCCGGGTCGCCGCGCCGTCGCGGGCCAGCGACGGCCGGAATCGGGTGGCCGGTCACTTCGCGGGCGGTCTCAATGACCTCTTTGACCGTGAAGCCCTGACCGTTGCCCAGGTTGTAGGTGCGGCTGCCTTTGTCCAGGGCCTTGAGGGCCAGGATGTGCACCTGGGCCAGGTCGGTGACGTGAATGTAATCGCGCACGCAGGTGCCATCGTGGGTGGGATAATCGTCGCCAAAGATGGTGATGCTATCGCGTTGGCCCAGAGCCACTTGCAGGACGCGAGGGATGAGGTGCGTCTCGGGTTCGTGGTCCTCGCCCCGCTCGCCGGTGGGAGACGCGCCAGCGGCGTTAAAGTAGCGGAGCGCGGCGTAGCGAAAGCCATAGATGCGATCCAGCCAGTGGAGCATCCGCTCCAGGATGTTTTTCGATTCGCCGTAGGGGCTGCCGGGGACGATGCGCTCGGTTTCGTCAATGGGCATCCGCTGCGGGTCGTCGAACAGATTGGCCGTGGAGGAGAGGATGAACTTGCGGACGCCGTGAGCTACCGCTTCTTGCAGCAGATTCAGGCCATTGGTGACGTTCTCGCCCAGGTACTTGAAGGGTTGCTCCATGCTCTCGCCAACCAATGTGTGGGAGGCAAAGTGCATGACTGCTTCAAAGCCATGGGCATCGAACAACGCTTTGACGGCTGCCCGGTCGGCCAGGTCACCCTCGACAAAGGCCGCGCTGGGGTGTATGGCCTCGCGGTGCCCAAAGTAGAGGTTGTCAAAGACGACAACTTGTTCTCCTTGCTTGACCAGTTCTTCGACGACGATGCTGCCAATGTAACCGGCCCCGCCTGGTACCAGGATTTTCATGGTGTGTCTCCTCGGGCGAATTATGAATTCTGAAATGTCCGTTGAGCATTGAGAATCATGTCGTGCGTTCCATCCGTCCGCTCATCCCCTCTTGCCGACCTCACAACTTTGCTCCATTTCCAACTCTCACAGTATACACCAGATAAGCTCATTGTTCAAGTTGTGGGCCAGGGGATTTTGGGCTATAATTAGGGAATAGAACAAGAACTGGTAGTGAAAAAGCAGCTTCCAGTGAGACGGGTTGACAGGCATAGAAACACGTGAAACGTGATGCGTAAAGAGGATTTTACAGTTCACGAATGAGGTGTACTTATGGGCAAAAAAACTAGGCTGACAATCTATGCGGGGCTGGTGGTGATGGCCTTGCTGCTGAACGCGGCGGGCGTCTCGGCGCAAGGGGGTATGGTGCTGGTGCTGGAGATCGAGGGACCAGTGACGCCGGTGATGTTGAGTTACATCAGCCGGGGCGTGAAACGAGCAGAGACTATGGGAGCCGAGGCAGTGGTGGTCGTACTGGACACGCCGGGCGGTTCGGTGACGTTGATGGAAGAAATCGTCAAGGCGATCCGATCTGCCGGGGTGCCGCTGGTTGTCTACGTCGCGCCATCGGGGGCAATGGCCGCCTCGGCGGGGACGGTGATCACGCTGGCGGCCCACGTGGCGGCCATGGCCCCGGAGACGAGCATCGGCGCGGCCAGTCCCGTGGGCGGCGGAGGAGAAGACCTGGGAGAGACTATTGAGAAAAAGGAAAAGGAGATCCTGAAAGCCCAAACCAGGGGACTGGCCAGGCGGCGAGGCGAGGCAGCCGTGGCCTGGGCC
>CAYNKW010000628.1:0-1717 GCA_964397845.1 uncultured Anaerolineae bacterium
ACTCCCACGCCGCCACCGGCCCCGGAATTCCGCACACCGTCGCCCGTGGTAGTGGAGCCGAACCGCCGCCAGAGCGTGGTGCTGGTGTCTCTGGGCGGGGCGAGCGCCGCGACCCTGTCCGGCTGGATGGCGGACGGTGCCATGCCGGCCCTCTCTCAACTGTCTGAGCAAGGCTGGACGACGACGCTGCGGTGCGTGTCTCCCCCATTGCCCGGCGCTGCCTTGACAACCTTTGCCACCGGCGCGATCTCTCCCGGCGCAGAGCCGATCTGGCAAACGGCAGCGCGGCATCGTCGCATCACGGCCCTGCTCTTCTGGCCCGGCGCCGACCCCACTATGCCCGACCAGCGGGCGGATTACACGCTGGCTTGCGCTCCCCCACCCACCGCGGCCAGCCAGCAGACGGCCCTGCTCTCGCCTGGCAAACTGTGGGCGGGCGCCCCCACCAGCTTCAGCCCCCCCTACGAGGGGACATTGTCCCTTCCCTCACCTTCGGGCAGCACCACCTGGAGGGTGTTGGCGGTGGACAGCCTCGACGACAGCCTGTCAGCCTACGATACCTTCTTCTTCTCCCCGGACAGCGACGGCGAGCGAACCGTGGGCAGAAACACCCGGCGGCTGACCTTGGACGAATGGGGGACATTGCCAGTCTTCGGACGGGCCGCGCCGGGTCTGACGTTGGTTGTCACTGGCCTTCGAACACTGACCAGCACGGCGACTCTCAGCCCAACGACCGGTGTGACACCCACGGCGACGCTCACTCCCACCGTGTCCCTTGTGCCACTCCTGGAACTCACGCTCTACCAGATCGCAGCCCGGCCAGTGATGGCTCGACCCACCGCGCTGGGCCAGGAAGTGATCGAACGCTTTGGTTTCTGCCCACCGCTGCCAGGTTCCAGGACAGTTGCCCAGGGCCAGCTCTCGCCGGCTACATTCCGTGAACTGACCTCACTGCGGGCGCGCTGGGCCATGCGCGTATCCGCCTACGTCTACGAGACCTATCGCCCGCACCTGCTGCTGGTCCACCAGGAGGCCCTGCCAGTCTCAGAGCAGGCCCTTTTGCTGACCGACAATCGCCAGCCAGGTTATTCGCCGACGCGAGCTGCCGAGTTCGCAGGCCACCGCCGCGCTGTGGCCACGGCTGTGGACGACGGCCTGGACGATTTGCTGGCGGTGGTAGACTTGAACTATGCGGTGATGCTGGTCGTCTCGGAGTACGGGATGGCTCCCGCTCACACGGAGGTCAATGTGGCTGCCGCTCTGCAACCGCTGTGGCAGTGGCTGGCACAACTGGATGGCGGTTTGCTGCTGGAGAGATCGCCGCCAAGCATCCACGTCGAAGGCGGGTTTCTCTCAGTAGAGGTTGGGCTGGGTGAAAAAGGAGGGAACACAGTCGCGAGAGACGCCATCATCCGGGTGCTGGCGGCCCTGACCGATCCTCGTACGGGAAAGCCTGTCTTTGCCCGCGTGGCGCGTCGTGGCGAGGCCGGATCGTGGGCGGCGGCCTGGCCCTATCCCGGCGACATTCTGGCACAGGCCGTGCCCGGCTACACGTTGGCTGCAGCATCCAGCACAAGGGGTGTCTTCTCAGAAACGCAGGTCTATGGCCAGACAGGCTACAGCGCGCGCCAGCCGGCCATGCAAGGCGCGCTGGTCGCTGCCGGGCGAGGTGTTCTCGCAGGACAAGAGGGAGGCATGGCACACTTGACAGACCTGA
>CAYNKW010000629.1:0-1712 GCA_964397845.1 uncultured Anaerolineae bacterium
GAGATAGGTCAAGCCGGGAGTCGCTCAAGGTCCTGGTGAGTCCCGTGTAGGGCCTTGAACTCGGCGGGCGTCAAATAGCTCAGGAGCGGGTGCACACACCTGGTCCTGTGATGCTCCAACTGAGTAACACAGAATGGAATGAAGCCAGGGGGGAAAAAAGTTGCCGGCCTGCCGGCGCCAGGAAGGAGGAAAGGAAAGATCTAACAACAGTGTGTGTTCCACAAATCAGGATTTACCCAAACCCATAATATCTTGTCACACAAGGAGAAGAACAATGAAAGCGCGATTGACTGTTGTGTTTTGTCTGATTATGGCCCTAGCCTTGTCTTTGCTGGGCGGGATTCAGTCTACGGCTTCCCCATCGCCAGCAGCACCGCCTCCTCCGGGTGAACTCACGTTGAGTGAAGCGGACAATGGCCTCCAGATCGAACTCGCGAAAAGCGAAATTCTGGTTCTCAGCCTGGAAAGCAATCCAGCCACTGGCTACGCGTGGGAGGTACAGGGGATGGATCAGGGCATCCTGCTCCAGGTGGGAGAATTCGAGTTCGAGTCAGCAGCGGGTCTGCTCGGTGGTTCAGGTACGCAGACACTGCGCTTCGTGGGAGTCTCAAAGGGTCAGACACCTCTCGAGTTGGTCTATCGTCGCCCCTGGGAGGCGGACGTAGCGCCACTCGAGACCTACTCTGTTGATGTGCTGTCCAAGGGGACGTTTGCGGGCGACTATAGTGCCGCCGCCGTCCCTGTCGAGGAAGCTCTGCCCGCCGAGGAAGAAGTTACCGACGTGGGTCTTCCCTCGAGCTTCAATTGGTGCGATCAGGGAGGATGCACCCCGGTGAAGGACCAGGGCAGTTGTGGAAGCTGCTGGGCCTTTGGTACGGTGGGTCCATTTGAGTGTAATATCAAGATCGTAGATGGGGTTACGAAGAACCTTGCCGAGCAGTACCTGGTTTCGTGCAACTCGGATGGCTGGGGCTGCGGTGGTGGGTGGTGGGCCCACGATTATCACGAGTGGAAGTACGTATCGGGCGAGCCCGAAGCGGGGGCCGTTTATGAGGCCGATTTCCCCTATACGGCCCGTGATGATCCTTGCAATCCACCCCATCCACACCACGAAAAGATTGAGAACTGGGTCTATGTGGGGAATGACTCCAGTGTGCCGCCCGTGTCGGCAATGAAGCAGGCTATTACCGACTATGGACCTATCTCGGTTGCCGTTTGTGCAAACAGTGCCATGAGCGGCTATGGCGGTGGTATTTTCACCGGCCCCAGTTGCACCAGTGTAAACCACGCCGTAGTCCTCGTTGGTTGGGACGACAACCAGGGTAGTAATGGAATCTGGTACATGAGAAACTCCTGGGGGACGGGCTGGGGTGAAAGCGGCTACATGCGCATCGAGTATGGCATCAGCAGGATAGGATATAGTGCCAACTATGTCGTCTACGCCGGGGGACCTGAGCCCACGCCCACCACAGAGCCCACACCGACCAACACGCCGACCCCAGAGCCCACACCGACCAACACGCCGACCCCAGGGCCGACGCCTACACCGACCGACACACCAGAACCAGGGGAGTTTTTCGACAACTTTGAGACCGATAAGGGCTGGACGACCGACCCTGACGGCACCGACACGGCCACGACCGGTACGTGGGAGCGAGCCAACCCCGAGGGCACCGAGTACAGCGGTGTTTCGTATCAGTTGGGCACGACGG
>CAYNKW010000630.1:0-1699 GCA_964397845.1 uncultured Anaerolineae bacterium
GCCTCGCCGGTCACGGCCCGGAAATAGTAGCCTATAAACGTCACCCGTGATCCTTCTTCTTTCAAGCAGTCTCTTCCGCGCTGAAGGGGCCATCAATTCAGACGGCCCCTTCAGCAATTGGGCGTCTTTCTATACCAGCCGCGATAGACGATGCTCATGCTATTTCGCACTCGCTGCCACCTTCGCGGCGACCTTCTTCACGCCTTCTCGCACCTTGTCCCGCACGATCTGATACAGACCGGCAATGACTGTGGACCAGACGAGAGCAGGCACAAAGAGTACGATAACAATCCCGATCACCAGAGCAACTACTGCTTGCGCTTCCATGGCTTATCTCCTTTCTTGCATGTTCAGTCTGATGCTCAATTGGATGTTTTCCAGCCTAATTCGAGTCTATCGGCCGCTGCACTTCCTGGGCCAGCTTAGTTTGGGCAGCGCGGCTTTCGCGGACCTTCTCTCGAACGATCTGGTATAATCCGGCGATCACCGTCGCCCAGACCAGAGCGGGAACGAAAAGCACAACCGCGATGCCAATAGCCAGCGCCACTATCCCTTCGATTCCCATAGTTACACCTCCTTTCGGACTTTCCCGCGAATCTCTCCCGGACTAGAGAGCTGTGGAGAGAACCTCTCGACTATAATATATCACCTTTGGTGGCCGGTGTCATCAGCCAAGAAACCTATTCTGGCCCTGCAAAAAAGGCTGATCTTGGTAGCTCTGGGCATTGCGTGAAACTCGCAGAGGCCCAGACCTTTTTGCCCACCTCCTACGCACCCGTTCTAGGTATTTTGGCCAAGATGAAATACGCATATTTACCTGCGTAGAAACCACCTCCGGACGGCAGAGTGAGTTCGATTTGACTGGGGTGTATTTCTTTCGATTGTAGGACGGATTGGTAATCCGTCGATTGGTCGGAATGTCATTCCGACCTACTACAATACCCCATTTGACTTGCCCTCCCCTGGGAAATAGGTATAATTCATTTGAGTGACCGTAGCTGAGTAGAATCACCTGGAGTTGTTGAGGGGAGAACGATATGAGCAGGATCAGGATCCTGCTGGCCGATGATCACGTCTTGTTACGGCAGGGCACCAGGGAGCTGTTGGAGCGAGAGGAAGATCTGCGGGTCGTGGCCGAGGCTGGCGATGGGGAAGAAGCTGTGCGGCTGACTGCAAGCCAACGCCCGGATGTGGCCATCGTAGACATCGCCATGCCCAGGCTCAACGGCATCGAGGTAACCAAACAGATCAAGGCGCTCTGCCCGGCCACTGCTGTGCTCATCCTCACTGCTTACGACGATGACCAATACGTTTTTGCGCTCCTGGAAGCAGGGGCGGCGGGTTATCTCTTGAAGAACGTGCGTCGCCGTGACTTGATCGAAGCCGTCCGGGCGGTGAACGCTGGCGAGTCAGTGCTTCACCCCGTCATCGCTCGCAAGGTGGTAGATCGCTTTGCGCATCCCTCCAGCAAGCCTACCGAGGAGAGCGCACTGGACCAACTCAGCGAGCGGGAACTGGAAGTTCTAAAACTGGCGGCCAAAGGTATGAGTAATAAGGACATCGCTCAACATCTCACTCTTAGCGTGCGCACCGTTCAGGCCCACCTGAGCGCCGTCTTTAGCAAGATGCAAGTTGGTTCGCGCACCGAGGCCGTGGTGCAGGCCCTGCAACGGGGCTGGCTCACGCTCAAAGATACGCT
>CAYNKW010000631.1:0-1694 GCA_964397845.1 uncultured Anaerolineae bacterium
AGCCAGCTTGACGAAACATGGGGGTAGGTGTATCATTACCTCGTTTGCCTCAACGCCTTGCGGGGGCTGTACGACGATTCACAAGCATGAGGAGAGCTTGATGACTCACAACCATCGCTATCCCTTGATCGGTATCATGGCCCATCACGATACTTCTGGATCCCATGACGGGACAGCCATTCAAGGCCAACTGGTCAGCCACCTGAAGGCCGTGACTGGTGCAGGCGGCGCGCCGGTGATCGTTCCCCTGGGCCTGGAAGAGGGAGCCTGGCGGGCCATTTTTGAGCGCCTGGACGGCCTGGTGCTGCCCGGCGGCCCCGACGTGTCGCCAGCCGTCTACGGCGAAGCCCCCCACGAGAAGCTGGGTCACGTGGATGAGGCGCTCGATTGGGCGGAACTGACGCTGGCCCGCTGGGCCGTGGCTGCCGACCGGCCTCTGCTGGCCATCTGCCGGGGCATCCAGGTGCTCAACGTGGCGTTGGGCGGCACGCTTTACCAGGACATTTCTTCGCAATTGCCCGATGCGCTGGAGCATCACCGCCCCCGGTCGCAGGGTTATCCGTCCAACGACCGGGCACACGCTGTGGCCGTGAAACCAGGCAGCCGGCTGGCAGCGATATTGGGTGCCACCGAGGTGACGACCAACAGCCGGCACCACCAGGCCGTCAAGATGCCCGCCCCAGAACTGACGGTGGTGGCGCACACCTCCGACGGCCTCATTGAAGGGATCGAGATTTCCGATGCCAGTTTTGCCGTCGGCGTGCAGTGGCATCCGGAGAACCTGATAGATAAAGACCCCGCCATGCGCCGCCTGTTCGAGACCTTTGTCGAAATCACGAGAGATTCAAAGGCAGCCAGGTCATGATCATTCGCCTGGCGAGGGAAGCAGACGACGTCCAAGCTTGTGTGGCCCTTGATCACAGCTACGTGACCCATCGCGTGTGGCAGATGGACGCTCGCGAGCAAGCGGACGGTATGAGCGTCGCTTTTCGCAGTGTGCGCCTGCCCCGCAACATGCGCGGTCGCCCCCCCCGCTGCCTCGACGAGTTGATGGCCCAGTGGGAACAGGGGGATGCTGTTCTCGTGGCCGAAGATGAAGGCCAGGTGGTGGGCTATCTTCACCTCGTCGTGCGGGCCGGCGAAGGCACCGCCTGGGCGCGCAACCTGGCCGTGGCGCCTCACCTGCGTCGCCGGGGCATCGGCACAGCCCTGTTGCAGGCGGCTGCCGATTGGCTTCGCCAGCGGAAGGTGAACCGACTGTCGCTAGAGATGGCGACGAAGAACTATCCCGCCATCTGTTTTGCCCAGAAGTCAGGCTTTATCTTCTGCGGCTACAACGATCGCTATTATGCCAATCAGGATATCGCCATCTTTTTTGCCAAGAGTCTCCGTTGACCGTGAAACGTAATGCGTAAAACGTGATCCAGGATTACGCTGGCCGCTCACGTTTCACGTTTTACTATCAGGATATTGGTCTGCCGGCCCAGCCGGATCAAATCCGACTCGCTCCAGCCCACCAGTATCACCCACTCACCGGCGACCATCTTGCCGATGTTGAGGTTTTGGTCTTTGTTTTCCCCAGACTTTTGACGTGTACCCAGTTGCTCGGCAGTGGCAGGACGTCGAGAATATACAAAACCGCTACAGTGCCGAGAAACTGTAGCGGTTGTCCTGCTAACACAGTCTGCGCTATT
>CAYNKW010000632.1:0-1691 GCA_964397845.1 uncultured Anaerolineae bacterium
GAGACCCCGGCCAAAATCTTTGGCTACTACCCGAAGAAAGGGATCATTGCGCCAGGGTCTGATGCCGACGTGATACTTTTTGATCCCCTGGAGACCTTTACGATCGAGCAAGCCAATCAACATTCGCAGGCCAACTACACCCTCTACGAAGGGCGAGAATGTCTGGGGCGTCCAGTGTGGGTCATGCAGCGTGGCCGTGTGCTGATCAAAGACTGCCAACTGGTAAGCACACCGGGGCAGGCAGAGTACCTGCCGACCCAGGTTGCCGCCAGGGGGATTTGAGACCCGGTTTGAGGAGGTCAGACCTCGTGGCTGGCCTGCGAACTCGTACTCAGCCACATGACAACACATCACATCGAATGGAGGTATAGACTTGGCAGAACATACCATCAATCTCACACGAGGGATACCACCGGTGGAAGTCTTTCCCGCGGAGGACTTGGTCCAATGTGGCGAGGCTGCCCTAAGGCGAGACCCCAACGTGCTTTTGCAGTACGGCAGATCACCAGGATATGCTCCCCTGCGCGAGTGGCTAGGGCAGCAAAACGGAGTCGACCCTGATCAGATTCTCATCGGCAATAGTTCGCTGGAGATTTTCTGCTTTGTCACTCAGACTCAGTTAAAGTTGGGAACTCGGGCCTTTGTAGAATCACCTTCCTATGACCGGGCCATCACCCTGTTGCGGCGTGCTGGCGCTGAGGTAGTGGGTATCCCACTGGAAGAAGACGGTCTGGACCTGGCGGTTCTGGAAGATGAATTGAAAGAGGGTGTGCCTGTTCTGGTGTACCTGATCGCGGATTTTCAGAATCCCATGGGAATCACTACAAGCCTGGAGAAGCGAAAGCGACTGGCCGCCCTTGCCAAAGAGTATAGTTTCTGGATCGTAGAGGACGCGCCCTATCGGGCACTCCGCTACTGGGGACAACAAATTCCTACCCTGCGATCCCTGTCACCGGCACGGGTGCTGAACATGTCTTCGTTCTCCAAGGTGCTTGCGCCTGGGTTGCGCCTGGGCTACTTGGTGGGCCCCACTGACATGATTGCCGAACTGGCCCAGTGGGCAGTTGACTCGTATGTCGGCCCTGTCCTACCGACGCAGGGGATGGTCTATGAATACTGCCGCCAGGGGTTGCTGTCCACCAATATCGAACGACTGAAAGCGTTGTACCGGCCGCGGCTTCAGGCTACGCTCTCTGCTCTGGAGAATTACCTGCCACAGGCCTCCTGGTCCAAGCCAGAGGGCGGCTTTTTCGTCGGCATTACTCTCCCGGAAGGTAACGACATGGAGAGCCTGCGGGCCCGCGCTGCGGAGGCGGGACTGAAGCTCAGCGACGGGCGGGGCTTTTTCCCCGACCCGGCCGATGGGAATCGCTTCCTGCGCATTCCCTTCTGCAGCCTCACGCCCAAAGAGATCGAAGAATCTATATCACGCCTGGCGCGTCTCCTGTAGATAGTTTCCGGTGCAAAACTGTTTTTGAAGACTGCCAGTCCTCGTCCCCGAGGACGTCAAAAGCGGTTGTTCACTGCCTGGAACGCCCCCGAGACGGGGGCTCGGAGCGTTTTGCACCGGGCAAAGTCATAGTCGAAGGGAATCTCGTTCCGCAAGCCAGGAACGGGATGCTTCGATGACCCTGCCCAAAACGTATCTTCTCAATATTTTGGGGCATCGCTCAGACCTCCGAGGTTTTTGT
>CAYNKW010000633.1:0-1690 GCA_964397845.1 uncultured Anaerolineae bacterium
TCGTCTACCAGGAATTGCGCTGTTACCAGGGCTATTCACAACCTTCGCAAGGGTAACGGCTGTCCGCGTGCCCCCGGCCTTGCACGCATTGCGGACTGGCCCTACGCCTCGGCAGCGCCGGTTTCCGCATCCGGCCCGGCCTTCCCGGTCCTTTCCTCAGAAGGCTCTTCCCAGCCCCAGGGAGGCATAGGGCCGTGAGACCGATGCCAGTGCCTGGCCCAATGCTCGTCCTGTGGCCCATGGGCCGTCATCCACCGCCGGCCGGCCATCCTCCAGGCCCAGAGGCGGAAGAACTTGCCGATCACGATGAGCAGCAGAAGGAGCAACCCGGCCGTGAGGAACAGCCCGGCATGGCCAAAGCCATAAAGCGCATAGGGCACGACAGCGCCCTCTTTGCCATCAGCCGCCAGTTGGCCCATCCGGTAGCCCTCCGACCAACCGATGCGGTGGATCGCTAACCCGCCCAGGATCAGCAGGCCAATGATGATCAGCGCTGCCAGTGGTACTACTAGAAACCGTGTTTTGGACATTTTTCACCTCCTCGGATTTTGGAACTAGAAGATGGGCGATGGCGGAACCCAGAGGCAGGCCCATATTCCGGTTACCAGGATGAGCAAGACAATCCCCATGATCACTCGAGCGATCTCGCTTGTTCTTTCTTTCCCCAGCCCCAGCGTCCGTTTCACTTCCTGCATGGTCACACCTCCGAATGTCGTCAGGCCTTCTTCTGTATCCGTTCAGAAGGTAGACCAGAAACCGGGTTTTTGGTGCTCCACAAGCCAAGTAGTATTGCCTGCAAGTGCTTTTCCGTTGCCAGGGAGATCTTTCTGTCCGAAAAACCCGGTTTCTTGCCCTCCCGTGAGCGCTTACCTTCTTCTACTTCTTTGGTTTGGGCAATTGATCGTTACCCTGGCTGATCGTTTGACTCCAGTATGCCGCAAACCTGTGAAGAAATTATGAAGAAGTGGGGGAGATGTGGTAAAGAAAGCAGGCCGTCCACCTTGCGCTCATTCAGATATTGTGCTATACTGACCACATTCTCACTACAGGAGGTGCCGATGCTGTCCGTCAAGATCGAAATCCCCGCATCCACCCCGCAAGACCTGCACGGCGAGTTCACCGCCGCGCTGCGCCAACTGGGGCCGGTGCAGGACCTGAGCGGCCAATCCCTCAACCTGGAGACGGTCGTGCTCGTTCTGACTGCCGTCTCTGCCACGGCCGACCTGTTGGCCATCGGCGGCCTGCTGATGGCCTGGCGCGACAAGGCTCGCCGCCGGGGCGTTCCGCTGGACAAAGCAACCATCGTCGCCGGCGACCAGCGCATCAATCTGAAGAACACCGATACGCAGACCCTCGTCCGCCTGCTGGAGGGACTGCGCGACGAGACGTGAAACGTAAAGCGTGAAACGTGACATCACGCGACACGCACCACGCAACAAGGAGCATACCATGCCTGTCCCCAGAACCGAACTAACGGTAGATTTCGGCCCCATCGCTCCCGACGCGCCGGAGGATACCCCCGTCCCCTTTTCCGTGCGCAACGAGCGTACCGGCGAATCGTGGAGCGAAGGCCAGTTCCGCTGCCCGTTGGACGAGCAGGCGGTGGGCGACATGCGCTGGTACCTGGAGGAATATTGGCAGTGGCCCTTTGGCCCCTTCCGCGACCGCGCCCACGGGATCGAGGCGCGGT
>CAYNKW010000634.1:0-1689 GCA_964397845.1 uncultured Anaerolineae bacterium
AGGTGTGCCGGCCGAGGCACTGCGCCCCTGGCGTGGGCAGGGCTGGCCCAGCGTGGCCTCGGCGGCAGTAAAGATCGTTGCGGGAGAGCCAGCCCACGCAGCGCAGCAGCGTCAGTGCCACGGTCACGCCTTCGTTCTCGTTCTCATTCTCATTCCCGTTCTCGTTGCCGGGAACGACCTCGTACTCTGGCAGGCCCCGGTTGGCCACCAGCAGCCCGATGCGCCCGTCGTTCACCTCCACGAAGGTTCGCTGATGATGGGTGGGCACCGGCTGCTCGGGCCAGTCCTCGGTGTGCCGGGGCAGCGCCAGCGAGCGGGTCACCACGTCAAAGTGCCCCTCGGCGTGGGAAACGCCGGTGCGGATGGGAGTCGGAAAATGCACGCGCAGACGATGGTCGCGGGCCTGGTTCTCGACGGTGGTGAGAAAGTCTATGCGCCACACGCCGGGCGAGAGGCTGACGCGGCTGGTGAGGGGCAGGTCGATCTCGTTCTCGATCTCGATCTCGTTCTCGCTCCGCTCGGCGCGGTCGGTGCCCAGGCTAGCCGGGACGCGGTAGGTCTGGGCGATCTCTAGCGTCCAGCGGACGGGGCCGCTTTCGACCAGGCGCACCGTTGGCGGGGCAAGGGGGGCCGTCACCAGGCGGTCGTGCTCCGGCGGACAATAGTTGTACTCGTCGCCCCGGTCGCCGCCGTCCACGAAGCGGTGGAGCCCGGTCAAGACCGCGCCGGTCGTCTTGTCGGTCACGGTCAGGCTGCCGGTCGCCGGGTTGGCCTCGACGGCGTAGAATTCGTTCTCGATGCAGTGGCCCCCGGCGGGCGTGGCCGGGCTGGCTGCCGGAGAAGCCGGGCGAAGGGCAAACGTCCGGTAGCCGTGGCCGGGCACGTCGTGGGCCACGAAGCATACTTCTAGCTTGACCTGGCGGTGAAGCCGCACCCGAAAGCGCTGGATTCGCCCGTCGGCCAGGAGGGCCTGGACGGCCTTTCCCCCTTGTTCGACGGCCGCCGCATCCGGGGAGCCGGGCGCGAGGGTCACGTCAATCGAGGCGGTGTCGCCGCTTACGCTTGTTTCCATTGCCTGAATGCCTTCTCCCTGCACGGAACCGCCGCCGGCCATAGCCAGAACGCTCATAAATGCTGAGTGATCCAGCTCCAGGACCTCGGCTTCGGCCAGCTCTTGGCCTGTCACCTGGCAGGGTACGACCTCTCCGCGTTCGTCTACCGCCTCGACCGCCAGCGTGTCAGGCGGCAGGGGGACCTGGGCTGTCACGACGTCGGTGCGCGGGCCGGCCAGCGGGTTAAAGACGACGACGGGTGATCCGGTCAGCGCCATCGTGTCCACTGCCCCGGCGATGGCCGCCAGGCTTTGGCGCGTTACCTCCTGGCCGATCTGTTCCACCCAGTCAAAGCGGACGTCCATCTCTTTGTGCACTGCGTCCACGCTGCACCCGCAAATAGAGTCGTGGGGATGGTTCTGGATGAGGTAGCGCCAGGCCTGCCAGGTGAGGGCCGGCAGATCGCGCGTCGGCGTTTCCAGGCCGTGTCCTGAGCCCGGCGAAGGGCTGTGTCCTGAGCCTGTCGAAGGGCCATGTCCTGAGCCCGGCGAAGGGCCATGCAGAGCGGCGAAAGCGGAGAATGGCTCGGCCCACTTTTCCAGCAGCGTCTCGCAGCGGGCGTTGCGCTGCTTGATCC
>CAYNKW010000635.1:0-1688 GCA_964397845.1 uncultured Anaerolineae bacterium
TTGAACCCACAACCTTCGGTTTCGTAGACCGCTCCTCTGTCCAGTTGAGGTACGGGCGCAGCGTCAAAAGTATAGCACAAGAACCATGAGGGCGCAAACGAGCCAAGTACTTGTCCATTAATAACTTTGTACTTTATGGCACCGGTTGAGCGCGGTTAGTCCTGTGGCCTAACCACAGGGCAGAATGGCGCCAGAGATGCAAAGTTGTTTTTGGACAAGTGCTAAGTCTCTCTGGTCAGGATGTGCGTCAGGCGGAGGCGTGCTTCCATGCGCAGACGAATTTCCTCTTCGATGCGGGGATGCAACTTGCACAGCCCGTCAAAGCTCTCTTTGTCAAAGACAAAGACTTCCGACGGCTCCACGGCTGTGATGGTGGCATTGCGCCGATTGCTGGTCAGCAAGGCTGTTTCGCCAAAGAAATAACCTGGCCCCCGGTAGCCAAGAAAGCGGTGTATCCCCATGGCCACTTCCACCCGCACGGTGGCGCGGCCTGAGGCCAGGATGTAGAAATCAGAACCGCGTTCCCCTTGCTGAATGATAACTGTATCGGCCGGAATATGCTGCAAACGCGCCCAACGGCTCACTTGCCGGATACCTTCTTCGTCCAGGGGAGACAACAGGGCCACGTCGCGCAGCCGCAGGGCTATTTCCTCTTCCAGTGAAGGCGTCACTATGCCAAAGAGAGCGGCAATAGGACGGCTCTGAAGTAGATACAGGTGATCTTGGTGCCAGGCAAACTCGATGTCCACCGACTCATCAAAGAGGTCCTCCACGCGCAGGCAGAGCTTTGTCAGGTTTTTGATCTCATCGTCTGACAAGCAGGGCTTTGCCTGGTGCTCTGAGGGCACCACTTGCACTTCTGTGCCACCATTTGCCAGGGGCATCAACCGCACGCGCTTATCAGATACCCATCTGTCCACCATTGCCAGGTCTGTTTTGCGCACCACGTAATTGTCGGGCGTGACCAACTCGGAGATGATAGCCTTGCTCAGGCCCCACACGGCGTCAATGATCGTTTCTTTTGCTTCACCAGTGATGGGATTGGCCGTAAAGACCGTGCCCGAAACAGTGGCCGACACCAACTCGTGCACCACCACCGCCATGCGCGCACGGGCGTGGTCCAGTCCGTTCTGAGCTCTGAATACAATCGCTCGCGCTGTCCATAGTGAAGCCCAACACTTCTTGATGCTCTCCAAGAGCGATTCTTGTCCAATGACGTTGAGAAAGGCGTCGTGTTGCCTGCCAAACCTGGCATGTGGCTGTCCCTTTACCATTGCTGAAGGCCTCACCGCCAGGGGGGACAGAGGATCTCCCAACCTCTGGCATAGATCCTGGGCTGCTGCCTTGATGTCCTCCTGCACCGGCGTTGGCATGGGGGCATGGAACACCATGTCCCGGATGAGCGCTGAAATGCGTTCGACGTCTGCTGAATCTCCCATGGAAACGTCGTCCAGGGATTTCTGGATCTCTGCCCCCAGGTCCGACGCGGCGATGTGTTCTTGGTAGGCATCTACAATCACGCAAAAACCCGAGGGCACTGGCAAGCCGGCCGAACACATTTGTCCCAGATTGCTCCCTTTTTGCCCCACCAGGGTCGCGTCTTTGGCCTGGATTTCATCCAGCCGAACAGTGTATTGGCGCATGGCTTGCCCTCCTTGGTCTCAGTGGGTATAAGGGTTGTTCACTAG
>CAYNKW010000636.1:0-1663 GCA_964397845.1 uncultured Anaerolineae bacterium
GCCGCCGCCGTTCGGCCTCCCCCAGGACAGGGAGGTCCACGAGACACTGATCGGGATTGGCAACGATGCCCTCCAGCAAGGTCTGGAAATGGCCTACCAGCCGCGAGATCGTGGTAGCATCAAGTAAACCGGTGTCGTATTCCAACCGACCACAAAAGCCCTCTGGTCTTTCCCATAGTTCGAGTGTCAAATCAAACTTTGCCGTTCCGTTGTGAACCTCTACCGGGCTAACCGTCAGGCCCGGCAGTGCCGGAGCCTCTACCAGGACATTCTGGAGAGCGAACACCACCTGGAACAGCGGGTTGCGGCTCATGTCCCGCTCCGGCTGCAACTCCTCCACTAATTTCTCGAAAGGCAAGTCCTGGTGGGCATAAGCTTCCAACGTCACCTCCCGCACCCGGCACAACAACTCTCGAAAGGTAGGACTGCCTGAAAGGTCAATACGCAGCACCAGTGTGTTAACAAAGAAACCAATCAATCCCTCTATCTCAGCCCTGTTACGATTGGCGATGGGGGAGCCCACCAGGATGTCCCATTGCCCTGTGTAGCGGTAAAGCAACGTCCTGAAGGCTGCCAACAGCGTCATGAACAGCGTCACACCCTCCCGACGGCTCAAGGCCTTGAGTGCATTGGTCAGGTCACTGGAAAGTACGAATGATTGGATTGCGCCCTCAAAGGTCTGAACCGCTGGTCGTGGTCGGTCGGTGGGCAACTCTAGCACAGGCAAGCTGCCGCCAAGCTGCTGCTTCCAGTAGGAGAGTTGTTCCTCCAATCCCTCACCTTGTAGCCACTGCCGCTGCCAAACCGCAAAGTCCGCATACTGAATGGGTAGCTCGGGAAGCGGTGAGGGCTTCCCGGCGGAGAAGGCTTCATACAGTACCGCAAGCTCCTGGTTGAATACCTTGATGGACCAGTCGTCGGAGACGATGTGATGCATCATCAGGAGCAGTACGTGTTCCTCCGCATCTAACCGCAGCAAGGTAGCCCGGAGTAATGGACCGTGGGCCAGGTCGAAAGGACGCCGGGCCTCTTCGGTGAGCAACTGCCGGGCCCTGGCCTCCCGCTCGGTCTCAGGGACCTCGCATAGACCCACAACCGGCAACGTCAAACTCAGAACCGGAGCAACGACCTGGATCAGTCGCCCATCCACCGTCGCAAAGGTGGTCCGCAGGGCTTTGTGGCGGCGCACGATTTCGTTGAGGCTGTGCTCCAACGCAGCCACGTCGAGCAGCCCTCTCAACTGGAAAACTACAGAGACATTATAGACGGGGCTGTCTGGCCTCAACTGATCAAGAAACCACAGCCGCTGTTGGGCAAAGGAGAGCCGTAACTCTTTCCCAGGTGAAACCGATGAGATCGGTAGAACCTTTAATCCTCGCGCAGTGTGGCGAGCAGCCTCGATGCGCTCCGCCAAGTCAGCTATGGTAGGTGCCTCGAACAGAGCACGCAGAGGTAGCTCTATCTGGAAGGCGTCGCGCACTCGCGAAAAGACCTGCGTGGCAAGCAGCGAGTGTCCACCCAATTCGAAAAAGTCGTCCCGGACACCAACGGACTCCAATCCCAGTACTTTGGCCCAGATACCCGCAAGCATCTCCTCGAGCGGGGTGCGGGGAGCTACAAAGGTCTCTTCCCGCACAGCCCTGGCTCGGCCAGGCGCAGGCAA
>CAYNKW010000637.1:0-1663 GCA_964397845.1 uncultured Anaerolineae bacterium
CAGCACCGTCTTGGCTGTCAAGGCCAGCTTCAGCCGCGCCTGGGTGATGGCAGCATCGGCTGGATCGGAGGAGACGACGCGGCAATCGCGATAAAAGATGTGGAAAGCAGCAGCCAGGTCCTGGGCATAGTAGGTCAGGTGATGCGGGGCCAGTTGCAGCGCTGCCGCCTCGATCACCTCCGGCAAATACAGCATCTTGCGGATCAAGGCCAACTCCGAAGGATGCGTCAACAGACTCACATCGCCGTCCTTCACCTCCACGCCCACCTCTGCCGTGTGACGCAAGATGCTGGCGATGCGGGCGTGGGCGTATTGGACATAGTACACCGGGTTCTCGCCGCTCTGCCGCTTGGCCAGTTCCAGGTCCAGCTCCATCTGGCTGTCGGCTGAGCGGGAGAGAAGAAAGAAGCGCACTGCGTCCGGGCCGATTTCGTCCAGCACCTCGGCCAGGTCAATGGCCGTGCCCAGGCGCTTGCCCATCCGCACCAACTGGCCGTCGCGCAGGATCGTCACCATCTGGTAGATCAGCAGCGTCAACCGGTCGGGGTCCAGCTCCAGGGCGCGCATCATGGCCTTCATGCGCGGCACGTGGCCCTGGTGGCCCGCGCCCCAGACGTTGATCACCCACTCAAAGTCCCGTACGACGAATTTATGATAGTGGTAGGCAATGTCGGAGGCAAAGTAGCCCGGCCGGCCGGTGGAGCGAATGACGACTTCGTCTTTGTCGCCACCCAGGTCCCTGGCGTTGAACCAGACCGCGCCATCCTTCTCGTACAGGTGATTTCCCTGGCGGAGGATGCTCATGATCCGGTCAAAATAACCTTCGTCGTACAGCGACCGCTCGGAGAGCCACTTGTCGTAACGTATGCCCAGCCGTTCGCAATCGTGGCGGACACTGGCCAGGACTTTTTTCAGCCCCAGGTCACGCAGGATGGGGATCGCCTCGTCGCGGGACATGGAAAGGTATTGATCTCCTACCTCGGCAGCGATCTCCTCGCCCCACCCGGCCAGTTCTTCGCCAGGATAGCCTTCTTCCGGCAGCGGCTCGTCCTGGCCCAGGGCCTGAGCATAGCGGGCGTAGATCGTCGCGCCAAAGTGCTCCATCTGCGTGCCAGCATCGTTGACGTAATATTCTCGTTGCACGTCGTAGCCGGCTGCCGCCAGCACGTTGGCCAGCCCATCGCCCAGCACGGCGTTCCGCCCGGAGCCGACGGTGAGAGAGCCAGTGGGGTTGGCGCTGATGTATTCCACCTGTACTCGCTTCTCTTGGCCTACGTCCACGTTGCCAAAAGCCTCTCCCGCTGCCAGGATCGTCTCGACCTGGCGGGCCAGCCAGCCCTCGTCCAACGTAAAGTTGATGTAGCCTGGAGCAGCAATCTCTACCTGGCCCATGTAATCCGTCTTGGCCAATCGCTTGACCACCTTCCGGGCGATGTCTCGCGGAGCCATGCGGGCGTGGCGCGCCAGTTGCAGACAGACAGGTGTGGCAAAATCGCCGCGTTCGGCCTGTTTGGGCCGCTCCATTGGGACAGGTGGAATCTCAAATTTGGGCAGGTCGTTCTTACGCTGCGCCTTCTTGAGGGCAACGGCCACCAGTTGGGCCAAGTCGTCTCTGATCATCCTCCTTTATTTCCTCTCTCTTTCGTTTTTCTCTCTGAGGATA
>CAYNKW010000638.1:0-1659 GCA_964397845.1 uncultured Anaerolineae bacterium
AGGTGTGCCGGCCGAGGCACTGCGCCCCTGGCGTGGGCAGGGCTGGCCCAGCGTGCCCCCGGCGGCAGTAAAGGTCGTCGCGGGAGAGCCAGCCCACACAGCGCAGCAGCGTCAGCGCCACGGTCACTCCGTCGTCGCCGGGAACAACCTCGTACTCTGGCAGGCCCCGGTTGGCCACCAGCAGCCCGATGCGCCCGTCGTTCACCTCCACGAAGGTTCGCTGATGATGGGTGGGCACCGGCTGCTCGGGCCAGTCCTCGGTGTGCCGGGGCAGCGCCAGCGAGCGGGTCACCACGTCAAAGTGCCCCTCGGCGTGGGAAACGCCGGTGCGGATGGGAGTCGGAAAATGCACGCGCAGACGATGGTCGCGGGCCTGGTTCTCGACGGTGGTGAGAAAGTCTATGCGCCGCACGCCGGGCGAGAGGCTGACGCGGCTGGTGAGGGGCAGGTCGATCTCGATCTCGATCTCGATCTCGTTCTCGCTCCGCTCGGCGCGGTCGGCGCCCAGGCTCGCCGGGATGCGGTAGGTCTGGATGATCTCTAGCGTCCAGCGGAACGGGCCGCTTTCGACCAGGCGCACCGCTGGCGGGGTAGCGGGGGCCGCCACCAGGCGGTCGTGCTCTGGCGGGCAATAGTTATACTCGTCGCCCCGGTCGCCGCCGTCCACAAAGCGGTGGAGCCCGGTCAAGACCGCGCCGGTCGTCTTGTCGGTCACGGTCAGGCTGCCGGTCGCCGGGTTGGCCTCGACGGCGTAGAATTCGTTCTCGATGCAGTGGCCCCCGGCGGGCGTGGCCGGGCTGGCTGCCGGAGAAGCCGGGCGAAGGGCAAACGTCCGGTAGCCGTGGCCGGGCACGTCGTGGGCCACGAAGCATACTTCTAGCTTGACCTGGCGGTGAAGCCGCACCCGAAAGCGCTGGATTCGCCCGTCGGCCAGGAGGGCCTGGACGGCCTTTCCCCCTTGTTCGACGGCCGCCGCATCCGGGGAGCCGGGCGCGAGGGTCACGTCAATCGAGGCGGTGTCGCCGCTTACGCTTGTTTCCATTGCCTGAATGCCTTCTCCCTGCACGGAACCGCCGCCGGCCATAGCCAGAACGCTCATAAATGCTGAGTGATCCAGCTCCAGGACCTCGGCTTCGGCCAGCTCTTGGCCTGTCACCTGGCAGGGTACGACCTCTCCGCGTTCGTCTACCGCCTCGACCGCCAGCGTGTCAGGCGGCAGGGGGACCTGGGCTGTCACGACGTCGGTGCGCGGGCCGGCCAGCGGGTTAAAGACGACGACGGGTGATCCGGTCAGCGCCGTCGTGTCCACTGCCCCGGCGATGGCCGCCAGGCTTTGGCGCGTTACCTCCTCGCCGATCTGTTCCACCCAGTCAAAGCGGACGTCCATCTCTTTGTGCACCACGTCCACGCTGCACCCGCAAATAGAGTCGTGGGGGTGGTTCTGGATGAGGTAGCGCCAGGCCTGCCAGGTGAGTGCTGGCAGGTCGCGCGTCGGCGTCTCCAGGCCATGTCCTGAGCCCGTCGAAGGGCCATGTCCTGAGCCCGTCGAAGGGCCATGTCCTGAGCCCATCGAAGGGCCGTGCAGAGCGGCGAAGGCAGAGAACGGCTCGGCCCACTTTTCCAGCAGCGTCTCGCAGCGGGCGTTGCGCTGCTTGATCC
>CAYNKW010000639.1:0-1655 GCA_964397845.1 uncultured Anaerolineae bacterium
GTGTTCACCCAATTCGCCCAGATGGGACATGCGCTGCGGGCGTACCTGGGCACGCTGTTTGGCGTCGAAGTGCTCTTTTTGCACGGTGGCACGCCGCAGAAGCAGCGCGACCGCATGGTGGCGCGCTTTCAGCAGGCGCGGGGAGGCCCGCCGGTCTTTGTCCTCTCGCTCAAGGCTGGCGGCACCGGCCTGAACCTGACAGCGGCCAACCACGTCTTTCACTTTGACCGTTGGTGGAATCCGGCGGTGGAAGACCAGGCCACCGACCGCGCGTTTCGCATCGGGCAGACGCGTGACGTGCAGGTGCACAAGTTCATCTGTGCCGGTACGTTGGAAGAGCGGATAGACGAGCTGATCGAGAGCAAGAAGGCGCTGGCCGAGAGCGTCGTCGGCGCGGGTGAGAGCTGGCTGACCGAGTTGAGTACCGATGAGTTGCGTGATATCATGACGCTGCGGAGAGAGTAGGACGATGGCCAGAAGACGGAGCTATTACGACAGCTATTGGCCGCGCTACACGCCCACACGGCCTATTGAGGTCGAGGATGGCATCAAGGCCAAGAGCCGCCGGGGCAAGTTCGTCGAGAACTGGTGGGCCGACCGGTGGATCAAGGCGCTGACATCTCTGATGGATTCGGGACGGCTGAGTCGTGGGCGCAACTATGCCCGTCGGGGGCAGGTCATGGAGATCGACACCGCGCCGGGTCGGATTTCGGCCCGGGTGCAGGGCTCGCGTCGCAGACCGTACAAGGTTGAGATCGAACTCGGCTTGTTGAGCGATCGCCAGTGGGACAAGGTGTTCGATGCGCTGGCAGAGCAAGCCATCTTTGCCGCCCAACTGCTCAACGGCGAGATGCCGCCCGACATCGAACAGGTCTTTGACGCGGTCAAGGTGCCGCTCTTTCCCGCTTCGCGCGGCGACCTGCACACCGACTGCTCGTGCCCCGACTGGGCCAACCCATGCAAGCACATTGCCGCCGTCTACTACCTGCTGGGCGAGCGATTCGACAAAGACCCATTCCTGCTGTTCGAATTGCGCGGGCGAAACCAGACCCAGGTCGCCGCCGCGTTGCGCGAGCGTCGTGCTGTGGAAATGGAGAGGGCAGACGAAGCACCCTACCTGCCCGACGCGGTTGAAGCCGTCGAGGTCCCTGCCCTGGAGGAATGTCTGGACGATTATTGGGCCATGGGCGACGAAGCGAAGGACGTGGCGTTGAGCATCGCGCATCCAAGAGTAGACATGGCGCTGCTGAAGCGGCTGGGCGTGCCCGGTTTTCTGGACGCGCGGAGCTTTTGGGCGCAGATGGAACGGGTGTACGACGGCGTGACGGCTCGCGCGCTGGGGGTGGCCTTTGCGGATGCCGGGACACGAGCAGGCAGGCGACACAAAAGAACACCATAGCCTTGCAGTTGCGGTGTTTTCCGTTCTCCCGTAACTGGTCCTCAGTGCCAGGAGCTGCCGCCGGATGCTGGCCCAGTTGTGGAGCCGATCGAGACCTCCAGAGATTCCTACTACCCAGACGGCCCGCTCCATGGGGACCGCAACAGTGTCATTCCCATCCCGCACGAAATCACCACTGCGCCTTGGGCGCGGGAGACGCCATCATCTCCAGGCCACCCGCAGCAAACCGATGATGAGAAAAACTGGCAGGGCCAGG
>CAYNKW010000640.1:0-1644 GCA_964397845.1 uncultured Anaerolineae bacterium
TCTCCACATCCCACAGCCTTACCGTGTGATCCGTGTTCGACGACGTTGCCAAAAGGATGCCATCTGGCGAGAAAGCCAAACCAGTCCCGACGAGGGTATGCAAGCTCTCCATCTGATCAACCGTGGTCAGGGAGAGCGCCGGACGGCCTGGGGGCAGAGTGGCCGCGGTGGTCGGTGGGACTAGCGTTGTCGTAGCAACCGGCGACGCAGTGAGAACAGTGGGTTTGGTCGGCTTACAACCGACGAGTAGGGTCAGAACGATCATCACTGTAGCGATTACTTTGCGATGGGTAGACATGTTTTTACTCCTTCGGTTTTCAAACTACCTGTATCGTTTCCTCATGGTAAATCAAATCGAGCCTGCCGGCGGATCAACCGTCGCTTTGGGTTCGAGCCAGAATTTGGTCCAGACAATGGGCAGCAGTAAGAGCAACCCTACCAACGGTACAAAGAACGGCGCACGCGGCCCCAACCATCTCCATATCTGGGCGCCGATGTACGGCACGGGCAGGGAGATGATGCCCAGACTTGTTGAGAACAGACCGAAGGCTGTACCGCGCAGGCGCTCGGGCACGGCTTTCGAGATCAGGGCGCTGTAGGCCGGTTGGAAGAGCGCCCAGCCGACTCCGAACAGCGCCCACGCCAGTACAAACCCGGTAAACTGCTGACTGCTCAGGAACACGACATAACCCATCGCAACGAACGCCCCGCCCAACACGATAGCTTCCCGCTCGCCCACCTTGTCGGATAGCCAACCGGCCGGGTTCAAGATCAGCATAGATGTAAAAGACTGAATAGATACCAGCCATCCGATTTGAACGTATGACAGGCCAATGATGTTTTCCTGGTAGAGTGGCATCAGTTGTTCGGACAACCTAAAGCTGATATCCAATATGCCATCCGAGATAAGGATCCACGTCACCAAGCCGCCTGCTATGAGCAGTGCTGTCATCTCTGTCAGACTGGACTTGAGCCCGCCCAAAGACGGTCTCTCACGTGGCTTTGTCTCCTGTCTGCTGGCACGACGCGCCATCCAGATGCGAATAGCCGCGGCCAGCGCATAAATCGCCGCCGCCACTACAAACATCTGGCGAAAGCCACGCCCTTGGACGAGGTAACCTCCCAACAGCGGGCCAATGATGCCGACGACCAGGTATAGCGAATCCGAGATAGCGTACGCCCGTCCCAGGTTCTCCTCGTCCGTTTCCTCGGCAATGAATGCCCGGAAGCTTGGCCCGACGAAGGCACGGGTCACCGCCGCTCCGATCACCGATATGAAGAGCCACTCCCACGTCGGCGCAATGACGGCGACGATCATCTCAATTATCCCGGCTATGCTGCCAATCGCTACTGCCTGCAAGCGTCCCACCGAGTCCGATAGCCACCCGCCGAGTATCTGGAACGCCAGCGGTGCAATTGCGCCCAGCGTGAAGAACAGACCTACCTGTGTCACACTCGCTCCCAAAGACTGCACGTAGAGTGGCATCAGGATATCTGACATAACGCCGGAAATATTCGCCAGAATCATCGTGAACAGAAACAACTGTAGCGTTGGAGAGAGCAGGGGTTTCTTGTTGGGTTCTGTCATCTCAAAATAGTGTAATCGTGTCGTTTTAACGGGGTATGCCCCACAGATGTACCTGG
>CAYNKW010000641.1:0-1629 GCA_964397845.1 uncultured Anaerolineae bacterium
TATCTGGAGGAGGGTGAATGACAGACCTCGCAGATGTCGGGCCTTGGTTGATGTAACGTCTCACCGCCCTACCCCAATGCCCCACCATTGCAGCCACCGACGTAAGACCCACGCCGACACCGCGTATTCCGCTTATGAACCAAACCGGAATGGCAAGGGGAACGGCAACGGGAGGGACAAGGAGGAAAACTATGTCTGAAACAATCGTGATGATTCATGGCATGTGGGGAGGTGCATGGTATTGGGAGAATTACGCGGAGTACTTTGAGAAGAAGGGCTATCATTGTATTCGCCCCACACTACGTTTTCACGATATGGAGCCGAATAAAGTTCCCAATCCTCAATTAGGAACTACCAGCCTATTGGACTACGCCGAGGACCTTGAAAAAGAAATCCGTAAATTGGACACGACCCCAATCTTGATGGGCCATTCCATGGGTGGGCTTCTTACACAAATCCTGGGGAGCCGAGGGTTGGCCAAAGTCCTTGTTCTGTTGACTCCTGCATCACCTCATGGGATTATGGCTTTAACACCATCGGTAATAAGAAGTTTCTGGAGCGCACTCACAAAATGGGGCTTTTGGAGAAAGCCCCATCGCCAGACGTTCAATGAGGCGGTGTATTCGATGCTGCATCTACTGCCGGGTGAGGAGCAAAAAGAAACTTTTGACAAGTTCGTCTACGAGTCCGGCCTGGCAGCTTACGAAATTGGATTTTGGCTCTTTGACTCAAAGAGGGCGTCGAAGGTTGATGAATCGAAGGTTACTTGCCCTGTTCTGGTTGTTGCTGGAACCGAGGACAGGATTACACCTGCTTCGGTTGTTCGGAAAGTTGCGCAGAAATACAAAGCCGTCTCGACTTACAAGGAATTCGCAAACCATGCTCATTGGGTTATTATGGAACCAGGCTGGGAAGAAATCGCAGAGTATATCTTGGACTGGCTAGATGAAGTCTTGAGTGAAAGCGGGTGAGACTGCGCCACCGCACGTGGTCAGGCCGCAGCAGCAATTCGCGTGAAGACAGTCAATTGAGAACACTCTTATGAAAATCGAAACAATTGCTGATATACTCAAAATCATCAAGCCTATCCTAACGGCAAGGACCGTGCTGTACACCACCTTGGTCGTAGCTATTGCCTTTTGGATAAGCTTTCTTTTCCCCCAGGTTTTTGATCTTCTCAAACTCGACACCTGGCGGGCCAACAATGACACACTGATTGGAGTGGGCGTTATTGCGTCGGGCATCACACTCCTCATAACGTTGCTGGTCAATCTTGACAACTGGATTTCGGCAAGACGCAGAAGGAAACACGATAAACGCTTCGTTCGCAGTCTATTCCGTGATCTAAGCTTGAGCGAGCTACAGTACCTTTACCAGTTCATCCGGCACAGAACGACAACAATCGAGTTCGATGAAACTGATCCAGTTGTTGGGTTGCTTCGAACGAAAGGCATCATCTTTCCATCGCCACGTGTTCATTTTGGTCGGCTTGTCAGGTATAAGTGTGGATTCGATAACGGCGAACCTTTCGATATGGCACCGAGAGTCTACAAGTACTTAGACGACCATCCAGAGATCTTTAGAGACGTGCTACCCAAGAAAAAACCATAGACATTTCGCTGCGGCCCA
>CAYNKW010000642.1:0-1601 GCA_964397845.1 uncultured Anaerolineae bacterium
GTCTTTGCGCTGCCGGCGCTTTTGCTGGCCTTTTTCGCGCAAATGAAAGTGCAAGCGGCTTACAAAAAGTACCTGCGCGTGGAGAACTGGCGCGGGCTCACCGGCTTTGACGTGGCGCGGCACCTTTTGCAAGCCACCGGTCTCTACCACGTCAAAGTGGAAGGCACACGCGGCCACCTGACCGACCACTATGACCCGCGCAGCAAAACGCTGCGCCTTTCCCCGGCGGTGGCCAACGGGCGGTCCATCGCTGCCACCAGCATCGTGGCCCACGAGGTCGGCCACGTCTTGCAGGACGCCCACGGCTACGCGCCGCTCAAACTTCGGGCCGGGCTGGTGCCTGTGGCCAACCTGGGCTCCTGGGTGGGCCCCATTCTGTTCTTCCTGGGTCTCTTTTTCAGCCCCAAGCTGGCCTGGGCCGGCGTCGGCCTTTTCGGGCTGGCTGCCGTCTTTACTCTGATCACCCTGCCGGTGGAGTTTAACGCCAGTCGCCGGGGACTGGAGTTGCTTCGGGTCCACCAACTGGCCGACGGCCGCCAGATGACCGGCGCGAAAAAGGTGTTGGACGCCGCTGCGTTGACCTACGTCGCGGCACTGGCCCAGGCGCTGTCCACGCTGCTGTACTATGTTTTTCTGCTCACCGGCTTCCGCCGTGACGATTGAAACGATGGAGACGAACGAGAAACTGACCAGAGAGGAGGCCATAGCCGCCTACCTGACGGACAAAGACACCAGGGTCTCCACCATCGCCGCTAATGCCGGTGTCTCGCCTCAGAGACTATATCAGTGGCTTAAAGCAGCAGGCGTAAAGCCGAACCGCAGACCAGGGCAGCAACAACAACGGCCAAGCTACACGCCCCGCGCCGAGGTGGAATGGTCGCCAGAAGAGATCAAAGCTCTGCGAGCACACATGGGCCTCTCTCAGAGAGACCTGGCCAAGGAACTTGGCGTGCGCCAGCAGACCATCAGCGAGTGGGAAACGGGCGTGTACAAGCCCCGCCGGTACACGGCCAAATACCTCACCCTGATCGCTGAGCGGGTTGGCTTTCTCTACAAGGCCCAACCGGAGGGGAAAGAAGAAGGCGAGAGCAACGAACCTTAAAATTTTCCAGCGGGCTTGATTCCCCCTTGACAGAAACACGTTTCCGTGTTACAATAGAGCGTAACAAATGAGCGCAGCTTATTATTCGGCTGCGCTTCTAATTTGACTTCTTTTACACGGTAACGGATTCAAAACAAGGGGGGAGTATCTCATGAGCACTTATGGATTGGACGAGGTCATCCGTCGCTGGGGGCGGGGCACGCTCACGGTGGAACAAGCCGTCGGGCAGATTCTGCTGCTGTTGCAGGTCATCGAAGAGCGGTTGCGTTACCTGGAGCACATGCCGCCAACGTCAAAGCGAGATCTCACAAAGGGGAGGCAAACGGATTGACGCAGCGGTTGTAAGAGTATAGCAAAGCTTCACATCAAACCGACAAGAGGAATGGGACACGGATTAACACGGATTAACACGGATTTTTCAAATTTTCATCCGTGTTTATCCGCGTGCATCCGTGTCCAGAATCTTGTCCCATTTGCAGAGGATTCAGCACATCAGGGA
>CAYNKW010000643.1:0-1601 GCA_964397845.1 uncultured Anaerolineae bacterium
AAAATTTTCAGATCACCGCCGGATTGCGCTACGTCACGCCCCACGTCTACATGTGGGTGCAAGAGGGGTACGAGGTGGATCAAGAAGCCCTGGAGCGCTCGGCGGAGCGGTTTGAAGCGCAGTCCTACCCTACCAACCGGCGCTTCTTCGGCAGCGAGTGGTCGCCCGGCGTGGACAACGACGTGCACCTCCACATCCTTCACGCTGGCGGGCTGGGCAACGTGGCGGGATACTTTTCCGGCGCTGACGAATACTCCCGCCTGGTCAACGAGTTCTCCAACGAGAAAGAGATGTTCTACATCAACCTGGACGGGGGCATGAGGCCGGACACCAGCTTTTACGACGGCGTGTTGGCCCACGAATTCCAGCACATGATCCATTGGCACACCGACCGCAACGAGACCACCTGGGTTAATGAAGGGATGTCGGAATTGGCCACGCAACTCAATGGTTTTGACGTCGGCGGCTCCGCTTGGCTGTTCAGCCGCAGCCCCGACACGCAGCTCAACGCCTGGCCGGATAGCCCGGGCGGGGCTGGGCCCAACTATGGCGGCAGTTATCTCCTCATGGCCTACTTTTTGGATCGCTTTGGCAAGGAAGCGACGCAGGCCCTGGTGGCCCACCCCGCTAACGGGACCGCTGGCTTCCAGGCTGTGCTGGACGATCTAGGCAGCGGCTTCACTTTTGAGGGAATTTTTGCCGATTGGCGCGTGGCGAATTACCTGGACGACCCGGCGCTGGCGGGCGGCCGCTACGGCTACGAGGTTCTCGACCCCGACCGCCCGTCGTTGGATGAAATTCACGCCAGGTACCCCGTGCAGCGCGCTACGACGGTGCACCAATACGGCGCGGATTACGTCGGACTGCGAGGGCAGGGCGACCTGGCTATCGAGTTCACCGGCTCCACCCAGGTCAAGCTCGTCCCTAACGAGGCCCACAGTGGCCGCTACCAGTGGTACTCCAATCGGGGTGACGATTCGGACATGCGCCTCACCCGCGCCTTCAACCTGAGCGGCCTCACCTCGGCGACGCTGCAAACCTGGCTGTGGTACGACATTGAGGAAGACTGGGATTACGCATACCTGGCCATCTCTGCCGACAGCGGCGAGACGTGGGATTTGCTGGAGGGCAAGTACACCACCACTTCCAATCCCCAGGGGAACAGCTTTGGCCCTGCTTACACGGGCCTCTCCGGCGGCGGTGATGAGCCGCAGTGGGTAATGGAGGAAATTGACTTGAGTGCCTACGCCGGTCGCCCGGTGTTGATTCGCTTCGAGTACATCACCGACGACGCCGTCAACGGTGTGGGCTTTTGCGTGGACGACATTGCCGTCCCCGAACTTGGCTATACCTACGACGCCGAAACCGGCGACGACGGCTGGGACGGCGAGGGTTTCATCCGTACCGACAACATCCTGCCACAACGGTTCATTGTGCAGGTGATCGAGATGGGTGACGAGAAGCGGGTGCGGCGCATGGCGCTGGACGAACTTCAGCAGGGGCGTCTGGAGATGCGTGGCCTGGGGGACGAACTGGATCGTGCGGTGCTGATCGTTTCCGGCTACGCGCCGGTGACGACAGAACTGGCTGGCTACGAATAT
>CAYNKW010000644.1:0-1587 GCA_964397845.1 uncultured Anaerolineae bacterium
ATCCTGCTCAATAATCTCCCTGAATTCTACGCCGGTGGCCGCCCAATCCAACACGTCCACGCGGAAGGGCAGGTCGGATTCGGAGAACGCTTCCTGCAAGTCGGCCAGGCGCGCAAGGCCGAGCGGCGCGTCCGTCATCACCACCAGGTCGAGGTCGGAGGTGTCTTTGGCCGTCCAGCACACGCGCGAGCCAAAGGCGCGCACCTGATACTCTGGGACGCGCTCGGCCAGGATGCGTTTCACGATTTCCAGGTGATCGGGTCGTAGATCAACTATCATACTTTTTCTCTGAGCCGCTCGAGCAAAAAGCGAGCATCCTGCAAAAAGTCCCTGGCGCTTTGATAGACCGCTTTGGCTGTCGCTGCATCATAGGTATGGCTGGTCAGATTGCGCTTTTTGAGAAAATCCAACCAGGCTTCGGCGTCACGCAGCATACCCTGTTCGTAACCTACCCGAAAAAGGTCTCGGTTGGTCAAAAGATCCACTCGCTCCAGGCTATATTCTTTCAGGTAGCGTTTCAGCATCTTCCACGACAGCTCAAAGGTATACTCGAAACGTTGGATGACGCCATCGCGCATCAATTCGCGCTCGGCGGAGCCTTCCTGGTACGGCGAATTATCGTATGCTTCCAGTGCCACTGCCAGCGACTCGACGGCTTTTTCTAGATTGCTGATATTGATACGCATCTGGTCAATCTCCTGATGATTCTTAAACTCCATATCTCAACCCGCGCAAATTCTCACGTATCGCCTGCTCCAGCCGCGCGCTCTCGGCAAATTGTTTCTCCAACTGCGCCGTCAGCCGCTCCATCTTTTTCTCGAACGGCTCATCGTCCTCTTCCACCTTTGCCATACCCACGTAGCGGCCGGGGGTCAGGATGTGGTTATGGCGCCGGATGTCGTCCAGCGTGGCGGCCTTGCAAAAGCCGGGAACGTCCTCGTAGCCCCCTCCCTGGCCCTCCCCCGCTTGCGGGGGAGGAAAGGGGTCACCGCGCCAGGCGTGGTAGGTATCGGCAATCTGGCGGATGTCGTCGCCGGTCAGTTCGCGGTGGACGCGGTCAACCATCGCGCCCAGCTTGCGGGCGTCAATAAAGAGAGTCTCGCCGTGGCGGTCACGAAAATGGCCATTGCGCTTGTCGCGGGCGATGAACCACAGGCAGACGGGGATCTGCGTCGAATAGAACAACTGGCCGGGCAGGGCAACCATACAGTCCACCAGGTCGGCCTCAATGATGGCCTTGCGGATCTCTCCCTCGCCCGATTGGCCGGATGACATTGAGCCGTTGGCCAGGACAAAACCGGCCAGGCCGGTGGGGGCCAGGTGATAGATAAAGTGCTGCACCCAGGCAAAGTTGGCGTTACGGGCAGGCGGCGTGCCGAACTGCCAGCGGCGGTCGTCCTTGAGCCGTTCGCCGCGCCAGTCGCTGTCGTTAAAGGGGGGATTGGCCAGCACATAGTCGGCTTTCAGGTCGGGGTGCAGGTCGCGGTGGAAACTATCGGCGTGCTCCTTACCCAGGTTGCCCTCGATGCCACGGATGGCCAGGTTCATCTTGGCCAGCCGCCAGGTGGTGTGATTTGATTCCTGGCC
>CAYNKW010000645.1:0-1566 GCA_964397845.1 uncultured Anaerolineae bacterium
GCGCACCACGGCCAGACCCTCGGCTCGCTGATCGTCATCGACCCGTGCAAGGGGCAGGACCACGGGGCGCCGTTGATCTCGATTACTCCGGAGCTTCCGTCCCCCGAGGGGGGCTTGCCGCGGGGCACCACGCGCACCGCCATGCCGCTTTCCGATGACATTCCCTGCCGCGTCTCCGGCGGGCAACGAACCGGGCTCACCTTCCCCCTCGGCGCCGGGACCCCGTGGCCGGTCAGCGAGGAGCTGTTCCTTTGCACCTATCAGCATGGTGCCCAATACGCGGTGTACCTGATTGACGTCCTGGGCGGGCGCGAACTGATCTACAGCGACCCGAATGTCTCCTGCTTTGATCCGATCCCGCTGCAGCCGCGGCCGAGGCCGCCGGTCGTGCCTTCGACCGTAGCCGGACGCGAGTCGGAGAAGACCGGCGTGTTCTACGTCCAGAACGTGTACCAGTGCTCGCACCCATTGGGGCGGGGCTCGATCAAGCGCCTTCGGGTCAATGAGCTGATCAGCCAGCCGATGGATCCTGGGAACCGTCCCGGTGGAGGGGGACGGCAGCGTGGCCTTCGAGGCGCCCGCGGGCACGCCGATGCAGTTTCAGTTGCTGGACGCCAACGGGATGGCCGTGATGACCATGCGCAGCCTGGTGTACCTCCAGCCGGGCGAGCGAGCCTCGTGCATCGGCTGCCACGAGCCGCGTGAGGCCGCCCCACCGCTCAAGCCGTTGCTCCAGGCTCAGGTGCGGCAGATCACCCCGCCGGCCGGGCCGCGCTACGAAGGCGCTTTCAGCTTCATGCGAACCGTCCAGCCCGTGCTCGACCGCTACTGCATCTCCTGCCACGGCCTGGGCAGGACCGAGGGGGACGTCAACCTGCTCCGCCGCGGGCCCAACGGCCGATCGAGCTACGCAGCGCTGACGGCCAAGGGCCGCGTGAAACTCGTGAACGACAACTCGTATCCCAGTCGGCCCAGGGACTTCTTCGCCCATGGCGGAACCTTGGCCACAATGCTCCTGCACGGCCACCCGGATAGGGAGGGCAGGAAGCGCGTCGAGCTCGAACGCGAGAGCTTACAGCGGGTCGTGGGTTGGCTGGACGTGAACGCCCCACTCCATGGCGACTATTCGCATAACCGCATCGAAACGCAGCCGCCCTCGCCCGAGGGCGAGAAGCGTCTGCGTGAGGCGATCACCAAGCGGCTCGGGACGCAACTGGCCGCCCAGCCGTATGCCGCGCTGGTGAACGTGGCCAATCCCACCGAGAGCCGCATCTTGATGGCACCGCTGCCAGTGGCGGCGGGCGGCTGGGGCCAGATCGCCAAAGGGTCCTTTTCCGGCAAGAGCGACCCCGCCTGGCATGAGATGCTCAACCTGGTCGAGGGCTCGGTTGCCCCGCCGAAGTACCACGACATCGCCGATACCTGCGGACGCGGCGACGCCTGCGTCTGCGGCTGCTGCTGGGTCAGGGAGGTCCGCGCCGAGCGGGAGCGGACCGATGGCGGCGGCGCCCAGTCGCCCCGAAAGACGTTTGGAGCCACCAAGACCACGCCGAGATAGCCCAGAAT
>CAYNKW010000646.1:0-1565 GCA_964397845.1 uncultured Anaerolineae bacterium
AGTATAAACGGTGCACCGAGATCGGGCTCTCTGCCGGGGGGTTTGGAGTAAACGCGGATTATTTCCAGTTGCTCGAACACAACCTGCTTCAGGCGCTCAAGGTTGCGACCGGTAGTCGCAGAGACAGGGAGCATAGGCCAGTCATCCTCGAGTAATTCGCGAAAAATCTCAAAATCCTCGTCTGAATTCTCGTCGTCGTTCTTGTTGGCCAGCACTAATAGCGGTATGAAGGCCAGGCGTCGTTGTTCGGTGTAACGATCTTTAAGACGGCGGGGCGCGATGCGGTGTTCTTTTAGCCAAGCGATTGTATCCTCAAGCTGCTGAACTGGATCTGTCTGCAAATCCACAACCAGCAGGATGAGGTCTGATCCTCGAATCAGTTCCGGCAATTCCGGCTCTACATAGTCCCTGTTCAGTGGTGGTGTATCTATCAACTGGATCTGGATGTTTTCCATCGGCATCATTCCAGGGGTGGGTTTCCAGGTGGTGTAAGGAAAATCCGCCACTTTGGGGGTAGCGTTGGTCAGAGTGGCTACCAGAGCGGATTTTCCCACATTGGCAGGACCGACGACCACCACTTGCCCCGCGCCTTCCTTGTCGATATGGAAAGGAGAATCTCTCTTGCTGACACCTTTTCCGGTCCTGGACGCGGTTTTCAGTTTGGAGAGTCGCCTGCGCAGATCGGCCCTTAGTTTGTCCGTGCCCTTGTGTTTGGGAATGGTGCCTATGAATTCTTCGAGACGGGCGATTTTCTCCACAACCGACTTGGCTGCGCGATATCGCCCTTCTGCCTCAACAGCCTCTGGGGGAAGGTTTGTCGGCATAGCTATCTGATCACTTTTGCTCTCTTTTTGGGCGCTCCCAGCGTTCACCGTCCACGCCCGGTATTCCTGGGTCAACGTGGATTCGAGGGGAAGGTCTGGGCGGTCCAACCGCTGACCATATTCTATCACAAGACAGGCCAGGGGGCAAAAAGATGTTTCCGGATGTACGAGTTTCTCACCGATGGTCCAAAACCTGGTACTATCCGGCGGACACTTTTGAAGAAGCTACGCTGGCGTTGCGCTTTACCCTCTCCAAACCCATCACCGCCGCGGTGAGCCCAGGCCACGCCGAGCTTTTGTGGTGGGCCTGCGACGCCGCCGGCCAGTTTTTGCCCCTATCTGAGAAAGAAGCCGCACAGGTCGCCCGACGCAGCGAAGGACCGGAGCCTATCTTTCCACAGTAAGAATACGCGGGAAGTATTTGAGATGAGATTGGGTCAGGGCAAATTATCATACATCTCCTTTACAAATCGGCCAAACTGTGATAGAATTGGGACATCTACAGACTTGGGCAACGATGCTTCATTTGACAATATTACATTAGGTTATGTCACTCTGAGCCCTTCGACTACGCTCAGGATAAACTCCGCGAAGAGTCTCGTTTCTGGTAAGAGGAGGCTCCCTGCTGCCCATGAACGGAATTCTTCGCACTGTCCTGGACGGTCAGCACCTGTCCTGAACCGACAGGTACAGGGTACAGGGTCGCTACGCTCCTCAGAATGACATCTGGAGGAGGCAACA
>CAYNKW010000647.1:0-1564 GCA_964397845.1 uncultured Anaerolineae bacterium
CGGGTAATGAACCATCACCTGAAAATAGACAACAAATAAGGTCCCAGAAAGCCGGCCATCGCGTCCGCGCCCGAAGTTGCACCAAAGGCCAACAGACCTTCGACTGCCTGCCGTATTGCTGTCTCGTCGTTGGCAGCCAGGGCGGCGGCCAGACAATGCCAGCCAGCACCCATCTGACCAGCCTGCACTGCCCTCAGGTGCGCTGCGCTAAAAACGTGCGTGCGGACAATCGCCGCCTGGCTGATAGACGCACAGGCATCGTCAGCAGAGAGACCATCCGGGGGCAAAAGCTGGGGCCAGGCGCGCAAACCGGCCATCAGGCCGATCAAAAAGTCGTCGCCAGCCGGCGTGCCGCCCGGGCCCAGTCCGGCCAGGGCTGTGGCAGAGGCAGTGATACTCACCCGATCACCCCGGCACAACGCCAGTAACAGTCGTTCTGCCGCATCTCGCGCCGTCTCGTGGAACGCCATGCGGACACCGTGCATAGGTCGGATCGCCGGCAGCCAGACGGTCAACAGGCTCTCGGATCTGGCCTGCTCCCGTACATAGTCCCACAGCGTTGCCATCGCCGCAGTTGTGATTTCCCCCCAGGTGACGATTGGATCCCACGCCTCGGCCTCTCTCAGGTCCACTGCCAGCCTGTCGCCGACGATGGTCTCCTCTTTGTCAATTCGGGCTTTCATGCCTGCTTCTATGCCTGTGAAGGCATCCTGGCCATCCACTACCACGTTTAGTGGCCCGTCGCCCACGTCTACCGTCACCAGGCTCACCACGCCATCCGCCTCGTCGCTCAGGTTGCACGCGGCAGGAAAGCGACTCAACACCCGACCGTGGAAAGGTTTGTCGCGGATAGCAGCAGCGACACTTGCACTGATAGAGCATGCTGGTAATGTTTTCTGGAAGGCCGAAAGACTGATCAGCGGGCGCCGATCTTTCATCCTTTCAATCCACCACCTGATCTGACCAGATCAGCCCCCTCGTCCTGCGCTAATCAGAATCACAGCCACTGTGGCAATGACAATGACGACGGCAATCGCGAGCCACATCATCTTTGACGAGAGGACCTGCCCGGCCATATCTTTGGCAACAGCCGCCGCAAATTCGGCCTCCGAGGGTGGCTTGTACTCGATCCCCTCCTGACCCTCGGACCTGGCTACGCGCGCTTCCAACGCCTTGTTCAGAGCCTCTAACCCCTGGCGGATCATGCTTTTGCTCACCGTGTCCAGCAGCCGTTGGCCCACGCTGGCTATTCTGCCGCCAATCTCCACTCCGCCCTCATACTTTATGAGCGTCGTGCCATCACCTCGATCCACCAGTTGCACGTGGCCGCTTCCCCTGGCAAAGCCAGGCTTGCCCTTGCCCTCCACCGACAACGTGTAGCTCTCGGGCGGTATCTCGTCTGAAACGACAACCCGGCCAGAAAAGACGCCGGCGACCGGCCCCACCCGAACATTCATCTCTCCCTCGTACTCGTTTTCACTGACCTGGTTCAGGCTTTGCGTGCCGGGCAGGGCGGTAGCCAGCACTTCCGGGTCCCGTACCAGTTCCCAGACCTCCTCGCGAG
>CAYNKW010000648.1:0-1521 GCA_964397845.1 uncultured Anaerolineae bacterium
TTCTGCGCACTGTCCTGGACTGGACAGTACAGGGCTTAACCGGTGCCACAAAGTAAAGTTATTATATGGACAAGTACTTAGGGGTCGTCCATTATTAACTTCGCACTTTTCACTGGGAAAACGCGGGCCAAACTGTGGAGTTATTTTTGGACGACTCCTTAGAGTTCCGGCAGACTCCGCCGCATGATGTGCAGGTTCTCCAGGGCACGTCCGGCGCCCACTGCCACGCAGGCCATGGGATTCTCGGCCACGTAGCAGGGCACGCCGGTCTCCTGCGTCAACAGACGATCCATCCCCCGCAGCAACGCCCCGCCACCCACCAGGGCCATGCCTCGATCAATGATGTCGGACGAGAGTTCCGGCGGCGTCTTTTCCAGCACAGAGCGTACTACGGCCACGATGCTGGACAATGGTTCAGCGATGGCCTCGGTCACTTCTCCGGAGGTGAGTGTGATAGTCCTGGGCAGACCAGCCACCTGATCACGACCCTGCACCTCCATGCTCATCTCTTCCTCCATTGAGATCGCACTGCCGATGCGGAATTTGACCTCTTCGGCAGTGGGACTACCGACCATCAGATTGTATTTCCTGCGGGCATAGGAGACAATGGCTTCGTCAATCTTGACACCCCCGATGCGCACCGACGAAGAGACAACAATGTCGTTCATCGAGACCACGGCCGCCTCGCTGGTGCCGCCGCCAATGTCAACCGCCATGTTGCCGGTGGGAGTGCCGATGGGCATACCAGCCCCCAGGGCTGCAGCCAACGGTTCCCAGATGAGATACGCCTCGCGCGCGCCAGCTTGCAGCGCTGCTTCGTGCACCGCACGACGTTCCACACTGGTGACGCCCACCGGCACGCTGATCATGAGCTTGTGTCCGGGAAAACGCCGTCGTCCAACGGCCCGCCCGATGAAGTAGCGCAGCATGGCTTCGGTCACCACATAGTCGGCAATGACCCCATCGCGCATGGGGCGCATGACCTCAATGTTCTCCGAGGTACGCTCCAGCATCTCTTTGGCGTCGTTGCCCACAGCAACGATACGATTGTCGCGCAGTGAAATCGCCACCACCGAGGGCTCCTGCAAAACGATCCCCTTGCCCTTGATGTATATCAGGACATTGACCGTTCCCAGGTCCACACCAATCAACTTGCCAAACATCCAGCCTCCCAAAGCATCAATCACGTGAAAAAAGGCATTACGGCAAAAGTGACACATCGCCAATCAGTTGGCAGCGCTCTGTCATTCTGAGGAGCGGAGCGACCCTGTACCCTTTGTCCCTGGGTCAAAGGACCAGGGGCCTGTCGGTCCAGGACAGGTGCTGACCGTCCAGGACAGTACAAACAGGGAACCAGTCATGCGAGGAACGAGGCTCTTCGCTTCGCTCAGAGTGACAAGTGCAAGTGCGACTTTTGCCTCAATGCGAAAAAAGGGGCCAACGGGCTTGCCTGCGGTCCCCCAGGATAGGTAGCACGCTCTGGCTAGTCGCCCCGTTCCTGCTGGCGCGGCATAGCCCGGC
>CAYNKW010000649.1:0-1504 GCA_964397845.1 uncultured Anaerolineae bacterium
CTGGAGATTACCCATATCTTGAGGCAGGGCAGGCATTGTCCCTACCCAGACCGCAAAGTTTTGACTTCCGCACGAGGTTGGGCTATACTGACCCACAGTCAATGGCGATCTGACATTTCAAAAGATCATCCAGGCTCTACGCGGATTCGTGGGGTAAAAGGCCAGACCTCCGAGGTTTCTGTGGGCAAAGATCATCCGGCAAAGTGACTGTATGGCCTATTTTCACGGTAAAACGCTGGTGTGTAGCCAAACCTCGGAGGTCTTGTCCCTCGAATCCACGTTGCCCCATCATCCACATCAGTCAAAGGAGTCTGTTAATGGATTTCACCATTCCTGAGAACACGCAAAGCATGATCCGCGTCATCCGTGACTTTATGCACAAAGAGGTCTACCCACTGGAGCGCGATTTCCTCAACGCTAGCTTTCGTGAGATGCTCCCGGTTCTCGAAGAAAAGCGGGAAAAGGTCAGGGCGATGGGCCTGTGGGCGCCCCATATCCCTGAAGAATACGGCGGGCAGGGGCTTGGCCTGCTCGAGTTCGCCCACATCAGTGAGGAACTCGGCCGCAGCCCAATAGGTCACTATCTCTTTAACTGCCAGGCCCCCGACGTGGCCAACATGGAAATCCTGATGAAGTATGGCGCGGACGAGCAGAAAGAGAAATACCTCGTGCCGCTGATCGGGGGCGAGATTCGGAGTTGCTTCGCCATGACCGAACCTGGCTATCCCGGCTCGAACCCCACCTGGATGGGCACGACCGCCGTCAAGGACGGCGACGATTACGTGATCAACGGGGAAAAGTGGTTCACCACGGCGGCGGACGGCGCGGCCTTTGCCGTTGTCATGGCAGTCACTAACCCGCAAGCCGAGAGCCGCTACCGGCGGGCCAGCATGATCATCGTGCCAAGCGGCACGCCTGGCTTCAAGCGGGTGCGCAATACCTCGGTGATGGGCGAGACGGGCAGCGACTATGCCAGCCACGCCGAGATACTCTTTGATGACTGCCGCGTCCCGCAGAACAGCCGGCTCGGCCCGGAAGAGGCGGGTTTCGTCATCGCGCAGGAGCGGCTGGGGCCGGGGCGTATCCACCACTGCATGCGCTGGATCGGCATCTGCGAACGCGCCCTCGATCTAATGTGCCAGTGGGCAGCGACGCGCCACACCGCGCCCGATCGGACGTTGGGCAGCCGCCAGATCGTCCAGGCGTGGATTGCGGAGAGCCGGGCAGAGATCGACGCGGCGCGGCTGATGGTTCTACAGACCGCCTGGAAAATTGATCGGGCAGGCTCGTACGCCGCCCGCAACGAAATCTCGCTGATCAAGTTTTACGTGGCCGGAGTGCTGCAACGAGTCCTCGACCGGGCGATCCAGGCACACGGCGGCATGGGCGTGACGGACAATCTGCCGCTGGCCTACTGGTACCGCTTCGAGCGGGCCGCCCGCATCTATGACGGCCCGGACGAGGTGCACAAGATAGTGGTGGCGCGACGTATTCTGCGCCAGTA